>NZ_LT629700.1:971301-1295068 GCF_900103625.1 Corynebacterium mycetoides | reverse complement strand
ATTGATGCCCATGATGATGAACGCGGTGAGGCCGCCGAGCGCCGCCATGAACAGGTCCCCGCCGAGCAGGACGGACACGGCCGCGCCCATCGCGGCCCAGCCGAGCAGGAACCTCACGTTCCGGTAGGGGATGTACTCGCGCTCGATGTCGTCGAGCACCTTCTCCGCCACCTCCGGTGGGGTGGCGCCGGAACGGATCGAGCGGATCAGCCGATCGACTTCCTGGAGCTTGTGGTAGTTCTCCGACATGTCGTTGACCACGCGGAAAACGCTGACCGGGGTGCGGCGGCCGACACCGATGATGGTGTGGATGGTCATGGTGTTCACCGTGATGTCGATGTGGCAGTAGTGCAGGCCGTAGGACGACGTCACGGTGTGGATCGAGGCGCGCGCGTCCGAGCTCGTCGTGCCGTTCGTGATCAGGATCGACCCGATGCGCGCCGCGATGTTCATCACCGCCGCCACCTGCGCCGGGTCCGTCAGGTCGACCGGGGCGAGGACGGAGGGAGGCGGGGAGGTGCGGACCTCATCAATGGTTGCCACGCTCCGGCGTTTGCCGGCAATGCTCTCCCAGAGCCCACTCAACCCTTGTGCCACCCGAGTTACACTAACCGGCGGCCTTCGTTACCGCACCCGGGGGGCCGATGTGTAGAATCATGCGCACTGCTGGAGTGGCGCAATCGGTAGCGCAACGCACTTGTAATGCGTAGGTTGCGAGTTCAAGTCTCGTCTCCAGCTCCATTTTCTTCACGCGACGGCGGCCGGGCTCTTCGGGTTGCCGCGGAACAGCCACGCGCACACGGCAGCGTTTGCGAGCAGGAGCCCCGCGATGATGGTGAGCACGACGGCGTACGCGAGGTCGTACGGCCCGTCGCTCGCACCGGTGAGACCCACCCCGGCGGCCGTGAACCGCGTGCGCAGCGCGCCCATCGCAGTGCCGAGTACCGCGACGCCCACGAGCGCGCCCATCTCGTAGGAGATCGATTCCACGCTCGCGGCCATGCCCTCGCGGTGCGCCGGTGCAGACCCGACGATGGCCGTCGAGGCCACCGAGAACACGCAGCCGATCCCCGCGCCGACGCAGAGCATCGCGATCACAAATGCGGGCATGTTTTCCACGTTGGCCGCCGCCGCCAGCGTGCCCGCCGCGGCGACCATCATCCCTCCGGACACGAGCGGCACGAACCCGACGCGGTGCAGAATCATTCCGCCGATTATCGACGACGGCAGCGACGCCACGACGATCGCCGACACGATCGCCCCCGCCTCAAGAGGGCTGAACCCGGCGACGACCTGGAAGCGCTGGGCGGTGAGCAGCTCGACGGCGGCGAAACCGAAGTAGGACAGCCCCGCGGCGGCCACGCCCCCGGTGAAGATGCGGTTGCGGAAGATGTCCGCGGTTAGCAGCGGCTGGTCGAGCCGTCGCTGCCGGCGCGCGAAGAGCCAGGCGCCCAGCGCGGCCGGGACGGCGAACCACAGCTGACCCTTGATGGCGAGTGTGAAGCACGTCAGGGTGGCGATGCTGAGCAGGGTCGAGGGCGCGTCCCACCGCGCGAGCGCGTGAGGGTGGTTTCCGGGGCGGAGCAGGGCGACCGCGGCGAGCGCCAGGAGCACGAGCGGGACGTTGACCAGGAAGATGGAGCCCCACCAGAAGTGCTCGAGCATGAACCCGCCGACCAGGGGCCCGGCCGCCGTCCCCACCGTGGCCACCGACGCCCAGATGCCGACGGCGGTGTTGCGCTCGCGCTCGTCGGTAAACGTCTGCTGGATGAGCGCCAGTGTCGCGGGCAGCATCGCCGCCGCGCCCACGCCGAGCAGGCCGCGGGCCGCGATGAGCAGCTCCGGGGCGGGGGCGTAGGCGCACGCCACGGATGCGGCGCCGAAGGCGGCCAGGCCGGCGACGAACATGCGGGCGTGGCCCACCTTGTCTCCCAGCGTGCCCGTGCCCAACATGAGCCCGGCCACCGTGAGCGGGTACGCGTTGATCACCCACAGGCTCTGCGTGGGGGTCGCGCCGAGCTCGGCCTCGATGGTCGGGAGGGCCGTGTACATGATCGAGTTGTCCAGCCCCGTCAGCAGCAGGCCGGCGGAGAGGACAGACAAAAGGAGCCAGCGCACCGGTAGGAGTATACGGGCGCGTTTTCGGGGGCGTCGACAAGCGAATAAGAACTAACCCTGCAGAGGGCATACAGGAAACGTTCAGGATGGGCGGGTTTAATTTAGGCAGTTATTCTTCTGAAAGGAAAAAACATGGCTGAAATGAACGAGGGCGTCAAGGTCCTAGTGGTCGACGACGAACCCAACATCGTCGAGCTGCTCACCGTCTCCCTGCGCTTCCAAGGTTTCGAGGTGGAAAGCGTCAGCTCCGGCCAGGAGGCCCTGAAAGTCGCCCACGAGTTCCGCCCCGACGCCTACATTCTCGACGTCATGATGCCCGGCATGGACGGCTTCGAACTGCTGGGCAAGCTCCGCTCGGAAGGCTTGGACGGCCCCGTGCTCTTCCTCACCGCCAAGGACGCGGTCGAGGACCGGATCCACGGCCTGACCATCGGCGCCGACGACTACGTGACCAAGCCGTTCAGCCTCGAAGAGGTGATCACCCGCCTGCGCGTGATCCTGCGACGAGGGCACGTGACCGACGAATCCGCCGAGGACGCCACCCTGCGCTACGCCGACCTCACGCTTAACGACGACACGCACGAGGTGACCAAGGCCGGGGAGATCATCGACCTTTCCCCGACCGAGTTCAACCTCCTGCGCTACCTCATGCTCAACGCAGAGGTGGTTCTGTCCAAGGCGAAGATCCTGGACAACGTGTGGCACTACGACTTCGGGGGCGACGGCAACGTCGTCGAGTCCTACATCTCTTACCTGCGCCGCAAGGTGGACACCGGCGACGTGCCGCTTATTCACACCGTCCGCGGCGTCGGCTACGTCCTGCGCACCCCGCGCCAGTAGCGCATAGGTCCCGATGGCCAACTCCGCACTGTCGACCCAGACCCGGACCAGCCAGATCCCGCTGCAGCGGCGCCTTTTGGCGATCGTCCTGCTGATCACGGTTCTGGGCATGGCGCTCAGCTCGATCGCGGTGTATACACTCATGCGCGGCCTGCTCTACCAGCGCGCCGACGACCAGCTGCGCGAGGGCCTGCAAACCTGGGTCGGGCAGGCCACGCCCTGGCCCACCATGGGCGCGCCCAGCGAGTACCGCCAGGCGGTGCGTTACCCCGGGTTGCCCGGCTACCACTGCTACGGCGTCTGCGCCGGCACGCGTCCCGACTTCTCCCAGCTCCGCGGGTTCGGCCCGCAGACGATCACCTCGCAGGGCGAAGATGGCGAGAAGCTGGAGTGGCGCGCCATGGCCGTGGTCAACGACGACGGCAGCATCGAGTACGTGGCCAAATCCCTGGAGGCGGAAAACCGCATGCTCGCCTCCCTCGCCATCGTCTCCGCCGGGATGGGCACGCTGACGGTGATCTGCATCGGGTTCGCCGGCCACTTTTTCATCCGCCGCGCGCTCGCCCCGCTGCGCGTGGTGGAGGAGACCGCGCTCGCGATTGCCGACGGCGACACCAAACGCCGCGTGCCCGCATGGTCGCGCGACACCGAGGTGGGCAAGCTGTCCTACGCCGTCAACACCATGGTGTCCCAGCTGCAGGAATCCATTGAGGAGTCGCGCGCGAAGGAGGAGCAGATGCGCCGCTTCGTCGGCGACGCCTCCCACGAGCTGCGCACCCCGCTGACCAGCGTGCGCGGCTACACCGAGCTCTACCGCAACGGCATCGTCACCGACCCGGACATGGTGCTGTCCAAAATCGACGAGGAATCCGGCCGCATGAAACTCCTCGTGGAGGACCTCCTGGCGCTCACCCGCGCGGAGGGCGCGCGGTTCCAGGCGCGCGAGGTGGACATGTTCGAGGTGGTCACCTCCGCCGTGAGCACCGCGCGCGCGGCGTTCCCGGACCGCGTCGTGGAGGTGACCAACGAGGTCAGCGTCGTCCCCGTGGTCGAGGGGGACCCCGACCGGCTCCACCAGGTGCTGCTCAACCTGATCAGCAACGCCTTCAAGCACGGCGGGCCCGAGGCGGAGGTGACGGTCACGCTGCGGCAGAACCTGGACAAGGTCTTCATCGACGTCGCCGACACCGGCGTCGGCATGAGCGCCGAGGACGCCGAGCACATCTTCGAGCGCTTCTACCGCGCGGACTCCTCCCGCAACCGCGCCTCCGGCGGCGGGTCCGGGCTCGGGCTGGCCATCACCAAATCGATCGTGGAATCCCACGGTGGTGCCATCTCGGTGAGCACCGCGCCGGGGGAGGGCTCAACCTTCACCCTGTCCCTGCCCCTTTTGCGTATCGACGATCCCGAGTCGAGCTAGGCGGGGCGGCCGTCCTCGCCCACGCCCAAGTGTGCGCGCAGCTTCGCCGCGGCCTCATCCATCTTCGCCGGATCGGTCTCGTTGGCACGCATGACCGAGGCCAGGTTGTAGCCGCTCATGTCGTCGGCGGGGAAGACGTGGATGTGCGCGTGCGGGACCTCGAACCCTGCGATCAGGTAGCCGGCGCGGGAGGAGCCGAAACTCTCCACGATCGCGGCGCCGATCTTCTGGGCGACTTGGTTCAGCCGCGCCCAGGTGGCGGGCGCCAGGTCGGTCCACTTATCCACCTCCTCCACGGGGACGATGAGAGTGTGGCCGTAGGCGATCGGCTCGATCGTGAGGAAGGCCACTACCTCGTCGTCGCGGTAGACGAAGCGACCCGGGATCTCGCCGTCGATGATCTTGGTAAACACTGTGCTCATGGTCCCCTACGCTACCTGTAGATTGGACGCCATGCGCATCCTTGTCATCGGTTCGGGCGGCCGCGAACACGCCCTGCTCAAAGCCATGAAAGGCCATGAACTTTTCGTGGCTCCCGGCAACGCCGGCATGTCCACTCTGGCCACGGTGCGGGCCGTGAACGAGATGTCCCCTGAGGCCGTGGTCGCGCTCGCCCGCGAGGTGGAGGCGGAGCTGGTGGTCATCGGCCCGGAGATCCCACTGGTCGCCGGCGTGTCCGATGCCCTGCGCGAGGCCGGTTTCGCGGTGTTCGGCCCGTCGCGGGCCGCGGCGCAGCTGGAGGGCTCCAAGGCGTTTGCAAAGGATGTCATGGCCTCGGCCGGTGTGTTGACCGCTGCGGCGACGCAGATCACTGCCGCCGCAGAGATTGACGCCGTGCTCGACGAGTACGGCCCGCGCTATGTGGTCAAGGATGACGGCCTCGCCGGCGGGAAGGGCGTGGTGGTCACCGAGAACCGCGAGGCGGCCCGCGCCCACGCCGCCGCCGTGATCGAGGCGGGCAACCCCGTCCTGTTCGAGTCCTACCTCGAGGGGCCGGAAGTCTCCCTGTTCTGCCTCGTCGACGGCACCACCGTCGTGCCCCTCCTTCCCGCCCAGGATCACAAGCGCGCCCACGACGGGGACCAGGGCCCGAACACCGGTGGCATGGGCGCGTACACGCCGCTGCCGTGGCTGCCCGAGGGCGCGGTGGAGCGGATTGTCGCCGACGTGGTGGAACCCGTCGCCCGGGAGATGGTCTCGCGCGGCATCCCCTACCAGGGCCTGCTGTACGCGGGCATCGCCTGGGGCCCGGAGGGGCCCGCGGTGGTGGAGTTCAACGCGCGCTTCGGAGATCCCGAGACGCAGGCCGTGCTGGCCCTGCTCGAGTCTCCGCTTGCCGACGTCCTGCGCGCCGTCGCCACGGGCACCCTCGCCGACCAGCCGGCGCTGCTGTGGAGGAAGGGCTACGCCGCGACTGTCGTGCTCGCCTCTGAGGGTTACCCGGAGGCGCCGCGCACGGGTGACGTGCTCACGGGGGACAACCTCGACGATCCCGAGGCGGTGCTCCACGCGGGCACGGCCTCGCGCGAGGGGACCTATCTTTCAGCCGGCGGGCGTGTACTCAACGCGCTGGGCGTCGGCGGCACGCTCAAGGAAGCGGTCGACGCCGCGTACTCCGAGATCGAGCGCGTCCAGCTGCAGGGTTCCTTCTATCGCAGGGACATCGCGCGCGCCGCGATTGAGGGAGCGATCTCCCTCTAGACATTTTTCACCGTGCTTCGTGTGCGCCGCGGCGGCGGGTGGAACATCGGCGGGTCCGGGTCTTGGCGGGACCCAATCTTGTGGTCCCGCCGGCGCAGTTTCGCCATGGGCGACTGGTGGTAGGGCACGGTTTCGTTGAACGTCATGGTCCCGTCGGGGGAGACCACGCCGATTCTTCCGGTGTCGGGGCACTTCGCCACGTGCGATCTACCCGCCCGGCCGTCCCGGGCGTCGTTGTTCCACGAATGGTGGCGGCGACACAGCCCGGCCAGATTGGAAAGATCCGTGTTCCCGCCCTGGATGTAGGCGAGCATGTGGTGCATGTCCGTTTCGGACATGGGCACGTCGCACCCGGTCCACGCGCACACCCCCTGGATGGCGAGCATGGCGATGCGCTGCTCCACGTTGGCCAGCCGGGTGGACCCCAGCGCGATTGACTCCCCGGTGACTCGGTCGATGTGGAGGATGAAATCCTTGGTTCCTCCCATGCCCAGGCGCACGAGGTCAAAGCAGGACACCTCGACCCCGGTGTTGGTCATGAACGTGGTGTGCCAGTCAGCGTCCGCGAGATCGTCGAGTGTGATGGCGAGGACGACGGAGGCAGCGCCGCGGTTTTTGGCTTGGCGCCCTTCCTCGTGCTGATTTAAGACGCGCCAGAACTGGTCGTAGCGGCGCTGGGCGGGGGTGCGTGAGTCCCCCTGTGAGTCAGCGTCGATGTTGGAGCCGGGGCCGGAGTCTGAATCGAGCAGGGCTTTGAAGAGCGCCCAGTCGCCGGCGGTCATCGTCGCGGTCACGTCGAAGGTACCGTCGGCATTCTGCCTGGAGGCTCTCACGCAGCGCGCGGCAAAGCCCGCATTGGGGTCCGCCTTGGGTTTGTGGACGCTGCTGGCGCGCTGGACCTGCGAGAGCACGTACGTGCGCAGATCGCTCACTGACCTGGAGGCGGCCTCCGCCATGGCGCGAGCGTGGATCGCGGGGCGCTCGTGGGGCTGCCTCCTTGGAGAGGTTCCGGAGCTCGGAATCTATCACTGCGTGCTTTTCCGGACCCACGGCGCGCGAGTCGGAGCGGGCTTTCTTCTGCTGTTTCTCGCGCTCTCGCTCGGGCTCACGCTCGGGCTCGGATGATCCCGGCCCGAAGTCGAGCGGCTCGTCGCCGGCGCCGTCACCCGGCGGCGGGGGCGGTGGTGGCGACGGGGGCGCGAACAGATCCCGGCCACGGCTCAGGCGTCTAAAGGCCTGGGCGCGCGATAGGTCGAGGGCTTTTTCCAGGTAGTCGTTGGCGTGGTTGCCCCCGATGCTCTTCCCGTCGCGGTCGCGATCACAAATGTATGCGAAGGAAGCGTCGACGAAGGCCTTTTTGTTGACGGCCTGTTCGAGCCGTTCCATGTCGGTGTGCATTGATTCAAACGGGAGGATAGTCGGTCAAGGGGTTTAACACCGTTTCGTAATGATCTGTCCGGAAAATTGCAAATGGCTGAGAAGGTGTACTGTTGTGGGAATTTTTAGGGAATGGAAGAGACTATTGACCTCGATAAAGCGTTTGACCGTGAACTAGCTCTGCGTATTGGGCGTGTTGCCCTTTCGGCGAGGGTGTCAGGAAATTTGTGTGTGAGGCTCTGATCTAGAAGGAGTTTCACCGATAATGACTACGGTGTCACCGAAGAAAGGCCACGACCCGGCGAGGGTTAACGAGATCAGCGAGAAGCTGATGGAAAATCCTGAGCTCGCCAGCCTGATAAGCGAACTGTCTACCACTGCTGATGATGCAAGCGACCTCGTCAAAGGCCTGTTGCAGGCATCGATCAACGCCGGTCTGCAGGCGGAGATGGATGCACATTTGGGCTACGGCCATGCCGACCGTAAGGCGAAGGCCCGGGTGGAAACCGCACAGGAGAGCAATCACCGCAACGGGTCGTACACCAAGACCGTTAATTCTGGGTACGGCGCGTTGGAAGTGACCATGCCGAGGGATCGTGCCGGCACGTTCACCCCGCAGATGGTGCCGAAGGGGTCGCGCCGTTTGACCGAGCTCGACGACATGATCATCTCGCTGGAGAGTGTCCGATTGTTTGTGTGCGGGGGGCTTGGTTTACAAGTAGTCCGCGAATCGGTCGGGGTATGCCACGGCTAGTTGGTTGATGGCTTGTTTCCACCCGGTGGCTTTCGCTCCTTCAATATAGCCGTTGCATTCGATGTCGCGTTTTGCTTTCTTCGCTCGCTGGGCGGCGCGCTTGTCTTCGATGTTGCAGATCATCAGCCACAGCGTTTTCAGCGCCGCAGTATCGTTCGGGAATTGGCCGCGGTTGCGGGTGGCTTTCCGCAGTTCAGCATTCAGCGATTCGATCGAATTCGTGGTGTAGAGCACTCGCCGTGCCGCAGGCGGGAACTGCAAAAACGGCACGAACCGGTCCCAGGCGTCGCGCCAGACTTTGACCGATTGCGGGTATTTACGGCCCAGTTCACTGGCCTCGAAAGCGTCCAGGGCGGCACGCGCGGTGTCCTCATTCGGCGCGGTGTAGACACCCGTAGCGCACTCGATACGGGTTTGCGGTCTTGGTAAGACACCCACCTATTTGCCGACCGGATCAGGTGCACGATGCAGGTTTGCACCATGGAATTCGGCCAGGTTGCCTCCACGGCGTCCGGCAGGCCTTTGAGCCCGTCGCAGCAGACGATGAACACGTCCTAAACACCGCGGTTGGCCAGATCTGCGCAGACTGATGCCCAGAATGGGGCCGACAGCGGCGTCGGCAACGAAGCATCAAGGGGCAAGGAAGGCGAAGCCTTTCGCACCAGACCCCTTACAGCGCGACGCCGCAGATGTGCTGCGCTCCGCAGCTGGCCGGAACGCCGGGTGATCCCCGGGCGGCCCGGGTGTTTCCTTTGCGGGCCGGCCGTCACCGCTGACGGATGAGCCCGTGCTTGCTCGGGTGGAAGAGAGCCGGGTCGTCATCCACGCCGTCGTAGACCTTCGCCGGCCGCCACGTGCGCACGGCAGCGTCGACGTCGCGGGCTGCGGCCGCAAGGAAATCCGCCGCGGCCAGGAGGACCGGCGGCTCGCAGGTAGGGCAGGAATTGACCTCGTAGACCACGAGTTCGCCCGTGGCCGTGTCCTCTCCGATGTCCACTCCCCCGATCAGCGTTCCCACGGCGCGGGATGCACGGGAGGCGAGGGCACTGATGTCCTCGGTGAGGGGGCACATCGCGATCTGGCCGCCCGCCTTCACGTTGGTCACCCACTGCCCCGCGGGCGCGTAACGGTACATCGCGAACACCGCGTGGTGGTTGACGGTGTAGACCCTGATGTCGCGGCCCGGGTTCTGAACCCACGGCATGGCGTAGTAGTTCTCCCCGCTCTGCTCCACCCCGGCCAGGACTGGATGGAGGTCGGCGGCGGTGTCCGCGCGCTGGAGACCACGGCCGCCGAAACCGAAGACAGGCTTCGTCACGGCCGGGCCGCCGAGCTCAGCCATCCACGAGCGGAGCGCGACCGGGTCCCGGCCTGTGATGACCGGGTAGCCCAGGGCGCCCTCCGCAGCCAGGTGGGCACTGGTAACGTACTTGTTCTGCGCCCTGAAGAGGGTCAGCGCGGAGTTGATCACGGGGACTCCCGCAGCGGCGAACGCCTCCAGATGGGCCATCCCCGGGAACAACAGATCCTCCAGGACCCACCCGACCACCAGATCGGGTGTGAATTCCAGGCCCGCCGCAGAGAATGACTGCACCCCGTCCCGGATATTGACCACCAGCTCGTGAGGGTGGACGCGGATCACGGAGGTGCCCCGGTCGCGCAGGGCCGGGAAGAGCACGTTGTGGTCTTCTTCATCGGTGTCGTCGCTGAGAATCACGATCAACGGTTGGTCTGGGCGGGGCGGTTCGTCGAATCGGCTCAGCATCGCACTGGGTTACCCTTCCGAGCACTCCCGTGCTCATATGCCTACTTTCGTATGTTTCTAAACATGGTAGGCGGGTGGTCCACCCCGCGCCGGGCATCCGGGACTCGGCCACGCTGCCCATGAGCCCGAGCATGAGTTTGGCGATCGGGTCCGCCTTCGCCGAATACGTCTGCCCCTCGCGGAGGAACCTCACCGAGACACCGCGGCCCACCAGGTCCTCGACAATCGCGTGGAGGTCGACGAGTGAACGGGCCAGGCGATCCATGCTCGTGACAATGAGCTGATCCCCTTTCCGCAGATAGCGCAGCACCTCCTCCAACTGGGGGCGGTGCCGGGTCGAACCACTGATCTTCTCCTTGTATATCTGCGACACCCCCGCCGCACGAAGTTGATCGATTTGGCGGTCCAGGTTCTGCTCCAGAGAACTCACCCGGGCGTAACCGACCTTCTGCCCCCCAACGACGCGAAGAACCCGCCCCGCGTACCGGCATGGAATAATCGAGCCCGTGAAACCGATGAACGCGAACGTCCTGTCCAACCGCTACGCCTCGCCCGAGATGGCCCGGCTGTGGAGCGCCGAGAACAAGATCGTGCTGGAGCGCCAGCTGTGGATCGCCGTGATGAAGGCGCAGCAGCAGCTGGGCGTGGAGATCCCGCAGAAGGCGATCAGCGCCTACGAGAGCGTCGTCGACAGGGTCGACCTGGACAGCATCGCCGCGCGGGAGAAAGTCACCCGCCACGACGTGAAGGCGCGCATCGAGGAGTTCAACGCCCTGGCCGGCTACGAGCACATCCACAAGGGCATGACCAGCCGCGATCTGACGGAGAACGTGGAGCAGCTGCAGATCTACCGCTCTCTCGAGCTCACGCGCGACAAGGCGGTGGCGCTGCTCAAGGCCGTCGGCAATCGGGCTCAGCAGTACGCTTCGCTGGTTATGGCAGGGCGCTCCCACAACGTCGCGGCGCAGGCGACCACGCTGGGCAAGCGGTTCGCCTCGGCGGCGGACGAGATTCTGGTGGCCACCGAGCGCATCGAGGAGCTGCTGAAGCGCTACCCGCTGCGCGGCATCAAGGGTCCGATGGGCACCTCGCAGGACATGCTCGATCTGATGGAGGGTGACGAGACCAAGCTCAACGAGCTCGAACGCGCAATCGCGAACTACCTCGGGTTCACCCGCATCTTCGACTCCGTTGGGCAGATCTACCCCCGCTCGCTCGACTTGGACGCAGTCTCCGCGATCGTGCAGCTGGGTGCGGGCCCGTCCAGCCTGGCCACCACGATCCGCCTCATGGCGGGCAACGAGACCGTCACGGAGGGGTTCAAGGAGGGCCAAGTCGGCTCGTCGGCGATGCCACATAAGATGAACGCCCGCTCCTGTGAGCGTGTGTGCGGCTTCCAGGTCATCCTTCGCGGCTACCTCACCATGGTGGCGGATCTGGCGGGCCAGCAGTGGAACGAGGGCGACGTGTTCTGCTCGGTGGTACGCCGCGTGGCGCTGCCGGACGCGTTCTTCGCCATCGACGGCCAGCTGGAGACCTTCCTCACCGTGTTGGATGAGTTCGGCGCCTTCCCCGCTATGATCAGCCGCGAGCTGGACCGCTACCTGCCGTTCCTCGCCACCACGCGCATCCTCATCGCGGCGGTGCGCGCCGGCGTGGGCCGGGAGACGGCGCACGAGGTAATCAAGGAGCACTCCGTGGCGATGGCGCTGGACATGCGCGAGCACGGCGCAGAGCAGAACCTCATCGAGCGCCTCGCCGCCGACGACCGCCTGCCGCTGGACAGGGCCCAGCTGGAGGCCGCGCTCGAGGACCGCCACGCCTTCATCGGCGCCGCCGAGTCCCAGGTGGCCAACGTGCTCGCACGGGTGCAGCAGCTTGTCGACGCCCACCCCGACGCCGTCGCCTACACCCCCGGCGACATCCTCTAGAACGCCCAGGCGAATAACCTGGCTAAAGAACCTACTGCCAGCGCACCGACTGTGGCTCCACCTGGGTAAGCGAGGGGTCGGGGGCGGTGCTTAGTTCCACGCCGGCGCCGGGGATTCCCGGGTCGTCGGCCCCCTCCCAGGTGACGACGGCCTGCGTGTACGCCCGCCCGATCTCCATGTCCCCGGTAAACGTCGGGACCTCATCGTCCGGACTCACGCCGCAGTAGTCGTTGTCGCCGTGCTCCACGAAGTTGGCGCGACCTCCTCCGCGGTCGACGGTGCGCAGCGTCGGCAAGGTCACCGAGTAGTCCCCCTGAGCCGTGGCCACCGGCGTGAACGTGGCAACAAAGCAGGTGAACGAGGTGTAGCGCTCCGGCTTCGGCGCAGGCGCGTCGGTTTCCTCCGGGTCGGGCAGCCCGATCGCCCCGGGGTCCTGCCCGATGTTCTCCTCCACCTCGGACGGCCGCAGGGTCCGGGGCCGCTCCACGGTGACGTCCCAGTACACCGGCGCGCCGCTGTCTGGGTTGACGGTGATGATGTGCGCCGTCTCCCCGAAGTCGAGCACCTCGCCGTGCGCCGTGGGGGAGAATCCCGCCGGCGGCTCACTACCGGCGGCGCCCGAACCCCTGTCGGATGAGCATCCCCCCACCGCCCCCGCGGCGCCGATTACCGCGGCGCACAGCACCGCCGTCGAACGTGAAATCATGGCTCCACACTAAGACACCGGCCCCCGCTCCGCCCCGATTCGCCCTCGCGCGTGCCGGGACTACACTTGCACACCATGCGCCCAGAGTTATCCGATTACACTCACCTTTCCGGCGGCAAAGTCCGTGAGATTTACGAGGTGGACAGCGAGACGTTGTTGATGGTGGCAACGGACCGCATCTCCGCCTTCGACTTTTCGCTGGATCCGGAGATCCCGGACAAGGGGAGGATCCTCACCGCGACGAGCACGTTCTACTTCGATCTGCTCTCGCGCGAGCTGGGTGTCCGTAACCACCTCGCCGGCGGCGTTGAGGACGAGCGGATCCCCGAGGAGGTACTCGGCCGCGCGCACGTGGTGCGCAAGCTCGACATGGTCGCGTTCGAGTGCGTCGCCCGCGGGTACCTGACGGGCTCGGGCAAGAAGGAGTACGACGCGAACGGCCGCGTGTGCGGCGTCAAGCTGCCGGAGGGTCTCGTGGAGGCCTCCAGGCTGCCGGAGCCGATCTTCACCCCGGCGACGAAGGCGGAGCAGGGCGACCACGATGAGAACGTCACGTTCTCCTACGTGGCCTCCAAGCTGGGCGAGAAGCTGGCCTCCGAGCTCAGGGAAAAGACGCTGGCGATCTACTCCGCCGCCGCCGCGTACGCCGAGTCCCGCGGAATCATCCTCGCCGACACGAAGCTCGAGTTCGGCCTGGATGAGGACGGCTCGCTCGTGCTTGCCGACGAAGTCCTCACCCCCGACTCCTCCCGCTATTGGCCCGCGGACTCCTATGAGCCGGGCCGGGTCCAGCCGAGTTTTGACAAGCAGTACGTGCGTAACTGGCTCACGGGCCCGAAGTCGGGCTGGGACCCGGCCGGCGACACGCAGCCGCCGGAGCTGCCGGGCACCGTGGTCGAGGCGACCCGCGACCGCTACATCGAGGCGTATGAACGCCTGAGCGGGGAGAAGTTCTGCCACTGGCCGGGGGCGAACGCGTAGCGTGAACACAATGAACAACCAACCCCCGATTGCACCCAAACACCCCGTGACCCGCTCGTTCCACGGGCGCGACGTGGTGGACAACTACGAGTGGCTCCGCGACAAGGAGAGCTCAGAGACAATCGCCTACCTGGAGGCGGAGAACGCCTACACCGAGGCGCGGACGCAGAACCTGGGTGAGCTCAGGGACACCGTCTACGCCGAGATCAAGGGGCGGGTCAAAGAGACGGACATGTCCGTGCCCACGCGCTCGGGCGGCTGGTGGTACTACGGCCGCACCGTGGAGGGCAAGGACTACGGCATCTCCTGCCGCGTCGCCGCCGACCCGGCGCAGCCGTGGACCCCACCGGAGATTCCGCAGGACGGCTCGCCCGTGCCGGGGGAGCAGGTACTCCTCGACCTCAATGAGCTCGCCGCCGGCCACGAATTCTTCTCCCTCGGCGGCTCCAGCGTCACTACGTCGGGCCGCCTGCTGGCCTACTCCTTCGACACCGCCGGCGACGAACGCTTCGAGCTGCGCGTCAAGGACCTCGAGACGGGCACGCTTTTCGACGACCGCCTGACAGACATCTTCTACGGCGCCGTGTGGGCGGGGGAGGATCATGTCTTCTACGTGCGTGTCGACGACGCGTGGCGCCCGTACCAGGTGTGGCGGCACACGCTCGGCACCGCCGAGAGCGCGGACGTTTTGGTCTACGAGGAACCCGATGAACGGTTCAACGTGGGCATTGGCACGGACCGTGCCGAACGCTACCTCTACATCGGGTCCAGCTCGAAGACGACGAGCGAGGTCCGGGTTCTCGAGTTGGACAACCCGGAGGGGCAGTTCCGCACGCTGTGGGAGCGCGAGGACGGCGTGGACTACGATGTCGACCTCGCCGTGGTGGGGGGGACGGAGCACTGGGTTGTCACCCACAACGCGACGGGCCCGAACTTCTCCGTGGGCACCTGCCCCACCGATGGCGTCGTGCCCCTGCGGGAACTGACGGAGCTCGTGACGCACGACCCCGAACGCAGAATCGAGGGCACAGACAGCTACCGGGACTTCATGTTCCTGAGCTACCGCGCCGGGGGCATCGGGCGCCTCGCGTCGGCGGATCTCACCGCGGGGACGTTCAGTGAGTTCACCGAGCTGGAGTTCGCCGAGGAGCTCTACTCCGTTGGCCTGGGGGGCAACCCGGAGTGGGATGCCCCTGTGGTGCGCCTGAGCTACACGTCATTCACGCAGCCCGCCCAGGTCTTCGACTACCACGTGGCGCAGCGTTCGTTCACCCTGCTCAAGCAGCAGGAGGTCGAGGGTGGCTACGACCCCGACGACTACGTGGCGGAGCGGATCTGGGCCACTGCCGACGATGGGACTCAGGTGCCGGTCTCGGTGGTCCGGCGCGTCGGGGAGGGCGTCGATAAGCATGTTGCGCCGCAACCGACCCTGCTGTACGGGTACGGCTCCTACGAGTACTCGATCGACCCCTACTTCTCCGTCGCGCGGCTGAGCCTTCTTGACCGCGGGATGGTCTGGGCGTGCGCGCACGTGCGCGGCGGCGGCGAGATGGGCCGGCTGTGGTACGACGGCGGCAAGATGATGAACAAGCGCAACACGTTCACCGACTTCATCGCCTGCGCCGACGCGCTCGTGCAGCGTGGCGTAACCACGTATTCCCAGCTTGTGGCCGAGGGAGGCTCCGCCGGCGGGCTGCTGATGGGCGCGGTGGCCAACATGGCGCCCGAGAAGTTCGCGGGCATTCTCGCAGTCGTGCCGTTCGTGGACCAGCTCACCTCCATCCTCATGCCCGAGCTGCCGCTCACGGTGACGGAGTGGGAGGAATGGGGCGACCCGTACCACGACCCGGAGGCCTACGATTACATTGCCGGCTACGCGCCCTACGAGAACGTGGAGGCGAAGGACTACCCGAGTATTCTTGCCGTGACCAGCCTCAACGACACCCGCGTGCTCTACGTCGAGCCGGCGAAGTGGATCGCGAAACTGCGCGATACCGCCACCGGCGGCGAGTTCCTGCTCAAGACCGAGATGTCCGCGGGACACGGCGGGGTATCGGGGCGCTACGCGCAGTGGAAACAGACCGCGTTCGAGTACGCGTGGGTGCTCAGCACCTCCGGAGCAGCCGCGCGCTGACCGGCTGCCTGTGAGATAATTGCCCCTATGTCCGGCCACGTCCTCGTTTCCGTGTCGTCGATTTTCGACGCCACCCTTGACAACGTCGACCGCCTCGTCGCCGACCTCGACTCCGCGGGCATCCCGGTCTCGCTGCTCGTCGCCCCGCACATCGACAAGAAGTGGCACCTGGCCAAAGACAAGAAGACGCGCACGTGGCTTCTCGACCAGCGGGAGGCGGACAGGGCACTGATCCTCAACGGCTTTGACCAGCCCGCCCAGGGCCGCCGCGCGGAGTTTGCCACACTCGGGGCCCACGAAGCGCGCCTGCGCCTCATGGGCGCGACCCGGCAGATGGAGTCCCTCGGGTTCGCTTTCAATATCTTCGCGCCCCCGCGGTGGCAGCTTTCCGACGGCACCTTGGAAGTGCTTCCGGACTTCGGCTTCCTCCTCGTCGCATCCTCCACGGGCCTGCACCAGACGGACACAGGCATGTTCTACCAGTGCCGCAACCTGTCCGTCGGCGAGGGGTTCGGCGCCGCCAAGTGGTGGCGGCGCAACATTATCCGCGCGGCCCAGCGCGGTGCCGCGAAGGGCAACATCATCCGACTGTCCGTGTCCGGCCGAGAGCTGGGGGAGAAGAAAGTGCGCCGGGACTTCATGGCCGCTGCTGAAGCGGCGGTGGCGGAAGGATCCCAGCCCGCCGACTACCGGGCGTTCTTGGCCTGACGTTTTACGGTGGGACTCCGCCGCTGCAGAGTCCCTGGGGTTTTTACGGTGGGACTCCGCCGCTGCAGAGTCCCTGGGGTTTTTACGGTGGGACTCCGCCGCTGCAGAGTCCCTGGGGTTTTTACGGTGGGACTCCGCCGCTGCAGAGTCCCTGGGGTTTTTACGGTGGGACTCCGCCGCTGCAGAGTCCCTGGGGTTTTTACGGTGGGACTCCGCCGCTGCAGAGTCCCTGGGGTTTTTACGGTGGGACTCCGCCGCTGCAGAGTCCCTGGGGTTTTTACGGTGGGACTCCGCCGCTGCAGAGTCCCTGGGGTTTTTACGGTGGGACTCCGCCGCTGCAGAGTCCCTGGGGTTTTTACGGTGGGACTCCGCCGCTGCAGAGTCCCTGGGGTTTTTACGGTGGGACTCCGCCGCTGCAGAGTCCCTGGGGGTTTTTACGGTGGGACTCCGCCGCTGCAGAGTCCCTGGGGGTTACAACCCTATACGGGCAAGGACAGCCGAAGCGCCTCCCGGGTAGAGAGCATTGAGCGCGGCGACGATAAGTGCGACGACCCCGGTGGCGCCCACGAGCGCCCAGATGATGCCGCTGAAAACGTTCGAAAGAGAACTCAGCGAGGATGATTCAGCCGGCTCGCTCGGCTCGGTAGGCTCAGTCGGCTCGGAGGCCAGGTTGAAACCGACTTTGATCGGGTCGTGGTCGGAGGAGCGGAACGGGTTGTCCGCCTCGAAGAAGTCCTGCACGTTGTAGTTGCGGCGGGAGTATTCGAAGGCGACGGATTCGTCGGCGTTGATGTTCCAGACTGCGGCGTCCTGCACCAGCTTCATCGCGGCCTCGTTGCCCATGACGTGATCGAGGGAACCGAGCTGACCGTCGAACTGGTAGGAGGCGCCATCGAAGTCGCGGCGGGACTGAATGTTGGTGAATCCCTGCTGCTCGAGGTAGCGGACGGCGTCCTCCTTGGAGTAGGAGTTCAGGTCGCCGAGGATGAAGACGGGCTTGTCGGCCCAGTCGTCCTGCTCCTCGAGGTGATCGATGAGCGCGGTGGACTGCGCCAGGCGCACATTCGGGTTGTTGCCCTGGCCGTCGCCGGTGTCGGCGTCGCCGTTAACCACGGATCCCTTGGACTTGAAGTGGTTGACAATGGCCACGAAGCTCTGGCCGCCCGTTT
Organism: Corynebacterium mycetoides; assembly: GCF_900103625.1. Classification (NCBI taxonomy): domain Bacteria; kingdom Bacillati; phylum Actinomycetota; class Actinomycetes; order Mycobacteriales; family Corynebacteriaceae; genus Corynebacterium; species Corynebacterium mycetoides. Next base: position 1,277,464 of record NZ_LT629700.1, on the reverse strand, counting down.
CGCCGGCCGGGGCGAACTCCTGCGCCAGCGGCTGGCGGGCGGTGCCGGTGAAGGCGGGGTCGTCGAAGATGCGCGACTCGCCGACGGGGACAACCTCGTCCTTGTTGTAGATGAACGCGACGCGGATGTAGTCCTCGTCGGTGCCCAGTTCGGTGGGGGAGTTCACGTACGCCCAGTTGCCCCCGGCGGCGTTGAGGGCGTCGACAAGCGTGCTCAGCGCCTCGTCGCGGCGGGCGACATCGCCGGTGACGGTGGAGGTGTTCTCGATCTCCTCGAGGCCGAGGACGCTGACGTCAAGGCGGTTGATGGCGTTGACGATCTTGGCCTGCTGATCCTGGAACGCATTCTGGGAGTAGGCGCCGCGCACATCGCAGCCGTTTGTGGCAACCGGGTTGCCGTACATGTCGTTGTACGCCGTGCAGCCGGCCTCCGTCTCGCCGAGCGTGGTGAAGTAGTTCAACACGTTGAAGGACGCAATGGAGAAGTCGCCCTGAACGGTCGCGGGGACATCGAGCGTCGCGGCGCGGGAGTCCTGCCAGGTGACGGGCAGTTGCGCCGCAGTATTCTTGCCGGTGATGGGCTCGAGCGGCTGGAAGCGCCAGACGTTGTGGGAGTAGTCGACCACCACGTCGGTCTGGAAGTCGACGGCATCTCCTGTTCGCAGGGACTTGATGCCCCCATCGGAGGTGACCAAGTACGGCAGCGGGGTGCTCTTGTCACCCGAGAGGTAGTTGCGGGTGCGGCCGTCGTCGAGGTAGACCACCTCGGCGTCCTGCTCGGCCTGGAGGGCGTTCGCCTCCGCACCCGGCAGGACCACGTCCGTCGGGGTGCGGTGGGCGGCGGTGCCCGGAGCGAGCCCGATCTCGCCGAACGAGTTGAGCGAGTAGTTGTCGGTCACCGTGTAGTCGCCCGTGGGGCGCACCAACATGCCCTCGTACGGCTCTCGGGCGGCGGACCCGGCGGGCAGGGTGTCGATCTGGACGGCAGCCGGTGCGGCGAGCGGAGTCGGCAGGGCGGTGACCGCCGAGGCCGTGATCTGGGTGACCTCGTAGTACTCGCTCACCGAGCCAGTGACGCTGACGGATACGCCGGCGGCGGGGTAGTCGGTGCGGGAGCCCATGTAAACGAAGACGCCGTCGGATGCGTCGCCGGGGTTCTTGGGCGTCGCACCCGTGCCGGCGGTCTGCAGGTAGAAGCCGTTCTTCCCGCCTTCGGGGTAGACCGCGGTGACGACGCCCTCAGTGGTCACCGTCTGGCCGGCCAGGGGCGAGTCGTCGCTAGTGCCCTGGATCTGGGCGATCGGGGTGACGGTGCCTGGGATGGGTGCGGGGTCGACGGGATCCGTCGGGGCCCCTTCCGCGCCCGAGTTCACAGGCGTCGGCGCGCCGACGATGAAGTCGGCGGCGTTGTTGTCGGTGTCCACGCCCACGGCCGCGCGCTGGATGGACGTCGAGTTGGCGGTTGCCGGTGCTGCGGCACCCTCGAACTGGGTGGCTGTGCCCCAGCCGACGAGGTCGACTCGGGCACCGCTTGCGTCGTTAAGCACGGCGACCGCTTGTTTGCCGGAGAAATTGAAGGTTGCGGTGGCGTCCGGGGCGGGCCCAGGCTCTGGGGAGTTGTTGCCCGCGGCGCCTTGCACGAGGAAGTACCCCTTCGCCGGGACGACGCCGGTGAGTGTCGCCTTCCCGCCCAATCCGTTGGAAGCGGAGCGCTGCTCGATCACCCAGCCGGTCACGTCGATCGGCGCGCCCGTCGGGTTGTACAACTCAACGAAGTCGTTGTTGAGCACCGAGCCCGAGTTACCACCTCCCCCGTAGACCTCGTTGATCACAACAGTGGAGCCGTCTGGGGCGGCTACGGCGACGGGGGTGCCCACGGCGGAGATGGAAACGGTACCTGCGACAATGGCGATAGCCACGGCGCCGCTGAAAGCTGCACGGGAGAAAGACACGGGTTTTCCTTCTGTGGTCAAGTGAGGGGCGCGACTGGACAGTCATGTACGAAAGTAACCCGCTTCTGATGGGTTCGCTGGGTGGCGGGCGAGTGTTCCCCGGCCGTTAACGCGAGCGTCATATCGCCCCCGCTTATCGACGCCCATCAGCAACAAAACCGTGAATTAGGGCGTGTCTCAACGTCCGATATACTGGGCGCGTCTTGTGACCTACCTAAAAGCGAAGGACCCCCATGGCACGTGTCGTCGTTAATGTCATGCCGAAGGCAGAAATTCTTGATCCGCAGGGCCAGGCCGTTGCGCGCGCGCTCGGTCGAATCGGGGTGAGCGGCGTGGCGGATGTGCGCCAGGGAAAGCGCTTCGAAATCGAGGTCGATGACTCGGTCACTGACGCGGAGCTCGAGCGGCTCGCCGAAACTCTCCTGGCGAACACCGTGATCGAGGACTTCGAGGTCGTTCGATGACCGCAACCATCGGAGTGATCACCTTCCCCGGAACGCTCGATGACGTGGACGCGCTGCGCGCCGTCCGCCTGGCGGGCGCGGAGCCGAAGGAGCTCTGGCACGCTGACAATGACGTAAGCGGGGTGGATGCGGTCATCGTCCCAGGGGGGTTCTCCTACGGTGACTACCTGCGCTCCGGCGCCATCGCCGCCCAGGCGCCCATGATGGGCGCGGTGGTAGAGGCGGCGAAGAAGGGCATGCCCGTGCTGGGCATCTGCAACGGGTTCCAGATTCTCACCGAGGCGGGCCTGCTGCCGGGGGCGCTGACCCGCAACCAGGGGCTGTTGTTCCACTGCGTGGACACCCACCTCGTGGTGGAGAACACCTCCACGGCGTGGACGTCGTCGCTCGAGCCGGGGCAGAAGATCCTGGTTCCCGCCAAGCACGGCGAGGGCCGCTTCCAGGCGTCCCCGGAGACGATTGAGGCGCTGGAAAAGGAGGGCCGCGTGGTGTTCCGTTACACGGATAACTTCAACGGCTCGATCAACTCCATCGCCGGGGTGACCAACGAAACGGGGCGCGTCGTCGGTCTCATGCCCCACCCGGAGCACGCCATTGAGGCGCTCACCGGCCCGTCGGCAGACGGCCTGGGCCTGTTCCTGTCCGCGATTTCTTCGATCGGAGCGTAAGCGATGACTGTGCACAACGACACCGTCGACAATGCCAAGGCGACCCCCGAGCAGGCGCAGCCCTACCGTGAGCTGGGGCTCAAGGACGACGAATACCAGCGCATCGTGGACATCCTCGGCCGCCGTCCGACGGACGCGGAGCTCACCGTGTACTCCGTCATGTGGTCCGAGCACTGCTCGTACAAGTCCTCGAAGGTGCACCTGCGCTACTTCGGCGAGACGATGACCGAGGAGATGGGCTCCAAGCTTTTGGCCGGCATTGGAGAGAACGCCGGCGTGGTCGACATCGGGGGCGGCGACGCGGTGACCTTCCGCGTGGAGTCCCACAATCACCCCTCCTACGTCGAGCCTTACCAGGGCGCGGCGACGGGTGTCGGCGGCATCGTCCGCGACATCATGGCGATGGGCGCGCGCCCGATCGCGGTGATGGACCAGCTGCGCTTCGGCGCGGCGGACGCCGAGGACACTAAGCGTGTTCTGCCCGGCGTCGTCGCCGGCATCGGTGGCTACGGCAACTGCCTCGGCCTGCCCAACATCGGCGGCGAAACCGTCTTTGACGAGACATACTCGGGAAACCCGCTGGTCAACGCCCTGTGCGTGGGCACGCTCAAGGTGGAGGACCTCAAGCTGGCGTTCGCATCCGGCACCGGCAACAAGGTCATTTTGTTCGGTTCCCGGACCGGCCTAGACGGCATCGGCGGCGTCTCGGTGCTCGCGTCCGAGTCCTTCGACGAGGGCGCGGGTCGCAAGCTCCCCGCCGTGCAGGTGGGAGACCCCTTCGCCGAGAAGGTGCTCATTGAGTGCTGCCTCGAGCTCTACCACTCCGACGTTGTGGTGGGCATCCAGGATTTGGGAGGTGCCGGCCTGGCCTGCGCGACCTCCGAGCTCGCCGCCGCCGGTGACGGCGGGATGCGCGTCAACCTGGATGCTGTGCCGCTGCGCGCCGAGAACATGTCCGCGGCAGAGATCCTCGCCTCCGAGTCCCAGGAGCGCATGTGCGCCGTCGTGGAGCCGGGCAACGTGGACCGCTTCATGGAGATCTGCGCGAAGTGGGACGTCAATGCCGCCGTCATCGGCGAGGTCACCGGGGAGGGGGACCGCCTGGTGGTCACCCACAATGGCGAGGTCGTGGTGGACGCCCCGCCGTCGACGATCGCGGACGAGGCGCCGGTGTACGAGCGGCCGTGGGCCCGGCCCGCGTGGCAGGATGACGTGCAGCGTGAGGTGGGCGTCGACAAGCCCGGCGAGCTGCGTGAAGCGTGGCTGCGCATGGTCGCCTCGCCGGCCCTGTGCTCGCGCGACTTCATCACCCAGCAGTACGACCGCTACGTGCGCGGAAACACCGTGCAGGCCCAGCACGCCGATTCCGGCGTCCTGCGCATCAACGAGGAGAACAACCGCGGCGTCGCCGTGTCGGCGGACGCGTCCGGGCGCTACACCTACCTCGACCCGAACATGGGCGCGCGCCTGGCGCTGGCGGAGGCCTACCGCAACGTTGCTGTCACCGGCGCGCGGCCGGTGGCCGTCACCAACTGCCTCAACTTCGGATCGCCCGAGAACCCGGACGTGATGTGGCAGTTCCGCGAGGCCGTGCACGGGCTTGCCGACGGCGCCGTTGAGCTCGGCATCCCCGTCTCCGGCGGAAACGTGTCCTTCTACAACCAGACGGGCGACACCCCCATCCTGCCGACCCCGGTCGTGGGCGTGCTCGGCGTGATCGAAAACGTGGAGCAGACCATCGGCCACGCCCTGCCGGTGATCGACGCGGACAACGACGAGGGAGAATTCAAGCTCATCCTCCTCGGCGAAACCTTCGACGAGTTCGGCGGATCCGTGTGGCAGGAGGTCTCCGGGCAGGGCCTGAGCGGGCTGCCGCCGCGCGTCGACCTCGCCAATGAGGAGCGCCTCGCGCAGTTCTTCGCGGACAACACGGCGGTCTCCGCGGCGCACGACCTTTCCGAGGGCGGCCTCGCCCAGGCGGTGTTCGAGATGCTCCTCGGCTCCGGCAAGGGCGCTGACCTGGACCTCACCGGCGTGCATGAGGACGCGTTCACCGCGATGTTCTCCGAGTCGGCCTCCCGCGTCCTCATCGCGGTGACCGCGGACCGCGCCGACACCGCGGTGCAGCGCGCTACCGAGGCCGGCGTCCCCGTGGCCGTGGTCGGCACGACGACGTCGACGGGCGAGTACACCGTCGCCGGCGAGACCGTCGCCGTCTCGGAGCTCGCCCAGGCGTGGCGGGAAACCCTCCCGGCGCTGTTCGACCACGCCATGGCGCCGAACTCGCCGGCGTAGCGGATCCTAGGAGATGCGCTGCTGGGCGTCGTTCGGGCGCACCAGCGGCATGGGGGCGTACTCCTGGCGCAAGTTCTTCAGCGTCTGGGTGTGCTCCCAGAGGCGCTTATCCTCCTCCGTCACCGGGGTGAACTGGCGCGCGGGGAGGGGCTGGCCGTCGAGATCCACGCCGACGTAGGTGAACGTCGCGTGGATGGCGGGGGAGAGGGAGTCGCGCCCGCCGCGCGGGTTTCCGGAGCGCACCTGAATGACGAGGTGCATCGAGCGGGCGTCCGTGCGGGTGAGCCGCGCGTCCACCTCCACGAGGTCACCGATAGAGATCGGCTTCCGGAAGCGGATGCCGCCGGCGTAGACGGCCACGGTGCGTTCGCCGGACCACTCCATCGTGCACGCCACACCCGCCTCGTCGATCCATTCCATCGCGCTGCCGCCGTGGACCTTGCCGCCCCAGTTCATGTCGGTGGGTTTGGCCAAGAACCGGTGGATCACTCGCGGCGCGGTCGAGTCGTCCGTGTACGTCTGCTTGCTCATCTCCTGCTCGATGGCATTGCGCAGGCTGATTCGGGAGAGCGCGGCGTCGAGCACGCGCTCCTCCTCCTCGGTGGAGGGCGTGAAGGTGGGAACGGGCTTGGTTCCGCCGGTTTCCGGGTCTTTGGCCACGAAAATGACCAGGCAGTCGCAGGCGCGGGTGAATACTCCGTCGCGCGGGTCGGCGGATAAGACCTCGTTGACGATGTGCATGGAGGTGTTCCCCGTCATGGCGATGCGCGAGCGTACCTCGACCAGGTGTCCCGAGGGGATCGGGCGGGTGAAGTGGATGTGGCCCACATAGGCCGTGACGCAGTACGTGCCGGACCACTGCACCGCGCAGGCGTAGGCGGCCTTGTCAATCCATTCGAGTACGCGTCCGCCGGACACTCCCTGCGCGCCGGCCAGCAGGACGTCGTTAGGCGCGGCCATGAAGCGCAGGGTCACCAGCGGGGATTTAGTAGTTTCAACGGGGGATGCCATGACTGAACACATTAGTATGTTGTAAATGACGGTGCGTAAGAGTGATCCCGCTGCGACGCGGCAGGCGGTGGAGGCGGTTGCGGGGTGGCTTCGCGGTGGCAGCGCCACCCCGCCGTCGCGCAAGCAGCTTGCCGACGCCTGCCGCACAACAGCCCGTACCCTGGCCGACGAACTGCCGGGCCACGCCGTGGAGCTGCGGATCCCCCCGTTTGTCGCCGTGCAGTGCGTCGACGGCCCCCGGCACACCCGCGGCACGCCCCCCAATGTGGTGGAGATGGATCCGCAGACCTGGCTCAAAGTCGCCACGGGGCTCGTCTCTTTCGATGACGCGCTCGAGCAGGGGCTTATCGACGCCTCCGGCGCCCGGGCCGCGGAGGTGGCCCGAGGCCTTCCCGTGATTGCTATTGCGGCGGGGTAATCCGATAGGGTGGGGCACGTGCAAACCTTGAGTACACAGGATACTGGCGGTACTGGCGACACTAGCGAAGACATCCCCAACGACGAGTGCGGCGTATTCGGGGTGTGGGCCCCGGGGGAGGATGTATCCAAGCTCACGTACTTCGGCCTGTTCGCCTTGCAGCACCGCGGCCAGGAGGGCGCGGGGATCGCGGTGGGCGATCACGAGAACATCGTGGTGTTCAAAGATACGGGCCTGGTGTCGCAGGTGTTCGACCAGTCGATTCTCGACGCCCTGCAGGGCGATGTCGCGATTGGCCACACCCGCTACTCCACGGCCGGCGGCAACAGCTGGGAGAACGTCCAGCCGATGTTCCGCACCTCTCCGAACGGCACGGACTTGGCGCTGGCCCACAACGGCAACCTGACCAACTACATGGAACTCCAGGCCAAGGCGATCGAGCGGAACCTGATTCCCCAGGAAGGCGTCAAGGGGCAGGGGTCCTCCTCGGACACCGCGGTTGTTTCGGCGCTGTTGGCGGATGCGATCCAGGGCGATACGACGGTCCTCGAGGCGGCCCGGCAGCTCCTGCCCACGATCAAGGGCGCGTTCTGCTTCATGTTCACCGACGGCCACACGCTCTACGCCGCGCGTGACCCGCACGGGGTGCGCCCGCTGTCGCTGGGCCGCCTCGAGCGCGGCTGGGTCGTCGCCTCGGAGACGTGCGCGCTGGACATCGTGGGTGCGACGCATGTGCGCGCCATCGAGCCGGGCGAGCTGATCACGATTGATGAGACCGGCGTTCACTCCGAGCGTTTCGCCGAGGCCCCGCGAGCGCACTGCGTGTTCGAGTACGTCTATCTCGCCCGCCCCGATTCGGTCATCGAGGGCCGCTCGGTGCACGCGTCGCGCATCGAGATCGGCAAGCGCCTCTCCCGGGTGGAGCCGGTGGAGGCAGACTTGGTTATGCCGGTGCCGGAGTCGGGTACGCCCGCGGCGATCGGGTACGCGGAGGAATCCGGCATCCCGTTCAAGCAGGGCCTGATGAAGAACGCCTATGTGGGCAGGACGTTCATTCAGCCCTCGGACACGCTGCGCCAGCTCGGCCTGCGGCTGAAGCTCAACCCGGTGCGCGAGATCATCGAGGGCAAGAGGCTCATCGTCGTCGACGACTCCATCGTCCGCGGCAACACGCAGAACAAGCTGATCAAGATGCTGCGCGAGGCGGGCGCGGCCGAGGTGCATGTGCGCATCGCGTCCCCGCCGGTGAAGTGGCCGTGCTTCTACGGCATTGACTTCGCCAGCCCGGGCGAGCTCATTGCGAACAACGGCGGCGGCCACGACGAAGCCGCCGTGCGCGAATCCATCCGCACTATGATCGGTGCGGATTCCCTGGCGTTCGTGTCCACCGAGGACATGATCGCCGCTACGAAACAGCCGGCGCAGAATCTGTGCACAGCCTGCTTCACCGGCTCTTACCCGCTCGGTCTGCCGGATGGCAACCCCAATGCCGAGCTCGTTCGACGGATGCAGAGAGGCGACAACTAGTTATGGCACAGGAGCACAACCCCAATTCCAGCACGCAGCCGGTTTCCTACGAGGCGGCTGGTGTGTCCATCGAGGCCGGCGACAAGGCCGTGGAGCTGTTCGCCCCGCTGGCCAAGCGCGCCTCGAGGCCCGAGGTCCGGGGCGGCCTGGGTGGCTTCGCGGGGCTGTTCGCGCTGGGCAAGTACCGTGAGCCGCTGCTCGCCGCGGGCTCCGACGGAGTGGGCACCAAGCTGGCCGTCGCCCAGGCCATGGACAAGCACGACACCATCGGCATCGACTTGGTGGCGATGTGCGTGGACGACCTCGTGGTGTGCGGCGCCGAGCCGTTGTTCTTGCAGGACTACATCGCCATTGGCAAGGTCGTCCCGGAAAAGGTCGCCGAGATCGTCTCCGGCATCGCGGAGGGTTGCGTGCAGGCGGGCTGCGCGCTGCTGGGCGGGGAGACCGCAGAGCACCCGGGCGTGATGGACCCGGAGGACTACGACGTCTCCGCCACCGCGGTGGGCGTCGTCGAGGCCGACGAGCTGCTGGGCCCGGACCGGGTCCGCGACGGCGACGTGATCATCGGCATGGCCTCGTCCGGCCTGCACTCCAACGGCTACTCCCTGGCCCGGCACGTCCTGCTGGAGCGCGCCGGGCTGCCGCTTGACGGCCACGTCGACGAGCTGGGACGCACCCTCGGGGAAGAGCTGCTGGAGCCGACGCGCATCTACGCCCTCGACTGCCTAGCGCTGGCGTCCGAATGCTCCGTGCGCACCTTCTGCCACGTCACCGGCGGTGGCCTAGCCGGCAACATGGAGCGCATCATTCCCGCGGGCAAGGTCGCCGAGATGAACCGCTCCACGTGGACGCCGGGCCCGATCTTCCGCTACATCCAGGCGGTGGGCGACGTTCCGCGAGACGAGATGGAAAAGACGTTCAACATGGGCGTCGGAATGGTCGCCGTCGTCGCTCCGGAGGACCGCGACCGTGCGCTGGCGATCCTGGCGGCGCGCCACATTGACAGTTGGGTTCTGGGCGAGGTCCGGCCCGCGGCCGAAGGCGAATCGCGCCGGGCGGAACTTAGCGGAGCCCACCCGCAGTTCTAGAGACGCAAGCGCACCCGCGCCCATTTTAAAGGGGCCGGGTGCATGCGTGCTTACGGGGAGATTAGCGTTTACGCTCCGCGTCCCAGTCGGAGTACTCCTTGTACAGGTCATCCATGTCATCGTCTGCATCGCTGAAGCCGCGCGTCGGGGCCTGGCCCGAGAGTTCGCGCTGGAGCGAATCCAGATCCATGTCAGGAGTGTGGTACTTAAGCTGGCGAGCAACCTTGGTCTGCTTTGCTTTGGCGCGTCCGCGACCCATGGCGTGACCCCCTTGAGGTGGTTCTGTGGGTGGCCCGTACAACACGGGCGACCTCTCATCGTCGTATCAGAATAGTCCTGTGGGACACTATAGCCTGTCGCGCGCCAAAATTCTTAACCGCCCGTTAACCTGCACTAATAGGTCAAACTATTCGCCGCCTCTCAACCTTTCGACTGCCCTCCGTCCGGCCTTCTCCCCTTCGTCCAGGGGGAGAGAATCGGGGTCGACGGTTGCCGCGACGGGCGCGGGCCCCTCGATCGTGAGGTCGCCGCCGTCGAGGGCGGAGCGCTTGATGAGCGCGAGCGCGATCGGGCCGTAATCGGCGTCGTGCACGACAGTGCCGAGCCTCCCCGCCCGACGCCCCGCAAGGGTGACGTCGGCCCCGGGAACCGGGTCCACCGGGGCGGAGCCGTCGAGTTGCAGCATGACGAGCAGCCGGGGGGAGCGCCCGAGGTTTTCCACGCGCGCCACGGTTTCCTGGCCGCGGTAGCAGCCCTTGTCCAGGTGCACCGCGGCGACCCGCCCACCACGGTTGATTAGGGCCGGGGCCTCATGGGGGATCGACTTGCCGTCCAAATCCGCACGCAACTCCGGCTCTCCAGCCTTGACCCGTTTGGCGGTAAACGTCATCAGCCCCGCGAGCCGGACCCCACGCTCGCGCAGCGTGTCGACGACTTCGCGCACGCGCCCCTTCTCCACCAGCAGATCGGTGCGCGGGGTGGCTCCTCCCGGCCCCCATGCGACGCTGCGGGCGGTAACCGCGCGAATGCCCTCCAGCGCCGGGGCCGGGCCCAGGATTGTCAGCACCCCGAGGTCGGGTGTCTCGATGGTCACGTCGGACCAGAAGACCATCTTGGACAAGAAATCCTCAAGCGTCCCCGCCTGGTACGCCGGGACATCCAGGTAAAAGGTGCCGTCGGAGGAGGCGACGTCCATGTGGTGGAGGATGTGCCCCTGGACGTCCAGGTCGAGGGCGGCGCCGGAGAATCCATCCGCCGCGTCCACCAGTTTCTGGGAGAGCAGGTTGTTCAGGAAGGTGGGGGCGTCCGGTCCGGCCACGGAGATCACCACGCGGTGCGTGCGGTCGACCACGACTGCCCCGCTTGCCAGCGCGCGCTGCTCCCCGAGGGGGTCGCCGTAGTGCCAGGCGACGCCGGCGGCGTCGACAAGCGAGGTGGCCGCGTCCGGCAACTCCGCCGCGCCGGCGGTGGTGAGCAGGGGAGATTGGTAGTGGCTAGCGGTTTCCATGCACAATATCTTACGTGCATAATGGGGCATCATGGCTTCCCCGCTCTTGCCCCCGCAGCCGGTGATCTACCTCGTGGAACCCTTCGGCGGTTCGATCCGCAGGCAGAACGCCAACATCGCCCACGTGTTCTGGGACGACGCGGCGGTAACGCGCGGCGACGGCATTTTTGAGACGCTGCTGATCCACGGCGGGGAGCCCGTGAACCTCGACAAACACCTCCAGCGTTTCCGCCGGTCAGCCGAGGCGCTGGATCTGCCGGACCCGGGCGTGGACCACTGGATCAAGGCCACGCGCGAGGCGGTGTCCGACTACTACCGGGAAAGAGGAGGAGCCGCGGGCGAGGACGCGGAGGCGAAGTGCGTCTGGACGATGACACGCGGCCGCGAGACCACCGGCGTTCCCACCGCGTGGCTCACCGTGCGCCCGGTGGAGGCGTCGATAATCGCGCAGCGGGCCGAGGGCGTGAAGGCCGTGACGGCGCCGCGGGGCTACTCCATCGCCAGCGGCGAGGGCGCGGCGCCGTGGCTCGCGGTCGGGGCGAAGACGCTCAACTACGCCGCGTCGATGGCCGCCCTGCGCTGGGCGCGCTCGCAGGGGGTCGACGACGTAATCTACGTCGATCATAGGGACGGCCGCGTCCTCGAGGCGACGACGTCGACCGTGGTTATCGTCCGCAAGGACAACAAGCTGCGCACCCCGGCCCCGCACGCCGACATCCTGCCTGGCACGACGCAGCAGGCGCTCTTCGACCACGCGAGCCGCCACGGCTGGCGCTGCAAAGCGAAAGACCTCTACGTCGACGACATATACGGCGCCGAGTCCGTGTGGCTCGTCAGCTCCGTGCGCAAGGCCGTGCGCGTCACCGAGCTCAACGGCCGGCCGCTGGGCGCGGGCGCTGACAAGGAGATCCCCGCGCTTGTCGACGCCGCCGTGCAGGCGCACCGGCCCTAGCAGCGCTAGCAGACCTAGCCCGCCACCCGCGTCAATTCGGCGGACATGTACGGCGTCATCTCCCCGTCCACCACGCGCTCGTCGACCCAGCCGAGGTTGTTGTTGGGCATCAGGCCGTAGAGCCGCTTGCCCGGCCCGTGCTTATCCGGGCCTGTGGCGGTGACGATGGTGGACGCGCTGGTGACCTGCCAGGCGCGCTCGTTGACGGGCTCGCCGTACAGGATCTCGACCAGCCCGCGCGAGTTGGTCAGGGTCACCTCGATCTCGTCTGCCGCTGAAATCCGCCAGAAACCGACTTCTCGCTGGTCCGGGCCCTGCGGCTCGCCGTCGGCGTCGAGGCGCCACAGCCGGGACTCGACGCGCAGGTAGTTCTCGCCGTCGTGGGAGATCACGAGCTGCTGGCCGAAGGCGTATTCGTCCCCGTTATCGTTGGCCTGGCCGTGGCCGGACCACACGCCCACAAGCGGCAGGAGTGCCAACAGGCCGTCGTGAAGCGACGGGCCCTCGCGGAGGTTGGCCGTGTCGTCGGCCAGCGGCATGGACTCGAAGCCGAGCCCGGGAATGTTGCGGTGGGCGGTGTTCTTCGACTGCTCCGCGGCCAGGTTGACGGCCTCGCTGCCGTCGATACGGCGGGCGGGGCTGCCGGCGGGGTTGGTTTCGTTGTTGGGGGTCTCGCTCATGCCCACAACCGTACCCGGAGGCTAGCCCGCCGGTGCCGAAGGCGCTGGCGGTGACAGGGGCAAAAGATCGTCGCCGCCGAGGGTGGTGTTGAGGCGCTGGCGGGAGAACTCTATTGACCCCCCGGAGAGCTGGACCAGGTCGGCGGGGCCGCCCAAGGGCAGGTCGCGGGTGTCGCGGTCCAGAGTGTAGGCCGCGAGGATCTCGTCCTCCTCGCCCTCGGGGGTGTCGACCAGAAGGCTTGGGCGCATGGAGAAGATGCCGTCGGTCAGCCGCAGCGTGACCACGACGGTGCTGGGTGAGTCCGTGCCGGGCACAGTCCCCCTAAGCTGGGCTTCGCTGGCGGGCCCGCCGCCGGGCGAGATGTCGTAGGGGTGGGAGATGTCCAAGTCGGTCATCCCGAGCAGGGCGCCGAACGCGACACCGTCGAGCCGGACGTTGCGCCGCACCATGGACGCGCGGGACCCGGAGAAGTCGCCGGCGGCGGCGCGCTCGGGCGCGACCTTCACCTCGAATGCCTCGGCGCTCGCGTTGACTACGCCCAGCCCGTCAACTTCGGCGTCGAGCGCGGAGACGCTCACGCGGGGGACTTTCCCTGTCACGGCGACCTGGGCGAAGGGGAAGCCGGCGATGTAGGCGCCGGGGACGGCGGACAGGCGCGCGTCCCCTCCCGCGGATGCAGCCAGGGCGCGCTCGGCGTTGGCGGCGGCCGCGGTGTCCGCCGCGAGAGCCGCTGCCGCCAGCGCGGCGACTACAACGCTGCCTGCCGCCCATCGCCGGCTCCCGCTCAACCTCATACTCCTATTAATACCGTAACCTGGCGACATGACGAATCGCATCACAGAGGTAAAGCTCCCCGGCGACACGGTCCGCGGCATGCTGGAGCGGGTCCAGGCGAACGACGGGGTCGAGGCGTTCTCCGAACAGTTTCTCGCAGGGCTTGACGACGCCCGCCTGGCGCACACCCACTTCGCCTACCGCTCCGGTGACGGTGACGGCGACGGTGACGGTGACGGTAGCGTGCTCGGCCTCGCGTCGCTGGCCCCCGACGGCTCCGCGGAGTTAGCGGTGGATCCGGATCACCGGGGCGGCGGGATCGGAACCGCCCTGGTGGGCGCCGTCCTCGAGCGCAGGGATGACGCGGGGCTGTGGGCGCACGGAAACCTGCCGGCCGCGCGCGCGTTGGCGGCGGAGCTCGGCTTCGTCGTCGTCCGGGAGCTCCTCGTGATGAGCGTCGACGGCGACGCGCTGCGCGGCGCCGCGGAGGTACCGGAGCTGCCGGAGGGTTACACCGCGACGAACTACACGGAGGCCACCCGGCGCTGGGGCCGCGCCGACGTGGAGCGGGCGTGGCTCAAGGCGAACAACGACGCATTCTCCTGGCACCCCGAGCAGGGGGGATGGGACGAGGCTCGGCTGCACGCCGGGATGGAGGCGGAGTGGTTCGACCCGGACGGGGTGTTGCTGCTGTACCACGGCGAAGAGCTGGCGGGATTCCACTGGACGAAGGTCCACCCGGATGGAACGGGCGAGGTGTACGTGGTGGGGCTGGACTCGGGTTACCGGCGCAAGGGGCTCGGGGACCCGCTGGTGAGAATCGGTCTCGCACACCTCGTGCGCCGCGGAGCCCAGCAGGTCAAACTGTATGTAGAGGCCGACAACGAACCTGCGGTAGCGAGGTACGAAGCGCTGGGGTTTCACACTGCCGAGAGCCACGTTGTGTACCAAAAACCGGGCGCGACTAGGGAAGATGTGAAAACCATCAAAAGTTAACCTACTGTTCACCGGTCGGGTCACCGGGGATTAACCGTTGACACGTACCTTAGTCAACTGTGAGTAATCGGATGAAGTCTGCCTGAATTCATTCAGGCCGATCTCATTATCCACCAGGATCCGATGCTCGGACTTCTAATCTGAATTCGCACCGGAAAGGTACCCCGTGATTCGCAACTTTAAGCGCACCGCCGCCATCGTCGGTGTCGTCGCAGCATCCTCCGCAACCCTCGTCGCTTGCGGTGACTCCAACGACTCTGCTTCCACCGGCACCACTGTCGCTGAGACCTCCACCGAGACCAACACCGCTACGGCTTCCGAGTCTGCTTCCGGTGCTGAGCTGACCGGCACCACCGGCCAGCTCGTCGCGGAGGGCGCCACCTCGCAGCAGAACGCCATGGATTACTTCGGCGCTCGCTACTCCGAGGCCGTTCCGGGCGCTAACCTCGCCTACAACGCAACCGGCTCCGGCGCCGGCATTAAGAACTTCATCGGCAACCAGGCCGCTTTCGCCGGCTCTGACTCCCCGCTGAAGGAAGAGGAAGTTCAGCCGGCCGCTGACCGCTGCGGCGGCAACGAGGCATGGCACCTGCCGATGGTCATCGGCCCGGTCGCTGTCGCCTACAACCTCGACGGTGTGGACGACCTCAACCTGACCGTCGACAACATCGTCGACATCTTCCAGGGCAACATCACCACCTGGAACGACCCGGCCATCGCCGAGGCTAACCCGGACACCGAGCTGCCGGACGAGAGCATCTCCGTGATCTACCGCTCCGACGAGTCGGGTACCTCCGACAACTTCCAGAAGTTCCTCGCCGCCGCCTCCGACGGCAAGTGGGAGGGCAAGGGTAAGGCGTTCCCGCAGGAGGTGGGCGCCGGCGCTAACGGCTCCACCGGTGTCGCCGAGCAGGTCAACGCCATCCCGGGTGCTATCACCTACGTCGAGGCCGGCTTCGCTGAGAACGCAGCCCACATCGACTTCGGCAACGGCCCGGTCGAGCTGTCCGACGAGACCGTCGGCAAGGCTCTGGACGGCATGGAGTTCAAGACCGAGGGCCACAACATGGTCGTCGACTCCGAGAAGCTGTTCTCCTCCAACGAGGCTGACTCCTACCCGCTGGTTCTGACCACCTACGAGATCGTCTGCTCCAAGGGCTACGACGATCAGACCCGCGACATGGTCAAGGACTTCCTGAACGTCGCGCTCGACTCCCAGGATGACGAGCTCGCCGCTGAGGGCTTCATCCCGGTCTCCGGTACCCACGCTGAGCGTCTGCGCGAGGCAGTCAACGCCATCAGCTAACATGCTGTCGTTATTCCCTCGGGAACACCTTGCCCCCCCGCCCGGTTCGCGCCGATTGGGGGGGCAAACCCATATATGGGCCCGGTTAACACGACAGGGTTAAACGACAAAATGTGTGTCTGTTGTCGGCGTGTCGCGGGGTTAGATGTGGCCTTTTTGGATGCCGATTGAGTGTGTGTAGTTGGTGTCGATAGCGTTGTCGTAGAGGGCTGGTCGTCCGGTTTCGTGGTCGGCGTGGTTCTCGTTGTGGGTCAGGGTGGATACTTTGGCGAGTTGGTCCTGGCCCCAGTTGGACTGCCTGGCGATCTCAACAGGATCGTCAGGCAGTTCCGTTTGCAGATACAGCCACCACTCCAGCATCCGACGCTGATGCTCCCCGGATCGTCCGCGGTGGGTGCGGGTCAGCAGTTTCAGTTGGGCGTTGATGCCGCCTTCAAGGCTGTTGGTGGTGGATTTGATCCGGTTGGCATCGAGGACACCGTCGGGTGGTTCGAGGTAGACGAACAGTAGGTTGTTTCGCCACAGGTGGTTGAGGCTGTTGTAGGCCTTGCGGGTGCGTTCATGCGTCCATGACCAGGTGCGTTGCCGTGTCGCCGGGTCGGTTGTCCACGTTTTCTGGTTCATCCAGTCGCGGTAGACGTTGCCGTATTCGTGTAGCTGCGCACCCCACGCGGCCGCCTCGTCAAGATCGGTGATCTTCGTGAGGTTGAGCGCGAGCTGGTAGATCGCTCGTCCTGCATCGGTGCGTGGGCGTGAGGTGGTGTGTCGGCGTACCACGCGTTGGGCGTGGACGAGGCAGCGCTGCACTTTCGTTGTGGGCCAGCATGTCTTGATTGCGCTGGCAGCGCCTTGGCCGCCGTCGATGACAGCGATCAGGGGCGCGGGGATACGTTCGAGGAGCTTTTGGTAGTCGCCGGTGGTCTCACGTGTGCACCAGTGCCAGGCGATGACGTGATCCAAGGTGGCGGCTACGATGAGACACCCGCCGGCGGTGTAGGTGCCGTCGATGAAGACCTGGTCGTAGACCCGGCCTTCGTGCCCGATCGTGGGATCGGGGACATCAACTAGCCAGAAGTATTCAAACCGGCGTTGCAGGGTACGCGGATGACACCCTGCTTCGGCAGCAGCGGTTCTCAAGCTCGCACCGGTCGTGAGGTGGGCGATAAATGCTGCGAAGGCTGCGGAGTTGGTGATATCGGGGCGCTGCTTGGTGGTGGAAGCGCCGCAGATTTTGCACCGCCACCGGGTGCGGTTGGCGGAGGTCTTCCCGTTGCGTTTCGTCTCGCCGCCGCACACCTGGCATCGGGGTTGGTTCTTCGGCATTGATCAAGCCAACACCGGCGCCTACCACACGCTGCTGTCACACCCCAATATTTCGCCGCCCTGGGACGGATATAAGCTCCAAGATCATATACTTTCCGGATTACCGCTGATCAACCCAAACAAATCGATGAATCCGGACACACATTTTGTCGTTTAACCCACACGACATGTGTAAAGCGTGTCCAAAAGGTTTTATTGGTGAGGGATACTTCTCCATTATGATATTTCAATTAAAGGATTCGTGAACATGGCTGACAACGAACTGCCTGCTACCGAGCATGACGACCGCGGCGCTGGACCCGCCACCAAGTCTGAGCCCGTCATCCCGGGGTCCACGGGCACCCCTGTGTCCAAGGGCCAGGATCCGGCGACGGAAGGCACCCCGGTTGCCGGGCGTGTGTCCACCGGCGCTGGCGTGATCCGCCCGGGCGACCGCATTTTCCAGTTCTTCTCCACCGCATCCGCGGCTCTGATCACCATCATCATCGCGGCCATCGGCCTCTTCCTTCTGCTCCAGGCCATCCCCCCGCTGGCCCGGAATGAGGGTGGCCTGATCGGCTTCTTCACCTACAGGGGTCCGTGGCAGACCGCGAACCTGGACGCGATGCAGTTCGGCATCCCGAACCTGTTCTTCTCCACGGTGACGATCTCGCTGATCGCCCTGATCCTCGCCATGCCGGTCGCACTCGGCATCGCGCTGTTCCTGTCCAACTACGCACCGAAGAACCTGGTGCGGCCGCTGGGAACGCTTGTCGACATGCTCGCGGCCGTGCCGTCGATCGTGTACGGCCTCTGGGGTGCTCAGGTGCTTGGCCCCTTCTTGGGACGCTTCTACAACTGGATCCACTCCTGGGCGGGCGATTTCTTCCTCTTTGCCGTGTACCCCAACACGCCCTCCTACTACACGGGGCGCAACATGCTCACCGGCGGCATCGTGCTGGCGATCATGATTCTGCCGGTCATCGCCGCCACCGCGCGCGAGGTGTTTGTCCAGACGCCTCCCGGCCAGATCGAGGCCGCCCTCGCCCTCGGCGCCACCCGGTGGGAAGTCATCCGCATGACGGTGATTCCGTTCGGCATGTCCGGCTACATCGCCGGCTCCATGCTCGGCCTGGGCCGCGCGCTCGGTGAGACGATGGCGCTCTACATGGTGGTCTCGCCGTCGCCGCTGTACCGCGGCTCGCTTTTCGACGGCGGTTCGACGTTTGCAACCCATATCGCGAACGCCTCCGCCGAGTTCAACAACCCGACCAGTGCCGGCGCGTACATTGCCGCAGGTTTGGTGCTGTTCGTCTTGACCTTTGTCGTCAACTCGATCGCCCGCGCGATCGTCAACAAGAAATAGGAGGCAGAGACCACAATGAGTACCGCAGTACCAAACAACGGCTCTAGCCGGAACTCCACGGCAACCGCAGTCCGCCCCGGCGGATCCGCAGATGAGGCGGCCAACAGCAACACGAGCCCCTTCTCCGACATCTCCAGCAGCCGCAAGACCACCAACACCGTCATGGGTCTGCTGATGTGGGCGTGCATGCTGATCGCGCTGATCCCGCTGCTCTGGCTGCTGTTCACCGTGCTCTCCCGCGGCGCTGGTGCCGTGTTTGACGCCAGCTGGTGGACCGAGGACATGCTCGGTGTCCGCAACCGAAGCGAAGGCGGTGGCGCGCTCCACGCGATCGCCGGCACCATCATGCAGACGCTGGTCGCGTCCATCTTCTCCATCCCGGTGGGCATCTTCACCGCGATCTACCTGGTGGAGTATTCCAACGGCAACCGCCTGGGCAAACTGACCACCTTCATGGTCGATATCCTCTCCGGCGTGCCCTCGATCGTCGCCGCGCTGTTCATCTACGCCCTCTGGATCACGGTCCTGGGCCAGCAGCGCTCAGGTTTCGCTGTGTCCCTGGCGCTCATCCTGCTCATGGTTCCCATCGTCGTCCGCAACACGGAGGAGATGCTCCGGGTCGTGCCCATGGACCTGCGCGAGGCGTCCTACGCCCTGGGCGTGCCCAAGTGGAAGACGATCGCCCGCATCGTGCTGCCGACTGCCCTTTCCGGCATCGTCACCGGCGTCATGCTCGCCATCGCCCGCGTCATGGGCGAGTCCGCCCCGGTGCTGATCCTCGTCGGCTCGACCCCGGTGACCAACTGGCTCGGCATGTTCGATCAGCCGCAGTCCTCTCTGCCGCTGTTCATGCTCGACATGTGGAAGTCCGGCGCCACGGGCCCCGCGAACGACCGTCTGTGGGGCGCAGCGCTCACACTCGTCCTCATGGTTGTCGCCCTCAACCTCGTCGCTCGCTTCATCGCGTCCAAGTTCTCGGTGAAGAAGTAACCACGTCGCCAACCCGAATCCACTACATCCAGGAGAAATCTGATGTCTAAGCTCGTCCTCAACGACGTCAACATCTACTACGGCGACTTCCACGCCGTGCAGAACGTCAACATGAACATCCCCGCCCAGGCCGTGACCGCCTTCATCGGCCCGTCCGGCTGCGGCAAGTCCACCGTGCTGCGCACCCTCAACCGCATGCACGAGGTCATCCCGAACGCCACCGTCGACGGTGAGATCCTGCTTGACGGCAACAACATCTACGGCAAGAACATCGACCCCGTGTCGGTGCGCAACACCGTGGGCATGGTGTTCCAAAAGGCCAACCCGTTCCCGACCATGTCCATCGAGGACAACGTCGTGGCCGGGCTGAAGCTCTCCGGCGAGCGCGACCGGAAGAAGCTGAAGGAGGTCGCGGAAGAGTCCCTGCGCGGCGCCAACCTGTGGGAAGAGGTCAAGGACCGTCTGGATAAGCCCGGCGGCGGGCTGTCCGGCGGCCAGCAGCAGCGTCTCTGCATCGCCCGCGCGATCGCGGTTCGCCCCGAGGTGCTGCTGATGGATGAGCCCTGCTCCGCCCTCGACCCGATTTCCACCCTCGCAGTGGAGGATCTGATCCACGAGCTGAAGGAGCAGTTCACCATCGTCATCGTGACGCACAACATGCAGCAGGCGGCGCGCGTGTCTGACAAGACCGCCTTCTTCTCGCTGGAAGCAACCGGTAAGCCGGGGCAGCTCATCGAGTTCAACGACACGACCACGATCTTCGAGAACCCCGAGCGCAAGGAAACCGAAGACTACATCGCCGGCCGCTTCGGCTAAACGGTCCCCCCGCGGGTATCTTGACCCCGGCCCCTCGTTTGTGGGGGCCGGGGTTTAGCCGTTCCTGCGTTGGTCGAAACGCCGGGCGATGACGGCGAAGCGCTCGTCCATGTCGAACCCGTTGCCCGAGCGGCGGTGTTCCAGGTACGCGTCGGGCTTCATCCCGGTGACGAGGAAGACGGTGCGGGCCGCGACGTTGACGCAATGGTCGGAGTAGCGCTCGAAATAGCGGCACAGCAGCGCCAGATCAACAGCCTCCCGGGCGGAGTGCTCCCACTGGCGGTTTGTGGTGAGGTTGAGGATGTAGCTGGTCATTGTGTCGACCTCATCGTCGGCGTCGCGCAACGTCACGGCCGCATCCGGGTCGGGGTCGGAGAGCAGCCCCTCCGTCTGGGACCCGAGCTCCCGGCTCAGTCTCACCAGCTCCTCCACGAGCACCACCATCGGCTCCGGGACCACCGGGCTGGGATGGCGCAGCCGCGCCAGCTTGGCAATGTGGGTGGCCAGTGCCCCCATCCGCTCGAAATCCTCCACGATGTAGATCGAGGACACGACTTGTCGCAGGTCGGAGGCCACGGGGCTCTCCAGGGCGAGCAGCTGCATGCTCCTGGTTTCGCAGCGTTGCCTGATCACGTCCAACCCGTCCGAGCTCGACAAAGCGTGCTCTGCGTGGTCAAGGCTCTGGGTCAGCAGGGCGATGGTGGCGTCGTCCATCAGTGTGCGGACGTTCTGGCACATCTCAATCAGGTCGCGCGAAAATGCATCGAGGTGCTCCCGGTAAATAGTCCGCATGGATGGCATTTTACAAGGATGGGGCAGGGCTCGGGCCTATCCGCCGTTGCTATCCACCTCGGCGCCCTCGGGCACGGTGTCGTCTTCGGGGTCGTCGAGCCAGCCATCGGGGAGCGCAACCTTGGAGGAGGACCCTTGCCGGCCGCGGGCGTCGTCGGCGTGCTCGGCCACGGCGCTCGAATCCGCGATTCCGTCCAGCAGCCGGGACAGCTGCGCGAGCGTTTCGACGCGCGCGAGGTCCTTCCGGAACTCGCCCCCGACGGGGAAGCCGCGCAGGTACCAGCCGGTATGTTTGCGGATGTCCCGGCACGCGTGCTCCTCGCCGTCGTGAAGTGCAAGTAGCTCGGCGTGGCGGTAGATGATGCGGGCGACCTCGCCGAGGGTCGGCTCAGGCGGAATCGGCTCGCCGCGCAGCTGCGCCCCGATCTGCGCGAACAGCCACGGGCGCCCGAGGCATCCGCGGCCGATCTCCACACCGTGGCAGCCGGTGGTGTCCAGCATCCTCGCTGCGTCCGCGGCGGCGAAGATATCGCCGTTGCCGATGACGGGGACCCCGGTGCCGTCCATGTGCACGACAAGTCGGGCGATCTCGGACCAGTCCGCCTGGCCCGAGTAGCGCTGGTCGGCAGTGCGGGCGTGCAGGGCGACGGCGGCCGCACCCTCCTCGGCGGCGATGCGGCCGGCGTCTAGGTGCGTGCGGTGGGCGTCGTCAATGCCGATGCGGAACTTCACCGTGATCGGAATCCCGGAGCCCTCGGCGGCGCGGACGGCGGCAGAGACGATGTTGCCGTAGAGACGCCGCTTGTACGGGATGGCGGAGCCGCCGCCCCGGCGGGTGACTTTGGGCACGGGACACCCGAAGTTCATGTCGATGTGGTCGGCGATGTCCTCCTCCACGATCATCCGCACGGCCTCGTACGTGAACTTCGGATCGACGGTGTAGAGCTGCATGGACCGCGGCTTTTCCACCTCCGCGAAGGTTGTCATGTGGAGTGTCTTCTCGTTGCGCTCGACCAGCGCTCTGGCGGTGATCATCTCGCACACGTAGAGGCCGGAGGTGGTGCCGGTGAGTTCCTGCTCAATCTCGCGGCACAGGACGCGGAAAGGCATGTTGGTCACCCCGGCCATCGGTGCGAGGAGGACGGGGGAGTCGAGGTCGTATCCCCCAATGCGGAGCCGGGTTGGTCGCGCCGGGCTCGCGGGGGCGGCCGGCGTCGAAAGTACCTGAGTCATAGTAGCCACCATTGTCCACGCGGGGGTGGCGGCAGTCCAATTATTAGGTGGTTTGTCGCGAGTTTGGAATCGTTGGCGGTGCCTATTGCTGTAAAATTTAGGCGACCAAAACAAGGGTCTGGCATCGTGACCGCACTCCCCATATGGTGGGGGTGTATACGCCAACAAACATTAGTGAGGGATTTGAGGATGAGCGATCGTATCGCCCACGCGCAGCTGCGCGACAAGGTTATGTCCGCGCAGGAGGCCGTACAGTTTGTCAACCACGGCGACAAGGTAGGCATGTCCGGCTTCACCGGAGCCGGCTACCCCAAGGCGCTGCCGGGCGCCATCGCCGAAAAGGCCACCCAGGCCCACGGCAAGGGCCAGGACTACAGCATCGACCTGTTCACCGGCGCTTCCACCGCCCCCGAGTGCGACGGCGTGCTCGCCGAGGCCGACGCGCTGCGCTACCGCATGCCGTACCAGTCCGATCCGCAGATGCGCAACAAGATCAACAGCGGCGCAATGAAGTTCCAGGATATCCACCTCTCCCATTCCGGCATGATGGTGGAGCAGGGCTTCTTCGGCGACCTGGACGTTGCCATCGTCGAGGCCGTGCGCATCACCGAGGACGGCCACATCGTCCCGTCCTCGTCCGTGGGCAACTCGGTGGAGTTCGTCAACGCCGCGAAGAAGATCATCATCGAGGTCAACTCCTGGCAGTCCGAGGAGCTCGAGGGCATGCACGACATCTGGCTCGTGCCGCCGCTGCCGAACCGCATCCCGGTCCCGATCACGAAGGCCGGCGACCGCATCGGCAGCCCCTATATCGAGATCGACCCCTCCAAGGTCGTCGCGATCGTGGAAACCGACGCCCCCGACCGCAACGCCCCCTTCAAGGCCCCCGACGAGGTGTCCGAGCAGATCGCAGGGCACTTCCTCGACTTCCTGGAGAGCGAGGTCACGGCCGGCCGCCTCACGTACGACGGCTACGTCATGCAGTCGGGCGTGGGCAACGTCCCCAACGCCGTGATGGCTGGCCTGATGGAGTCGAAGTTCGAGAACATCCAGGCCTACACCGAGGTCATCCAGGACGGCATGGTCGACCTTATCGACGCGGGCAAGATGACCGTCGCTTCCGCCACCTCCTTCTCGCTTTCGCCGGAGTACGCGGAGAAGATGAACAACGAGGCGTCGCGCTACCGCGACTCCATCATCCTGCGCCCGCAGTCCATCTCCAACCACCCCGAGGTCATCCGCCGCGTCGGTCTGATCGCCACCAACGGCATGATCGAGGCGGACATCTACGGCAACGCCAACTCGACCCACATCAACGGCTCCCGCCTCATGAACGCCCTCGGTGGCTCCGGCGACTTCACGCGCAACGCCTACATCTCCTCGTTCATCTCCCCGTCGGAGGCGAAGGGCGGAGCCATTTCCGCCATTGTGCCGTTCGTGTCGCATGTCGACCACACCGAGCACGACGCGATGGTCTTCGTCACCGAGTACGGTGTCGCCGACCTGCGCGGCCTGGCTCCCCGGGACCGCGTGGCCAAGATGATCTCCATCGCCCACCCGTCGTACCGCCCGCTGCTCGAGGAGTACGTCGAGCAGGCCGCGAAGTCGAGGTTCCAGCAGACCCCGCACGATCTGCGCCACGCGTTCGACTTCCACCTCCGCTCGCTCGAGACCGGAACCATGAAGGTCGAAGGCTAGAGCCTCCGCTTGTCGACGCCCTGCTCAACGCCGCCGGGAGCAGGGCGTTCGACGTTTCCGCGCCCGATTTCAAACCTGCGCGGCCAACCCGCTACCATGGGTACGTCGGGCCTTTAGCTCAGTTGGTAGAGCTACGGACTTTTAATCCGCAGGTCCCGGGTTCGAGCCCCGGAGGGCCCACAATAAGCGGTACCGTTAAGGCATGGGTCTCATACGTCTCGTCCTCAACGTCATCTGGGTTGTCACCGCCGGCATCTGGCTGTTCCTCGGCTACGTGCTCGCGGGAATCATCGCGTGCATCTTCATCGTGACCATCCCGTTCGGGTTGGCGTCCTTCCGCATCGCCGGCTACGTGCTGTGGCCGTTCGGTAGGGAAGTGGTGCAGGTCCGCTCGGGGGCGGCGAGCACGATAGGCAACGCCGTGTGGTTCGTGATCGCCGGGCTGTGGCTGGCCATCGGCCACATCGGTACCGCCGTCGTGCAGGCCGTCACGGTCATCGGCCTGCCGCTCGCCTGGGCGAACATCAAGCTCATCCCGGTAACCTGCTTCCCCTTCGGCAAGGAGATCGTCTCCACCGCCGAAGCGCGGGCCCGCGTGATTCCGATTGTGCGTTAGCGCCAGAGCTCGAGTCGGATGAGGGTGACGTTGCCCTCCTTGACCAGCGCGAGCTCGCCCTCGCCGGACTGCTGCTGGGCAACCACCCTCTTCTGCAGGCGCAGCTGAAACTTCTTCTCCTCGCCGTTGATCTCCGCCTCGCCGATGGCGGTGTAGGAGTTGTGCTCCTGGATGTCCACGTTGGTCACCGTGGCGTCGGCGTTCGTGCCGGTCCCGTACACGTCGAAAATCGGTTCGCCGAAGGAGAAGTCGGCCCCGTGCCCGCCGGTGAGAATCAGCGCGATGATCTCACGCACGGCAACGGGATCCGCCGTCAGGTACGCCACGGATCGCTCGCCCAGCTCGGAGTGGGTCAGGGGTGTGAGCTCGTCGTCAAGAGCGTGGCCCGCCTCGCGGTAGGACAGGCCGAGCTGGGCGAGATTGCCCTCGCTGTCTTCGCCCACGAGGATTTCGATGCCTACCTTGCCGTCTGGGTCGACGGCCCGGTAGGAGCCCTGCTGGTTGACAATCGGGGAGTACCGGGAAGCAATCTCGTCCTTGCTCGGGTTGAGTTCTGCGTCGTAAATCTTTGCTTCAGCCATCAGCTCTTCACCATTCTCTTGATTGCCTTCATTGCCTCCTCCACCTTAGCGTCGACGTCCCCGTTGTTGACGGCGCCGACGACGCAGTGCTTCAGGTGCTCGTCGAGAAGCGAGAGCCCGACGTTTTCCAGCGCGGAGGTGATGGCGGAGATCTGGGTGAGGATGTCGATGCAGTACTGGTCCTCCTCAATCATGCGTTGCACGCCGCGAACCTGTCCCTCGATGCGCTTGAGACGCGAGGAGTAGCGGGCTCGGTCGTGGCTGTAACCGTGGCTGTGCTCGGGCGCGGGAGTAGTCATGAACGAAACTCTACATGGCCTGCAGGTTTGTACCAGGTTCCGGTGCTGGCTTATGATGAGCGGGCTGTCTAGCCCCCATCGTCTAGAGGCCTAGGACTCCGCCCTTTCACGGCGGCAACACGGGTTCGAATCCCGTTGGGGGTACGCGGACCAAGTTCCGTACACAACTATATGGCCCTGTGGCGCAGTTGGTTAGCGCGCCGCCCTGTCACGGCGGAGGTCGCGGGTTCAAGTCCCGTCAGGGTCGCAAACGAAACGGTCAAGGTTTTCTCACGGAAGCCTTGACCGTTCCTCATTTCCCCCTAAAATCGCCCTGCACTGGCGATTTGGAGTTCATTCGGCGCTCTGTGTAGAGTTACAAATCGTGCACAATGCGGTTAAAACACCGAAAGGAACACCGCAGAAGCGCGAAAATTTCACATCTGGCCCTGTGGCGCAGTTGGTTAGCGCGCCGCCCTGTCACGGCGGAGGTCGCGGGTTCAAGTCCCGTCAGGGTCGCAGAACAGCTTTTGTTATAAAGCAGTTCTGGCCAGATAGCTCAGTCGGTAGAGCACACGCCTGAAAAGTGTGGGGTCGCCAGTTCGATCCTGGCTCTGGCCACACCACAACCCCCTTCACCGTGCGGTGGAAGGGGTTTCGTGTTATGTCGCTGGCTTTTCATTAGAGTGGTGGGACACCAATCGAATGAAAGGAACGATTCCATGTCCGATAATCAGTCCAATAACGACGTCCGTCTCAACGAGGCGCAGAGCCGCTACGAGATACTTGTCGACGGCCAGGTGGCCGGGTACACGGCGTTTAGCGAGCGCGGCGATGTGCGCGACTTTAACCACACCGTGGTCCTGCCTGAGTACCGCGGCCAGGGCCTGTCCTCGCCGCTGATCCAGGTGGCGCTGGATGAGACGCGGGAGCAGGGCAAGAAGATCATCCCCACGTGCTCGGCCGTCGCCCGCTTTCTGGCGAAGAACGAGGACTACCAGGATCTCGTGGCCCAGTAGCTAACTGGTAGCTAAATAATGTAGGAGCCGGGGTCGACGTAGGTGTCGGGGTCGACGAGATGCTTTTTCTCGTCGCTCATGCGCTTGCGGTGCTTCGCGGGCACCCCGGTGGCGATGGAGTGCGGTGGGACCGACTTGGTCACCACCGCGTTCGCACCGATGGCGGAATTTTCGCCGATCGTGATCGGGCCGAGCACCTTGGCGCCGGCGCCGATGGTGACGTTGTCCTCGATGGTGGGGTGGCGCTTCGTCTGGGTGAGCACCTGGCCGCCGAGGGTGACCCCGTGGTAGAGCATCACGCCGTCGCCAATCTCGGCGGTTTCCCCGATCACGATGCCCATTCCGTGGTCAATAAAGAAGCGCCGGCCGATGGTGGCCCCCGGGTGGATCTCGATGCCGGTGAGGAACCGGTTGAACTGGGCGAGGACGCGCGCCGGCCCCTTCCAGCCGCGCTCCCACATGAGGTGGCAGACGCGGTGAATCCAGATCGCGTGCAGCCCGGAGTAGACGATCGCGTTCTCGACGTCACCGCGCGCGGCGGGGTCGTGCAGGCGGGCGTTGTCCAGATCTTCTTTGATAGTTCGTGAGATCGTTCTCAGCACCTCAATCATGCTGTCAGAGCATATCAGCGCTGCGCAGGCCCGGCGCCAACGAACAACGCCCCCGGACTCGGCCGGAGCGGTGAGCAGGGGGCGTCGACAAGCGGGCGGCGAAAATTAATCGCGGATGTCCTCAAAAAGCGGGGTGGAGATGTAGCGCTCGCCGAAGTCGCAGACGACGAACACGATCGTCTTGCCGGCGTTCTCCGGGCGGGACGCGACCTCGAGGGCGGCCTTCAGGTTGGCGCCGGTGGAGATGCCGCCGAGGATGCCCTCCTCGCGGGCCAGCTCGCGGGAGGTTGCGAAGGCGTCCTCGTTGGACACGGTGATGATCTCGTCGAGGATCTCGCGGTTGAGGGTGCCGGGCACGAAGTTGGCGCCGAGGCCCTGGATCTTGTGCGGGCCGGCCTCGCCCTTGGACAGCAGCGGGGAGGCGGAAGGCTCAACGGCAACGAGCTTGACGTCGGGCTTCTGTTCCTTGAGGTATTTGCCGGCGCCGGAGATGGTGCCGCCGGTGCCCACGCCGGCGACGAGGATGTCGATCTCGCCGTCGGTGTCGTTCCAGATCTCCGGTCCCGTGGTGTCGTAGTGGATCTGCGGGTTGGCCTGGTTCTCGAACTGGCGGGCCAGGATGGCGTTCTCGGTCTGCTCGACGATCTCGTTGGCCTTCTCCACGGCGCCCTTCATGCCGGCGGCGCCGGGGGTCAGCTCGATCTGGGCGCCGAGGGCGCGCAGCACGACGCGGCGCTCAACGGACATGGTCTCCGGCATGGTCAAGATGACCTTGTAGCCCTTGGCCGCACCCGCGAGAGCGAGGGCGATGCCGGTGTTGCCGGAGGTTGCCTCGACGATGGTGCCGCCCGGCTTGAGCTCACCGGACTTCTCTGCGGCCTCCACGATCGCCTTGCCGATGCGGTCCTTGACGGAGTTGGCCGGGTTGTAGAACTCCAGCTTGGCCAGGACGCGTGCGCCCGTGTCCTTGGAAACGCGCTGCAGCTCAACGAGCGGCGTGCCGCCGACGAGGTCGAGTACGTTGCTTGCAATCTTTGCCATTGGTGCTCCTTGAATAATCTTCGGGGTTGTGGGCGGGTGTGAGCCCCGCTTATGTAAAGGGACACCCCACACGATACACCCGATGTCTAGACAAAGCAGTTTCTTTGAGGTGAACCGAGCGGTACAGATGCGCGCGCGGTGGGTGTCGCCGAAATTTGGTTACCCCCAAAAGTGCGATATGCTGAGCGTGGTTAAACGTCAAACCGAGGTTGGAAACCTCCCCCCCGCGGGGACACCCACAGGGGTGAACCCGCACGGGGAGGGGCCGTAAGGAATGTTATGGACGCGCAAACGGTCAGGGACGAGGACGACGCCATCCGCGCCGCTCTCACAGCGTTGAAAACAGCGACTGGCATCCCGGTGGCCATGTACGGGACGCTGCTCGCGGATAACCGGCTCCAGATTACCCAGTGGATCGGCCTGCGGACGCCGGCGCTGCAGAATCTCGTGATTGAGCCCGGCACCGGCGTCGGCGGGCGGGTCGTGACAACCCGCCGCGCCGTCGGAATTTCGGATTACACTCGCGCCAACGTCATTTCCCACGAGTACGACAAGCAGATCCAGGACGAGGGCCTGCACTCCATTGTCGCGGTGCCGGTGATTGTGCAGCGCGAGATCCGCGGCGTCCTGTACGTGGGCGTCCACTCTCCCGTGCGTCTCGGGGACAAGGTGATCGAGGAGGTCACCACCACGGCGCGGTGCCTCGAGCAGGATCTCGCGATCGGCAGCGCGCTGCGTCAGGCGGACGGCGGCAAGGGGGCGGCCAAGGTGGGCCGCATCATGAATGGCGCCGAGTGGGAGCAGGTTCGCTCCACCCATTCCAAGCTGCGCATGCTGGCTAACCGTGTGGCGGACGAGGAGCTGCGCAAGGAGCTCGAGCAGCTGTGCGACCAGATGGTCTCGCCCGTCCGGATCAAGCAGACGACAAAGCTGTCCGCGCGCGAGATCGATGTCCTCTCGTGCGTCGCGCTCGGCCACACCAACGTCGAGGCCGCGGAGGAGATGGGGATCGGCGCGGAAACCGTGAAGTCCTATCTCCGCAGCGTGATGCGCAAGCTGGGCGCGCACACACGCTACGAGGCGGTCAACGCAGCGCGCCGCATCGGCGCTCTGCCGTAGGCGGATTCTGTACGCTTGTGGGCGTGAAAGAACGTTTTCTGGTCCACGGTGGTACTCGGCTCGAGGGCGCGGTGCGTGTCGACGGTGCCAAGAACAGCGTCCTGAAACTCATGGCGGCCGCCCTGCTTGCCGAGGGCACGACCACGCTGCACAACTGCCCCGAAATACTCGACGTCCCGCTCATGCGGGACGTCCTCGTCGGTTTGGGCTGCGACGTCACCATCGACGGCTCCGTCGTAACAATCACGACCCCTGCGGCCGTTTCCCCCCACGCCGACTTCGAGGCGGTGCGCCAGTTCCGGGCGTCGGTCGCCGTGCTCGGCCCGCTCGTGGCCCGATGCAGGGAGGCCTACGTCGCGCTGCCCGGCGGCGACGCAATCGGCTCGCGCCCCCTGGACATGCATCAATCGGGGTTGGAGAAGCTGGGGGCGACAACCCACATAGAGCACGGCGCGATGGTCGCCCGGGCCGAAAAGCTCACCGGGGCAGCAATCACCCTCGACTTCCCCTCGGTGGGAGCGACCGAAAACATCGTCACCGCCGCAGTGCTTGCCGACGGCCGCACCACCCTGGACAACGCCGCCCGCGAGCCCGAAATCGTCGACCTGTGCGACATGCTCAACTCCATGGGCGCGCGGATCAGCGGGGCGGGGTCCTCCACCATCACCATCGACGGCGTGGACGCGCTGCGTCCGACGGAGCACGTGGTGGTGGGAGACCGCATCGTCGCCGGAACGTGGGCATACGCCGCCGCGATAACGCAGGGGGACATCACGGTGGGCGGGGTCGCCCCGCGCCACCTGCATCTCGCTCTGGCGAAGCTCAAGACAGCGGGCGCGGAGATCGAAACCTACGACAACGGGTTCAGGGTGCGGCAAAACAAGCGGCCCAAGGCCGTCGACTACCAGACGCTGCCGTTCCCAGGCTTTCCGACGGACCTCCAGCCGATGGCGATCGGGATTTCCGCCATCGCCGACGGAGTCTCGGTGATAACGGAGAACGTCTTCGAGGCCAGGTTCCGCTTCGTCGACGAGATGCTGCGCCTCGGCGCTGACGCCAACGTTGACGGGCACCACGTGGTGCTCCGCGGGGTGAACACGCTTTCCTCCACGGACGTGTGGGCATCGGACATCCGCGCCGGGGCGGGACTCGTTCTGGCGGGGCTCGTTGCCGAGGGGGTCACGACTGTCCACGACGTCTCCCACATCGACCGCGGCTACCCGAACTTCTTGGAGAACCTGGGGCGCCTCGGCGCCACTGTTACGCGCGAGCAACAACCCTAGCTTTTTGTGTGTTGTGCTGGGGGTTTGTGTTTGGTGGTGGGGGTGTGTAACTTTGTGTGAGTCAGCGAGACCGACAACGCCCCGCCGGATGATGTTCTGGTGAGATGGCGGACAGGAAAACTACCGCTGGTGCTTCCTTTGATTGGCTGCGATTGTTGTCGTGGTTGGTTTTGGGTGTGCGTGTGTTGTGTGAGAACTCGATAGTGTGCCAATGTACTTTTGTTTTTTGTTTGTGGTTTGTGTGGTTGTGCATTGTGGTGTGTCTGCTCATGTTCTGCGTTGTGTGGGGTGTGGGTGGGTGTGTGCCGGTTGTGGTGTCGTGAACCTTTGATGGCGGCATTGCTGGTGGTTTCACCGTGATGTGTGATTGTTTCAGATCGCATTTTTTTGCTGGCCCTGGTTTTTCCTCGTCGGATTGTGGGGTCAGTGTTTGTAGGTAATTTTAGGATTGGCCAGTTCATTGCCCTTGCTGTGTGTGGGGGTGGTGGTTGGTTTGTTTGTGGTTGGGTTTGGGCTTTTCACGCCTGGATGTTTCTGCTGAAATGTTTTTGTGGAGAGTTTGATCCTGGCTCAGGATGAACGCTGGCGGCGTGCTTAACACATGCAAGTCGAACGGAAAGGCCGAAGCTTGCTTTGGTACTCGAGTGGCGAACGGGTGAGTAACACGTGGGTGATCTGCCCTGTACTTCGGGATAAGCTTGGGAAACTGGGTCTAATACCGGATAGGAGCTGCATGTTGGTGTGTGGTTGGAAAGCTTTTGCGGTATGGGATGAGCTCGCGGCCTATCAGCTTGTTGGTGGGGTAATGGCCTACCAAGGCGTCGACGGGTAGCCGGCCTGAGAGGGTGTGCGGCCACATTGGGACTGAGATACGGCCCAGACTCCTACGGGAGGCAGCAGTGGGGAATATTGCACAATGGGCGCAAGCCTGATGCAGCGACGCCGCGTGGGGGATGACGGCCTTCGGGTTGTAAACTCCTTTCGCCAGGGACGAAGCGCAAGTGACGGTACCTGGATAAGAAGCACCGGCTAACTACGTGCCAGCAGCCGCGGTAATACGTAGGGTGCGAGCGTTGTCCGGAATTACTGGGCGTAAAGAGCTCGTAGGTGGTTTGTCGCGTCGTTTGTGTAAGTCCACGGCTTAACTGTGGGACTGCAGGCGATACGGGCATAACTTGAGTGCTGTAGGGGAGACTGGAATTCCTGGTGTAGCGGTGAAATGCGCAGATATCAGGAGGAACACCGATGGCGAAGGCAGGTCTCTGGGCAGTAACTGACGCTGAGGAGCGAAAGCATGGGTAGCGAACAGGATTAGATACCCTGGTAGTCCATGCCGTAAACGGTGGGCGCTAGGTGTGAGTCCCTTCCACGGGGTTCGTGCCGTAGCTAACGCATTAAGCGCCCCGCCTGGGGAGTACGGCCGCAAGGCTAAAACTCAAAGGAATTGACGGGGGCCCGCACAAGCGGCGGAGCATGTGGATTAATTCGATGCAACGCGAAGAACCTTACCTGGGCTTGACATACACTAGATCGCTGTAGAGATACGGTTTCCCTTTGTGGCTGGTGTACAGGTGGTGCATGGTTGTCGTCAGCTCGTGTCGTGAGATGTTGGGTTAAGTCCCGCAACGAGCGCAACCCTTGTCTTATGTTGCCAGCACGTTGTGGTGGGGACTCATGAGAGACTGCCGGGGTTAACTCGGAGGAAGGTGGGGATGACGTCAAATCATCATGCCCCTTATGTCCAGGGCTTCACACATGCTACAATGGTCGGTACAACGCGTGTGCGACACTGTGAGGTGGGGCTAATCGCTGAAAGCCGGTCGTAGTTCGGATTGGGGTCTGCAACTCGACCCCATGAAGTCGGAGTCGCTAGTAATCGCAGATCAGCAATGCTGCGGTGAATACGTTCCCGGGCCTTGTACACACCGCCCGTCACGTCATGAAAGTTGGTAACACCCGAAGCCAGTGGCCTATCCTTGTGGGGGAGCTGTCGAAGGTGGGATCGGCGATTGGGACGAAGTCGTAACAAGGTAGCCGTACCGGAAGGTGCGGCTGGATCACCTCCTTTCTAAGGAGCTTTATTGTTTTGTGCCTGCCCCGTGCGCATGGTTGTGTGTGGGGTGTGGGTGTGGTGGTTGAGTCGCCGTGTGTGTGGCTGCCACTGTTGATGTTTTAAAAAATTGTCCGGGTGGACGCGCACCGGCATGGGCTGTTGTGAGTGCCTTATGCGAGTGTCGCATTGTGATGTGTGTCCGTGTGGGCCGCAGGCAGGAAACGAGTGTGGGTGTGTTGGCATGCTGTTGGGTCTCTGGGGCAGCACGTGTGTTGTTTCCTTGTGGCCTTGCCGTGTGTGGCTGTGACTTTCCGGGTGTTTTCGGGGGGTTGTGGTTGTGCGGGGTGGGTGTGGTGTGTGAGAACTGTATAGTGGACGCGAGCATCTTTATTTTTTGTGTGTGTTTGTTTTTTGTGTGTGTTTTTTGTGTAGGGCGTACGGTGGATGCCTTGGCATGCTGAGCCGATGAAGGACGTGTGAGGCTGCGTTATGCCTCGGGGAGTTGCCAACTAAGCGTTGATCCGAGGATGTCCGAATGGGGAAACCTGGCACCAGTTGTGTGGTGTTACCTGCAGGTGAATTCATAGCTTGTGTGGGGGTGACGCGGGGAAGTGAAACATCTCAGTACCCGTAGGAGAAGAAAATAATAATGATTCTGCTAGTAGCGGCGAGCGAACGTGGATGAGGCTAAACCATGTGCGTGTGATACCTGGCAGGGGTTGCGTGTGTGGGGTTGTGGGATGCGATTTGTTGCAAGGGCTGCCACCTTTGCCTGCGCTTATGGTTGTGTTAGCGGAAGTCACTTGGGATGGTGCGCCGGAGTGGGTGAGAGCCCCTGTACGTGAAAGCATGATTGTGGTGTGGTGGATTGTGTCCCGAGTAGCAGCGGGCTCGTGGAATCTGCTGTGAATCTGCCGGGACCACCCGGTAAGCCTAAATACTCAGTGTGACCGATAGTGGATAGTACCGTGAGGGAATGGTGAAAAGTACCCCGGGAGGGGAGTGAAATAGTTCCTGAAACCGTGCGCTTACAATCCGTCAGAGCACCTCGTGTGTGTGATGGCGTGCCTTTTGAAGAATGAGCCTGCGAGTCAGCGGCATGTCGCGAGGTTAACCCTGGTGGGGTAGCCGTAGCGAAAGCGAATCCGAACAGGGTGTTGTAAGTGGCATGTCCTGGACCCGAAGCGGGGTGATCTACCCATGGCCAGTGTGAAGCAGCTGTAAGAGGTTGTGGAGGCGCGAACCCACTTAGGTTGAAAACTGAGGGGATGAGTTGTGGGTAGGGGTGAAAGGCCAATCAAACTCCGTGATAGCTGGTTCTCCCCGAAATGCATTTAGGTGCAGCGTTATGTGTGCTTGCCGGAGGTAGAGCTACTGGTTGGTTGAGCGGGACTATCATCTTAGCAATGTCAGCCAAACTCCGAATGCCGGTTGAAGTGGTGCATGGCAGTGAGACTGTGGGGGATAAGCTTCATAGTCGAGAGGGAAACAGCCCAGATCGCCGGTTAAGGCCCCTAAGGGTGTACTAAGTGGAAAAGGATGTGGGATCGCGAAGACAGCCAGGAGGTTGGCTTAGAAGCAGCCATCCTTGAAAGAGTGCGTAATAGCTCACTGGTCGAGTGGTTCCGCGCCGACAATGTAGTGGGGCTCAAGTACACCGCCGAAGCCGCGGCACATGCTTTTGTGTGTGGGTAGGGGAGCGTCGTGTATGGGGTGAAGCAGTACCGTGAGGGGTTGTGGACTGTGCACGAGTGAGAATGCAGGCATGAGTAACGAGTGGTAAGTGAGAATCTTATCCGCCGGATGACTAAGGGTTCCTGGGTCAAGTTCGTCTTCCCAGGGTGAGTCGGGTCCTAAGGCGAGGCCGACAGGCGTAGTCGATGGTTAACGGGTTGATATTCCCGTACCCGTGTGCATGCGTCAAAGGGTGAAGCGGTGATACTAACTGCTGTGCGTTGCCGCACTGTTCCGCCTTGTGCGGGTGGTGTGGTGGTAATCGGTGGGGCCTGAGTCGTGGTAGCCCAGTGATGGGGTGACGCAGTGAGGTAGCCCAGCCACTTATTGGATTGTGGTGTAAGCGTGTGGCACGAGTCCTTGTTAAATGCGGGACTCATTGTGTGTGAGGCGTGATGCGTAGCCCTTGTGGGTGATGTGGGTGATCCTGTGCTGCCGAGAAAAGCCTCTAGCGAGTGTGTGTACGGCCCGTACCCGAAACCGACACAGGTGGTCAGGTAGAGAATACTAAGGCGGTCGGGTGAACTGTGGTTAAGGAACTCGGCAAATTACCCCCGTAACTTCGGGAGAAGGGGGACCATGGTTGGTGATCAACTTTTACGGTTGTGAGCTGGTTGTGGTCGCAGAGAATAGAGGGGAGCGACTGTTTATCAAAAACACAGGTCCGTGCGAAAACGTGATGTTGATGTATACGGACTGACGCCTGCCCGGTGCTGGAAGGTTAAGAGGACCTGTTAGGGCATTTTGGTGTCCGAAGCGGAGAATTTAAGCCCCAGTAAACGGCGGTGGTAACTATAACCATCCTAAGGTAGCGAAATTCCTTGTCGGGTAAGTTCCGACCTGCACGAATGGCGTAACGACTCCCCTGCTGTCTCAACCACAGGCCCGGTGAAATTGCAGTACGAGTAAAGATGCTCGTTTCGCGCGGCAGGACGAAAAGACCCCGGGACCTTCACTATAGCTTGGTATTGGTGTTCGGTGCGGTTTGTGTAGGATAGGTGGGAGACTGTGAAGCTGTCACGCTAGTGGTGGTGGAGTCGTTGTTGAAATACCACTCTGACCGTAGTGGATACCTTAACCTTGGCCCATGATCTGGGTTGGGGACAGTGCCTGGTGGGTAGTTTAACTGGGGCGGTTGCCTCCCAAAGAGTAACGGAGGCGCCCAAAGGTTCCCTCAGCCTGGTTGGCAATCAGGTGTAAGAGTGTAAGTGCACAAGGGGGCTTGACTGTGAGACGTACGTGTCGAGCAGGGACGAAAGTCGGGACTAGTGATCCGGCACCAACGTGTGGAAGTGGTGTCGCTCAACGGATAAAAGGTACCCCGGGGATAACAGGCTGATCTTCCCCAAGAGTCCATATCGACGGGATGGTTTGGCACCTCGATGTCGGCTCGTCGCATCCTGGGGCTGGAGTAGGTCCCAAGGGTTGGGCTGTTCGCCCATTAAAGCGGCACGCGAGCTGGGTTCAGAACGTCGTGAGACAGTTCGGTCTCTATCCGCCGCGCGCGTTGAAACTTGAAGAAGGCTGTCCCTAGTACGAGAGGACCGGGACGGACGTACCTCTGGTGTGCCAGTTGTTCCGCCAGGAGCATGGCTGGTTGGCTACGTACGGGAGGGATAACCGCTGAAAGCATCTAAGCGGGAAGCCTGTTTTAAGATGAGGTTTCTGTTGAGGTTCCCTAGAGACGATGGGGTTGATAGGCCGGATCTGGAAGGTGGGTAACCATCGGAGGTGACTGGTACTAATACACCGACTAAAAACACGGGCAACCAAACAAACGATCAATGTTGAGCACACGACTTTATTGTGTGTGCCGCGTCCACTATGCAGTGTCTGACACACCACACCCCACGGTACGAGCGTGTACCCGGTGCAGGCCGCACCAACCGAACACGCAGCATGATTGTTGTGATCATGATTGCGGGGGTTGGGTTAATTGGATATGTGTTGTCGCATCACCACATCAAACAGGTGCGCACCGACCGGCCAGGCCGGTGTGTGCGCGGGTTTGTGTGTGGGTCGGCACGCCCCATTGGGTGTGTCGGTGGTTGATGGCGGCGGGGAAACGCCCGGTCCCATTCCGAACCCGGAAGCTAAGCCCGCCCGCGCCGATGGTACTGCCCCCGGGAGGGGGTGGGAGAGTAGGTTACCGCCGACCCAACAACTTCACAATCAACAAAACAAGAGAATACTGTGCGCCCCGGCCACCACACCCCCACCACAGGGTGACTGGTGACCGGGGCACACACATATGCGCACACACGGCGGTGGCACCACCCGGCAACACTAAACCCGCACCGTGGCCCTACCGTAAACCCCGCAAAGCGGAGTCGTCGGGTGCGGCCACAATCTGGTACTCCGCGTTGCGGACCTCCCGCAGCATTTGATTAGTGCGTTAGAGCCCCGCTGTGCGCGGATCGGATCTCTCGAGCAGTCCGCACCGCGGACCCGCAGGAGTAGCTGGCCGGCAACCACTCGCAGAAAGAAACTCCACGCTGCGGACTTTCAACAAGCAACGGCTAACGCGTTAACCCCACGGCGTGCGGTTCTCATCCCTCGAAAAGTCCGCAATGCGGACTTTCAACAAGCGACGGCTTAGCGGAGCAACCCACCACGAGACGTGCCGGGCGCGGAACAACACAGCAACAAGTCTGCAATGCGGACTTACCGTCCGGCGCTGCACCCCGAAAACTCCGCATTGCGGACTTTCAATAAGCGACGAGTAATGGATCCCTAGACGAGTACGGGGATGCCCGAATCGTTGCCTGCGGGCATACTGTATTGCGGCCTTCCCACCGCATACGCCTTATGGAACCCCCGATGAGCAGGGTGATACGCGGATCGTGGTCTGCATAAACTCCGCATTGCGGACTTTCAACAAGTGACGGCTTATCTGAGCAACCCGCCACGAGACGTGCCGGGCGCGGAACAACACAGCAAAAAGTCCGTAATGCGGATTTTCCGCGCGGCGCTGCACCCCGAAAACTCCGCATTGCGGACTTACAACAAGCGTCGGTTAATGGAGCCCCGACGAGCACGGTGATGCGCGGATCGTGGTCTGCGGAAACTCTGCATTGCGGAGTTTCCGCTATTGTTCCCTTGCAAACATAAAGTCCGCAATGCGGACTTTCCACAAGCAGCGGCTAATGACTGCGGCTCCACGCGCGGTGGTGCGCGGAGAACGCCCCGCCACAAAAGTCCGCAATACGGACCTGCGGGGGTTACGTGCCGCCGACCACTTGCACAAACTCCGCATTGCGGACTTCCCACAACATTCGGTTAATGGGTTTGCTTCGCTGCGTACGGGTCGCGTACATAGAAAAGTCCGCAATGCGGACTCGCTCCCCACCATCCACGGTCACGAATTCCGCATTGCGGACTTCCCACAAGTGGGGGCTTATCGGTGCAACCCACCACGAGACGTGCCGGGCGCTGAACAACAGGGCAAGAAGTCCGCACTGCGTACTATTCGCGGAGATCGACCCGTGGCTGCTGGCGGATCGCAGCCCGCCCGAACTCCGCATTGCGGACTTCCCACAATCACCGGCTAGTGGGTGAAACCCGCCGAGCACGAATCGCAGCTATCGTATAGCCCGCAAAGCGGACTACTTCCGCAACATAGCCAACAACCTCGCATTGCGGACTTCTCACAAGGTCCGGCTCATAACTCCGGGCCGTCAGGCGGTGAGCGGAGAGCGTCCCGCCGAAAAGTCCGCAATGCGGACTCAGTGCCACCTCCATCGAGTTCCGCCGCGCGCGCCCAGATGCTGGCGAGCACTTGCTGATCAGTCGAGACCGTGCGCGGCTCGTCAACCCTTTTACGCGGTTCATCAGCACGTGCAGGTCAGCATTCGCCCCCGGGAAACACCAGAAATCACCACAAACCGTCCAAAAATCACCCGCACCCCCCCCACCGCCCGAGACGCGAACCCCTCGCACCCCGAGCGCACCTCCCCGCCGTTTCGTCACATGGCTTGTCCGGTCGAACACGTACGATGTGCTGGACGGCCAACAGAGAATGGAGCAGCAAGGACGATGATGGCGAAGCACCGGGCAGAAGACAGAGATCCGGAAACTGCGTACGGCAGCACGGCTGCCGCCGCGCGTACCGTCGACCTGTACAAACAGTACGGAGAGGGAGACACTGCCGTTGTGGCGCTCGACCACGTGACGGTGGAGTTCAACCGCAACCAGTTCACCGCCATCATGGGTCCTTCCGGCTCGGGTAAGTCGACGTTGATGCACACTATGGCGGGGCTGGATTCCTTCACCTCCGGCGCCGCGTACATCGGGGAGACCTCGCTTGCGGATCTCAGTGAGCGCGCCCTGACGGATCTGCGGCGCGACCGCCTCGGGTTCATCTTCCAGTCCTTCAACCTTGTGCCCACCCTCACTGCGGAGGAAAACATCACGTTGCCGGCGGATATCGCCGGCCGCGAGCTCGACAGGGCATGGTTCGAGGAGATCACCAGCCGCCTCGGCCTTGCGGAGCGGCTGGGCCACCGTCCCAGTGAGCTATCGGGCGGGCAGCAGCAGCGTGTCGCCTGCGCGCGCGCTCTGGTCAGCCGACCCGAGATTATCTTCGGGGACGAGCCGACGGGCAATCTCGATTCGAACGCCTCGGCCGAGGTACTGGATATTCTGCGCAATGCTGTGGACAAAGATGGCCAAACGGTTGTCATTGTCACCCACGACGCGCGCGCGGCTTCGTACGCGGACCGCGTGATCTTCTTACGCGACGGTTCCATCGTCAACGAGCTGACCGACCCGACGATGGAGTCGATCCTGCAGGTCATGTCGGGAATCGAGGGTTAAATGGGTTCTGCTATGACGCGGGTGTCGCTGCGTAACATCCTCGCCCACAAGCTCCGCCTCGCCCTGACCGTCCTGGCTGTGGTGTTGGGCACGGCGTTCATCGCGGGTTCGTTGATGTTCACGAACATGCTCGAGCGCACGTTCAGCACCGCCGTGAGCTCGCAGTTTGAGGGTGTTGACGTTGTTGCTGGCCCCGGGGAGGGAATGCCGGGCGTGCCTACCGCCACGGTGGATGAGTTGAGGGCTCTCGAAGGCGTCGACCATGTCAACGTCGTGGGCAGCACGAGCGTCATCGCGGCGACCACGGATGGCGACCCGATTCAGACGCGCCAGGGCAGCTCCTCGGCCACTGTGTACTATCCGCCCGAGCAGGTTGTAGGCACCGCGCCCGAGCTTGTCGACGGCCGCGGGCCCGAAGCTATCGGTGAGGCCGTACTCAACCAGAACGCCGCCGAGGAGTACGGGATCGCGCTGGACCAGGAGCTCATCGTTGTCGATGCGGAGGCGCGCCACACGTTTACCGTCGTCGGGTTCTACGAGGACGAGATGACCCCGAGCTCGGCGCTGGCTTTCAGGGTGGCGCCTGAAACCTACAGCGACTTCTACACCGACGGCGCCGCGGTGCCGCGCGTGAGCCTGTCGGCAGCGGATGGCACGTCGCCGGAGCAACTGGTGGACGCTGTCCGCTCCTCCCACCCGGAGCTGAAGGTGGACACGGGGCAGGTGCTTGCCGACGAAGCCACCAAGCAGGTGCGCGACGCCCTGAGCTTCATCGGCTACTTCCTCATCGCGTTCGGGCTGGTCGGCCTGCTGGTCGGGACCTTCCTCATCGCCAACACGTTTTCCATGATCGTCGCGCAGCGCACGAAGGAGTTCGCGCTGCTGCGCGCGCTGGGAGCGTCGAAACGCCAGATCACCCGTTCCGTCGCGGTGGAGGCGTTCATCGTCGGCCTGATCGGCTCCGTGCTCGGCGTTGTCGCCGGAGCGGGGTTGGTGGCGGTGATCAAGGCCGTGATGGGCGCCAACGGGATGGAGTTGCCGGACGGGGGAGTGGGTCTTTCCGTCCAAGCCGTGGTGGTGCCGGTGGTTGTCGGCGTAATCGTCACCATGCTCTCCGCGTGGGCGCCCGCGCGTCGGGCGGGGCAGGTGCAGCCGGTGGAAGCGA
Source organism: Corynebacterium mycetoides (assembly GCF_900103625.1). Classification (NCBI taxonomy): domain Bacteria; kingdom Bacillati; phylum Actinomycetota; class Actinomycetes; order Mycobacteriales; family Corynebacteriaceae; genus Corynebacterium; species Corynebacterium mycetoides. The sequence goes on along the minus strand of NZ_LT629700.1, from coordinate 1,237,314 downwards.
TGCGCTCGAGCGAATCCGCCTCCCCGCAGCCGCTGAAGGGGCGCACCATCATGGGGGTGGTGCTCATCGCGGCGTCGGTCGTCGCAGCCGCGGCGGGAATGGCGTGGGAGGACGGCACCACCGGCAACCGGGCGATCTTGGTCGGGGTGGCCGCCGTCGGCATTATTGCCGGCATGTTCCTGGCGGGCCCGGCGTTTTCGCTTCCGCTTGTCCCGCCCCTGGGAAGGCTCATCGGCCTGCCTTTCGGGGCGATGGGGCGCCTGGCGTCGACAAACACGCGACGGAATCCGCGCCGCACGGCCGCCACGGCGTTCGCGCTCATGCTCGGCATCGCGTTAGTGACGGTAATCGGCATGCTCGGGGCGTCGATGAAGCAGTCGGTCGCGGACGTGACGGAGAACGAGATCACCGCCGACTACGTTCTCACGGGGCCGGACAGCGGCGGCTTCCCCGTTCCGGCGGACCTTCCGCAGCGTGTGGCCGACGTCGACGGCGTGGGCGACGTCGTGGCGTACGCGGAGCTCCCGGTCGCGGTCGACGGGGAGTACGCGTACCAGTTCGGCCCGTACGGGGCCACGCCCGTGTTCGAGGGAGACCCGGCAGAGCTGATGAACCTGGAGACGGTCGAGGGAAGCCTGGAGCTCGGCGACAACGCCGTCATCGCCCCCGAGGCGTGGGCCTCAGAGCGCGGGTGGAACGTCGGGGATACCGTGACCATCACGGCCCCCGCAGTGTCCCCGAAGGAGGTGGAGGCGACGCTTGTTGGAACGTTCGGGGAATCGAACATGATCAACGGGCCGGTCGTCAGCTACTCGCTGGCCACGCAGGTGGCGCCGGCCGACGCCGTGAACCTGATCATGGTGGGCGTGAACAACGACGGAAGCGTCGACGACGCCGCGCTGCGGTCCAACTTGGAGGAGGCGGTCAAGCAGGACATCGTCGTGCAGGTCCGATCGACGGAGGAGATGGGCGGCCAGGTCGCGTCGCTGATTGACCAGATGCTGTTCATCCTCTACGCCCTGCTGTCTCTGGCGGTGGTTATCGCGATCCTCGGCATTGTCAACACGCTCACCCTCTCAGTGATCGAACGTCGCCAGGAGATCGGCATGCTGCGTGCCGTCGGTTCGCGCCGCGGGCAGATCCGCACAATGATCATCCTGGAGTCGGTGCAGATGGCGGTCTTCGGTGCGCTGATGGGCATCCTCATGGGCCTCGGCTTGGGCTGGGCGTTCCTCACGGTGCTGGAGAGCCAGGGGCTCAACGCGATCGTGATCCCCTGGGCGCTCGTCAGCACGATGCTGGGCGGGTCGATCGTGGTCGGCATTCTCGCGGCATTGTGGCCCGCCCAACGAGCTGCGAAAACCCCGCCGCTCGACGCGATCGCGGAGTAGCCGCACGGGGCCTTAGCCGAAGGCGAGCGCCCCGTAACGCAGACCGAAGAAAGCCGACACGAGACACGCGACGGCGGTGGTCAGCGCGTAGCGCGCCGCGGTGGCGCGCTGGCCGGCGCGGATCAGCTCGCCGAGTTCCCGCGCCAGCGTCGATAAGGTCGACAGGGCGCCCGCCACCCCCGTGCCCAGCAGCAACGGCCACCACCCGGGTGCGGCGACGGCGAACCCGAGCACGGCCGAGCCGACGACGTTGGCCGCCCAGGTGCCGGTCGTCGCCCCCGGCAAGTGGCTCAGCGCCCAGCGGGACACACCGCCGATGAACCCGCCCACTGCGACAAGGAGCACGCTGACTATCATGGGCGGCGCCTTGAACGGGTGCGCCAGGCGTCGCCAAGCAGCCAAGCCCCCACGCAGACCACGAAGTACAGGACCAGGGTGGCCAGCGCCCCAATGGCGGAGCTGCGGGCAGCGGCGACGGCGACCGCGGACCAGGTGCTGAAGCCCCCGAGGACCCCCATGCCCCAGAATTTCCCGGGGGCGAAGAACCCCATGGCCAGGCACGCGACAGCGTCGATGAGGAGCACCACCGACGCCGCCGGCACGGCGAGCATGACCCCATAGCGGGCAACCGCGCCAAGTGCCGCCCCCGCACCGACGACCACGGGCTCGGGGACTGCGCGTGTCATCATGCGCCATAGTCTAGCCCCGCGGGTCGTGGCGAAATCCGCCGCGTGCGGGAATGATTGGAGGAGACACGCAACCTCGTCCAAGGAGCACCGATACCATGGCACACGAACGCGCGGGCCAGCCCGCCCAGCCGCACGACCTGATCGACATCGCAGAAGTCGTGACCGCCTACTACACCCGCGAGATCGACCCGCAGGATCCGGGGCAGGCGGTCGCGTTCGGCACCTCGGGCCACCGCGGGTCCTCCCTGGACAACGCGTTCAACGAGCAGCACATCCTGGCGATTACGCAGGCGATCGTGGATTACCGCCGGGCCAACGACATCGGTGGGCCCATCTACATCGGCCGCGACACCCACGCCCTGTCGGAGCCGGCGATGGTCTCCGCCCTCGAGGTCCTCATCGCGGGCGGCGTCGACGTGCTTGTCGACGCCGCGGGGGCCTACACGCCCACCCCGGCCGTCTCCCACGCCATCCTCACCCACAACGCGTCGCTGCCCGGGGGAGTGACCGGCACCGACCCGCGGCGCGCCGACGGCATCGTGATCACGCCCTCGCACAACCCGCCCCGCGACGGCGGGTTCAAGTACAACCCGCCCAACGGCGGCCCCGCGGACACGGACGCCACGGACTGGATCGCGCAGCGGGCGAACGACTACATCGGGCGGGGCTTGGACGGTGTCAGCCGGACGTCGGTAAGCGGCGTGCTCGACGATCGGGCAGGCACGTTCGACTTCATGGCCTCCTACGTGGGCGACCTGTCGAGCGTGGTGGACCTGGACGCGATCCGCGGCTCGGGCCTGCGCATCGGCGCCGACCCGATGGGCGGGGCGAGCGTGCACTACTGGCAGGCGATCGCCGAGGCCCACAAGCTCAACCTCACCGTGGTCAACCCGCTTGTCGACGCCACCTGGCGGTTCATGACTCTGGACACCGACGGCAAGATCCGCATGGACTGCTCCAGCCCCGACGCGATGGCGTCGCTCGTAGCCAACCGCGAGAAGTTCGACATCGCCACCGGCAACGACGCCGACGCCGACCGCCACGGCATTGTCACCCCCGATGCCGGGCTGATGAACCCGAACCACTACCTCGCCGTGGCCATCGACTACCTCTTCGCGCACCGCCCGGGGTGGGGCGAGCACACGGCCGTGGGCAAGACGCTTGTGTCGTCGTCCATGATCGACCGCGTCGTCGACGCCCTCGGGCGCAGGCTCGTGGAGGTGCCGGTCGGGTTCAAGTGGTTCGTGCCCGGGCTGATCGACGGCACCATCGGATTCGGCGGCGAAGAATCCGCCGGCGCGTCCTTCCTGCGCCACGACGGCAGCGTCTGGTCCACCGACAAGGATGGTCTCATCCTCGACCTGCTCGCCGCCGAGATCACCGCGGTGACGGGCAAGACACCTTCGCAGCGCTACCGCGAGCTGGCGTCGACGTTCGGCGAGCCGGACTACGCGCGTATCGACGCCCCCGCCAACCGCGAACAGAAAGCAACACTGAAGAAGCTCTCCCCCGAGCAGGTCACAGCCACCGAACTGGCGGGTGAGCCCATCACCGCCAAGCTCACCGACGCGCCGGGCAACGGGGCCGCCATCGGCGGGCTCAAGGTGACGACCGAAAACGCCTGGTTTGCCGCGCGGCCGTCGGGGACGGAGGACAAGTACAAGATCTACGCCGAGTCGTTCCGCGGCGCCGACCACCTGAAGCAGGTGCAGGAGGAGGCGCAGGCGCTGGTCAGCGAGGTTTTGGGGGAGTAGCGACGTCTCTGTGTGCGGAACAGTGATGCCCCAACTCACACCTATACAACTGTCCCGGCCCATCCCCCTGCATTAAGGTGTGGGGGGTGACCCAAACTCATCGCGTCAACGGCACCCGCGAGGTAGTCCTCGACATTCTCTCCGCCTCGGCCCGCTTCTTCATGGCGTACATTTGGATTTCCGCCGGGTGGTCGAAGCTCGGCGCTCATATGGATGTCACCCAGACGATCCGGGCCTACGAAATTTTCACCCCGGCGTGGTCCGACCTCTTGGCGCGCATCATCGGCCCGCTGGAGCTCGCCGGGGGATTACTCCTGCTCTTGGGCATCAAGCTGCGCCCGGCGGGCTGGGTTTCCATCGGGGTGCTCACCCTGTTCATCATTGGGTTGTGGTCGGCCTGGTCGCGCGGGCTCGTGATCGACTGCGGGTGCTTTAGCCCTGAGCCGACCGAAGAGGGGACCAATATCTTGGCGACGATGGGCCGCGACGTGTTCTACATCGCGATCACGGTGTTTATGATCTACCGTCCGTTTAAGAAATGGGCGCTTTACCCCTAAGATACGGGGTAGTTGTGTACGAGTCATCAAAGTAAAGGTGTATGAAACGTGACCACGCGTAAGGTGCAAAACCCCAACGACAAGGGCGGCGCAGGGTTCCTCTGGGCCCTTCTAGCAGTGATTGCGATCGCCGCTCTCGTCATCGGCCTGATTGTCTTCAACGGGCGCGCGCAACGCGGCGAAGCCATTGCCGCTGAGATGGTGCAGGCCGACAACCTCGAAGTCAGCTACAACGAGGGGGACCCCTACTTCACGCTCGCCGCGGCCGACGGCGGAGATGACGCGCCGTCTGTCGACCTGTTCGAGGACTTCTCGTGCTCCTACTGCGCCGACTTGGCCACCCAGACAGACGAGCACGCGCTCGAGCGAATCCAGGCCGGGGACCTCGCCGTCAATGTCCACCCCATGACCATCCTGGACCGCCAGGGAAACCAGTACAGCCCGGGCCACTCCACGCGTGCCCTGGCCGCTGAGCTCGCGCTGGCGTCGCACGGCGATGCCGAGGCGCTGTGGAACCTGCGCGCATGGCTGCTGGAGAACCAGCAGAGCGTGTACAACAAGGTGGACAACGACGACTTGGCCGACCGTGCCAAGGAGTTCGGTGCAAGCGACGAGGCCGTCCAGGACATCCGGGACGGCGCGTTTGCCGAACAGGCCACCGCCACGGGCCAGGCCAACCTGGACTACCAGAACGAAAAGACCGGTGAGGCCTACACCCCGCGCGTGATGCGCGACGGCGAGGACCTGGTGACCGGCAGCGAGATCACCAACTGGGTGGACGTCGCCGCCGAGTAACGCCGCATCTTCCACAATCCCGCCCTCCCGCCTGTCGGGGGCGGGATTACGTGCGTCCAGGGGATTTGTTGCCCCCGGACGGGCGTGTGTATATTAAACGAAGTTGTCCTGCGGGGCAGCACCCGGTTCTCGGGGCTATGGCGCAGCTGGTAGCGCACCACACTGGCAGTGTGGGGGTCAGGGGTTCGAATCCCCTTAGCTCCACTTTCACAACTTCATACTCTTTAAGGGGCTATGGCGCAGCTGGTAGCGCACCACACTGGCAGTGTGGGGGTCAGGGGTTCGAATCCCCTTAGCTCCACCCATTAGCAACGCCCGGGCCTTGTTCACACTTCACTGCGCCGGTGTTCGACCGAGGAACTTGGCTGTGCTCGCGGCCGGGGTGAGGTCGAGACGACGCAGCAGCTGGGCGTTGAGGGCCACGATGACGGTGGAGGCGGACATGAGGAGCGCGCCCACGCTCATGGGCAGCACGAATCCGATCGGCGCCAGGACACCCGCGGCCAGCGGAACCGAGATCAGGTTGTAGCCGGCGGCCCACCACAGGTTCTGCTGCATCTTGCGGTAGCTCGCCTGGGAGAGGTCGATCACCGAGAGCACCGACCGGGGGTCGGAAGAGGCGAGGATGACGCCCGCCGAGCTAATAGCCACATCGGTGCCGGCGCCGATTGCGATGCCAACGTCCGCTTGGGCGAGGGCGGGCGCGTCGTTAACGCCGTCGCCGACCATTGCGACCTTCATGCCCTCGTCCTGCAACTCCTTGACCTTGGCGGACTTGTCCTCGGGCCGGACCCCGGCAAAGACACGGTCGATGCCGAGCTCGGCGGCGACGGTGTTGGCGACGGCCTGGGCATCGCCGGTGATCATGACGACCTGCGCGCCGTGGGAATGCAGTGCGTCGACGGCGTCGCGGGACTCGGGGCGGATTTCGTCGGCGAGGCGCAGGGCGCCGATCACGTGGGCGTCGGCAAGCACATGCAAGATGATGGCACCCTCCTCCCGCCACTGGCTGGCCACCGGAAGCTCATCCCGGCCTTGCTGGTCGAGGAGGTGGGGTCCGCCGACCTGGACGACGGAGCCGTCGACGGTGGCCTGGACCCCCACGGCCGGCGACGAGGAGAAGTCAGAGGCCCGCGGCACCTGGAGCCCCGCGGAGGTGGCGGCGCCGGTGATGGCGCGGGCGAGCGGGTGCTCGCTGTCCGCCTCAGCCGCCGCGGCGAGGGCGAGCACGGTGTCCTTGTCCCATCCTTCCGCGGGCTCGACCGCGGTGACGGCCGGCTCGCCCTTGGTCAGCGTGCCGGTCTTGTCGAACAGCACGGCGTCGACGGTGCGCATGGACTCAAGCGCGAGCCGATCCTTGATCAGCACCCCGCCGCGGGCGGCGCGCTCCGTGGCGATGGAGACGACCAGCGGGATCGCGAGGCCGAGGGCGTGCGGGCAGGCGATGACCAGCACGGTGATGGTGCGCACGACCGCGCTTTCCGGCATCCCCAGCAGCGTCCACGTGAGCGCGGTGATGGCCGAGGCTCCCAGCGCGAACCAGAACAACCAGCCCGCCGCGGTATCGGCGATTCGCTGCGCGCGTGACGACGAGGCCTGCGCATCGGCGACGAGCTTCTGGATTCCGGCCAGGGCAGTATCGTCGCCGGTGGCGGTCACCTCGACGCGCAGCCCCGAGTCCGTCGCGATGGTGCCGGCCACGACATGATCGCCCGCTTGGCGACGCACCGTCGCGGACTCGCCGGTGACCATCGACTCGTCCATGCTGGCGCTGCCGTCGACGATGTGGCCGTCGGCAGGTACAGACGACCCGGGGCGGACGATCACGATATCGCCAACTCGCAGATCCGCAGGTGCGACTGTGGTGACCTCGTCGCCCTCGACCCGCTCCGCTTCGTCGGGAAGCAGCGCCGCCAGGGAATCAAGGGCGGAGGTGGTCTGGGCCAGGGAGCGCATCTCGATCCAGTGGCCCAGCAACATGATGACCACCAGCAGTGCGAGCTCCCACCAGAAGTTCAACTCGTGGCTCAACAGGTGCAGGCTCGCACCCCAGGACGCGAGGAAGGCGACCGTAATCGCCAGGGAGACCAGCAGCATCATCCCGGGCTTGCGGTCGCGAATCTCGCTCAGCCCGCCGGTGAGGAAGGGCCAGCCGCCCCAGAAATAGACGACGGTTCCGAGAATCGGTGAGACCCACCAGACCCACCCCGCGTCCGGCAGGTCGTAACCTATGATGTCGGCGAACATGTCGTTGAACGCGACGACCGGGATCGAAATGAGCAGCATGATCCAGAAGAGTCTGCGGAACTGGCCGGCGTGGCCGGCGTGTTCCGCGTGGCCGGCGTGTTCCGCGTGGCCGGCGTGTTCCGCGTGGCCGGCGTGTTCCGCGTGGCCGGCGTGTTCCGCGTGGTCGTGGTGCTCATGGTGCTCGTCCACGTTGGCGCCGTGGCGAGCATGGCTCTCGTTCATCCTCTTTCTGCTCCTTCTCGTTCCAACCCGAGTGCTCCTACGGTCGAAGGGTATCGGCCAGAATCGGTCGCGACGGCCATGATGATCAAATCCCTCACATACACGGGAGTCACACCGTCGACGTTATACCCGTAGGGGGTATACGGCAACCGTAGATTCATACCGCATGCGGTGTCTCAAACTCCGCGAGGATGCCTGGCTCACCGTTGTCGGCACTGGGTAGAATGTGGCGGTATGCCGTTTCGCTGGTCCACTACCTCTACGCCGATAGGTGATCTGCTGCTCGTCGCTACGCAGGACGGTCTCGCCCGCGTCGCCTTCGAGTGCGAGGATTTCGACGCGGTGCTTCGCGCATTGCAGGACGGCAGCGGGGAGCATGCGGCGCAGCACGACGCCCCCGAGGCGGAGGCCCAGCTCGCTGAATATTTCGCGGGGGAGCGTCGCCAGTTCGACATTGCTCTCGACTGGCGGCTGGCCACCGGTTTCCGGGGGGCGGTGCAGCGTGCGCTGTGCGGCATTGACTACGGGCGCACGCAGTCTTACTCAGAGCTCGCGCGCCGACTGGGGAATCCGAAGGCGGTGCGGGCCGTGGGCAGCGGGTGCGCCACCAACCTCCTGCCGATTGTCGTTCCCTGTCACCGCGTGCTGCGTAGCGACGGATCCCTCGGCGGCTACCGCGGCGGCCTGAGCATCAAACAACACCTGCTTGACCTGGAGGCGGCACATGTTTAGGAAGCAGGGCAGCGCGCCGGGTTCGGCCGCAGCGGAAGCTGCAGGGCTGCGCTGGCTGCGCGAGGGCAGCGATGCAGTAGTCGAGGTTTACGACCTCGATGTCGCCGCCAACACACTGACCCTTGAACGAGTCGACTCCGCGCGCCCCACCCGTCGGGCCGCGCTCGAGGCGGGCCGGGAACTGTCGAAGATCCACGCGGCAGGTGCGTCCGCCTTTGGCGCTCCTCCGGAGGGGTGGGACGGGCCGAACTTCATCGGGCGGGTGGAGCAAGAGTGCACACCAACGGCGCGGTGGGCAGAGTTCTACGTCCACCAGCGCGTCCTGCCATTCGCTCGCAAAGCCCACGACGCCGGCAACCTCAGCGGCGAGGGCGTGGATCTGGTGTCGCAGGCGTGCGACGCGCTGCTGCGGGAGGACGATGAGGCCCCGCTCGCGCGCATCCACGGCGATCTGTGGTCCGGCAATTTGCTGTTCTCGGATCGCGGCCCGCGGTTTATTGACCCTGCGGCGCACGGCGGGCACCCGTTGACCGACATCGCGATGCTCGAGCTGTTCGGCGCCCCGCACTATGACGCGATTGTCCAGGGCTATCTGGAATCCGGCGACCTTGGACGCGACTGGCGCCGCCGCATCCCCGCGCACCAGCTTCACCCGCTCGCTGTACACGCCTTGACGCACGGGCCGAGCTACGGCGACGCGCTGGTGCGGGCGGCGCGTCTCGTCCTGCGCCTCGACCTAAACTCAGACACCCCGAACTAGGGGCAAGTTGAGGCGGAAGAGGGGCAAGTTGCACCGTCCGAGTTTAGGCGGAAGGGCGAAGGGGGGAGCGTCAGCGCCACCAGTTGTCGTGCGGGCCGGGAGGCAGGTGGCGTTTGTGCTGTCCCACGCGCCACAGGTGCTCGAGGCGCTCGCGGGGGGCGTCGGCAAGCGGCTTGCCCTCGAGGTAATCGTCGATGTCGCGGTAGGTCACACCCAGCGCCTCCTCGTCGGGCAGGGCGGGGCGGTCTTCCTCCAGGTCGGCGGTGGGCACCTTCTCCCACAGCCGCTGGTCGGCGCCCATCTCGCGCAGGAGTGCTGCGCCCTGGCGTTTGTTCAGCCCGGCCAGGGGGAGGAGGTCGGCGGCGCCGTCGCCGTGCTTGGTGAAGAACCCGGTGACGTTCTCCGCGGCGTGGTCCGTGCCGATGACCAGCAGGCCGCGCTCGCCGGCGATGGCGTACTGGGCGATCATGCGCTGCCGCGCCTTGACGTTGCCCTTGTTGAAGTCGCCCAGCGCGGCCACGCCCAGCGCATCGGCGACCGCGCGGCTCATCGCGGTGGTGGCGGGCTCGATGTTGACGGTGACGCGTTCGTCGGGGCGGATGAAGTCCAGGGCGAGCTGGGCGTCGGCCTCGTCGCTCTGGGTTCCGTGGGGGAGCCGGACGGCGACGAAGGTGGCGTGCTCGCCCTCATCGCGCAGCTTTTCGACGGCCAGCTGAGCAAGCCGGCCCGCCAGCGTTGAATCCTGGCCTCCCGAGATCCCCAGCACGAAGCCGCGGGCGCGGGCGGCTTTCAGGTAGTCGGCGAGGAAGTCCACGCGGGCGGTGATCTCTGAGGTAGCGTCGATGGTGGGCGTGACCCCCAGCTGCTCGATGATGGATTCCTGCAAGGAGGCGTCGTGCTGCGTCATGTGGGCCATTGTAGTTCAGGCAGGCTGCACTGTTTTTGGCTATCCGCCGCGGGTACGGTAACCTTTGTCTCCGTGTTGCGACTCCCTCGGACCAGAGGGGTCGTTGTGGAAATCGAGTAAAGAAAGGAGCGCCCGATGAAGGTTCGCAAGTCGCTTCGGTCGCTGAAGAACAAGCCGGGCGCCCAGGTTGTGCGTCGCCACGGCAAGGTGTTCGTGATCAACAAGAAGGATCCGCGCTTCAAGGCTCGCCAGGGCTAGTCGCCGGAAACCCGTCGAAACCGCCCCGCCGTCCCGCAAGGGAGGCGGGGCGGTTTTGGTGTTCCCGGGAGGAATTTCAGCGGTGTAAGACCATGCGACTGGTACTAGGGTCTACATGTAGGCCGGCAACCGTGTCTATCCTGGTAATTCCAGCGGTGTAACTACTATATATAGTATCGGTTGCCTAATTACGGCACAAAGTATAGTGTTTGTGGGTGTTACTCCGAAGAAATCGGAGCCCGTCAGAACCGCCGTTTTTAATCCAGGAAGAGCCCACAGGTTATGTCTATCACCGTTTACACCAAGCCAGCCTGCGTCCAGTGCGCCTTTACCACCAAGGCCCTCGACAAGGCAGGTCTCGAGTACACGCTCGTCGACATCACGCTGGACGACGACGCCCGCGACTACGTCATGGCGCTGGGCTACCTCCAGGCCCCGGTCGTCGAGGCCGGCGGCGAGCACTGGTCCGGGTTCCGCCCAGAGCGCATCCAGAGCCTCGCCCAAGCGGCGTAGGCGCCCGGGGCGGAAGATAAGGCGGCACCCATGCTTCTCGTCTACTTCTCCTCGGCCACCGGGAACACGAAGCGATTCGTGGACAAGGTCGGCCTGCCCTCCGCCCGCATTCCGCTGCACCGCACCGAGGAAGAGCTGCGCGTCGACGAGCCCTACGTCCTCGTCTGTCCCACCTACGGCGGGGGAGCGTCGCTCACCGGCTCGAATCCCCGCCCCGTGCCGGTCCAGGTCATCCGCTTCCTCAACAACGAACACAACCGCTCGCTCATCCGCGGCGTCATTGCGGCCGGCAACACCAACTTCGGGGACGACTACTGCCTCGCCGGCGAGGTGATCTCGCGCAAGTGCGGTGTGCCGCACCTGTACAACTTCGAACTCATGGGCTCCGCATCCGACGTGGAGCACGTGCGCACCCAGCTGCTCGCCAACGCGGCGCAACTGGGGCTGGAGCCGGTCGGCCAGGGCGACGTCGACAAGCTCGCGGAGCTTGACGGCGCCATGCGTGCCGAGACCGCCGAGCGGCTGGCCCACCTGCGGAGCAAGTACGGCCGCAACAAACAACAAAGAACAGCTTAGGAGCTTCCACCGTGTCCTCACCCACCCTTGGCAAGACTGTCGCAGAGCCCGTTTCCCAGGCCGAACAGCTCGATTACCACGCGCTCAACGCGCTGCTGAACCTGTACGACGAAAACGGGCAGATCCAGTTCGACAAGGACCGCGAGGCGGCCAACCAGTACTTCATCCAGCACGTCAACCAGAACACCGTCTTCTTCCACGACCTGGAGGAGAAGATCGACTACCTGGTGAAGAACAACTACTACGAGCCGGAGGTTATCGACGCCTACGACTGGCAGTTCGTCAAGGACACCTTCAAGCGCGCCTACTCCTACAAGTTCCGCTTCCAGTCCTTCCTGGGCGCCTACAAGTACTACACCTCGTACACACTGAAGACTTTCGACGGCCACCGCTACCTCGAGCGCTTCGAGGACCGCGTCTCCATGACCGCCCTCTTCCTGGCCAACGGCAACGAGGAGACCGCCTCCGCGCTTGTCGACGAAATCATGACCGGCCGCTTCCAGCCCGCCACCCCGACGTTCCTCAACGCCGGCAAGGCGCAGCGCGGTGAGCTCGTCTCCTGCTTCCTTCTGCGCATCGAGGACAACATGGAATCCATCGGCCGCGCCATCAACTCCTCCCTGCAGCTGTCCAAGCGCGGCGGCGGCGTGGCCCTGCTGCTGTCCAACATCCGCGAGGCCGGGGCGCCGATCAAGCACATTGAGAACCAGTCCTCGGGAGTGATCCCCGTGATGAAGCTGCTCGAAGACTCCTTCTCGTACGCCAACCAGCTCGGCGCGCGCCAGGGCGCCGGCGCCGTCTACCTCAACGCGCACCACCCCGACATCCTGCGCTTCTTGGACACTAAGCGCGAAAACGCCGACGAGAAGATCCGCATCAAGACCCTCTCGCTCGGCGTGGTCATCCCCGACATCACCTTCGAGCTGGCCAAGCGCAACGACGACATGTACCTGTTCTCCCCGTACGACGTTGAGCGCGTCTACGGCCTCCCGTTCGCCGACATCTCCGTGACCGAGAAGTACGAGGAGATGGTGGAGGATCCGCGGATTCGCAAGACCAAGATCAACGCGCGCCAGTTCTTCCAGACCATCGCCGAGATCCAGTTCGAGTCCGGCTACCCCTACATCATGTTCGAGGACACGGCGAACCGCGCCAACCCCGTCAAGACCGGGCGCATCAACATGTCCAACCTCTGCTCGGAGATCCTGCAGGTCAATTCGCCGTCCGTGCTTAACGACGACCTGAGCTACGCCGAGGTAGGACACGACATCTCGTGCAACCTGGGCTCGCTCAACATCGCCAAGACGATGGACTCCGACAACTTCTCCCGCACCGTCGAAACGGCCATCCGCGGGCTGACGTCGGTGGCCGACCAGACCTCCATCGAGTCCGTCCCGCCCGTGCGCGACGGCAACGACGCCTCCCACGCCATCGGCCTGGGGCAGATGAACTTGCACGGTTACCTCGGCCGCGAGCACATCGAGTACGGCTCGGAGGAGGGCCTCGACTTCACCAACGCCTACTTCGCCGCCGTCATGTACGAGGCCATCAAGGCGTCGCACCGCATCGCCGTGGAGAAGGGGGAGCGGTTCAAGGACTTCGAGAAGTCCGAGTACGCCACCGGCGCGTTCTTCGACCGCTACGACCCCGCCGACTTCCAGCCGCGGACTGAGAAGGTCAAGGCGTTGTTCGAGGCGTCGACAATTGCGGTGCCCACCGCCCAGGAGTGGGCCCAGCTCAAGGAGGACGTGGCCCGCGACGGCATCTACAACCGCTACCTGCAGGCTGTGCCGCCGACCGGCTCGATCTCCTACATCAACAACTCCACGTCCTCGATCCACCCGATCGCCTCCAAGATCGAGATCCGCAAGGAGGGCAAGATCGGCCGCGTCTACTACCCGGCGCCGCACATGGACAACGACAACCTGGAGTACTTCAAGGACGCGTACGAGATCGGCTACGAAAAGATCATCGACACCTACGCCGCGGCCACCAAGTACGTGGACCAGGGGCTGTCGCTGACGCTGTTCTTCAAGGACACCATCACCACCCGCGACATCAACCGCGCGCAGATCTACGCATGGCGCAAGGGAATCAAGTCCCTGTACTACATCCGCCTGCGCCAGATGGCGCTGGAAGGCACCGAGGTCGAGGGCTGCGTGTCCTGCATGCTGTAGGCGGCTAGCAGTCGCACAAGGCGACATCGCCCATCACGACCCGCGAGGCGCGCTCGGCGCCCTGCGGGTCGTGCGCTGCAATGGCCTCCGCCAGCGCGAGGTGAGCCTCGACCGCCTCGGCAGAAGGAATCGAATCCCGCTTGCCGTAGACGGTGCGCCCCTCCAGCGCGTGCAGGATGGAGTGGGCCAGCGCGCGGAACATGTCGTTGCGCGACGCCTCGAGGATCAGCGTGTGGAACTTCATGTCCGCGCTGAGGAAGTCCTCGCTCTCCCCCTTCTGCGCTAGGTCAACCATGGTCTCGGCCAGAGAGATGAGCTGCTGGATCTCGGAGTCGTTCGCGCAGCGCGCGGCGATGACTGCCGCGACCGGCTCGACGGAGTAGCGCAGCTCGCGAAGCTCCTTGAGCTGGCGCTCGGAGTCGTTTTCCCAGCGCCAGCGGATCACCGCCTGGTCGAACACGTCCCATTCGGTGGCCGGGAGCACCTTGATGCCCACCCTGCGCGACGACGTCACCAGCCTCATCTGCTCCAGCGCCCGCATCACCTCGCGGGACACTGTGCGCGAGATGTTAAACCGCGAGGAGAGGTCGTGGAGGGTGAAGACGTGGCCTGCGGCCATGGCGCCGGAGACGATCTCCTTGCCCAGGGTGTCCAGGGCGCGGGTGAGCAGCGGTTCCGCAGTCGCGGGGGTGGTGTCAGCGGAGTTCGTCATAGTCATAACCTCGAAGAATAAGGGGATCGCCCTCGGTTTGCTTACATATCACTTAATTTTATCCCCAAACGGACCGCCGGTGTTAGCACACTGCTCTCCGGCTACTATGGGCCGTGTGACTGAAGAGTATGACAACTACCTGGAATCGCACGCTAGACCCGTCAAGGCGATCAACTGGAACACCATCCCCGACGAGAAGGATCTCGAGGTCTGGGACCGCCTGACAGGCAACTTCTGGCTGCCCGAGAAGGTGCCCGTGTCCAACGATATCCCCTCGTGGCGTACGCTGAATGACTACGAGAAGCAGGCCACCATGCGCGTCTTCACGGGTCTGACGCTGCTGGATACCATCCAGGGCACCGTCGGCGCCGTCTCCCTTCTGCCGGACGCCAAGACCATGCACGAGGAAGCCGTCTACACCAACATCGCGTTCATGGAGTCCGTGCACGCGAAGAGCTACTCCAACATTTTCATGACGCTGGCGGACACTCCCGCCATCAACGACGCCTTCCGCTGGTCCGAGGAGAACGAGAACCTGCAGCGCAAGGCCAAGATCATCCTCAGCTACTACGAGGGCGACAACCCGCACAAGAAGAAGGTCGCCTCCACGCTGCTGGAGTCCTTCCTCTTCTACTCCGGGTTCTACCTCCCGATGTACTGGTCCTCCCACTCCAAGCTGACCAACACTGCGGACATCATCCGCCTCATCATCCGTGACGAGGCCGTCCACGGCTACTACATCGGTTACAAGTACCAGCGCGGCCAGCTCGAGCTCGACCAGGCGGCGCGCGACGAGCTGAAGGACTACACCTTCAACCTGCTCTACGACCTCTACGAGAACGAGACGCAGTACACCGAGGACATCTACGACCCGCTCGGCTGGACCGAGGATGCCAAGCGATTCCTGCGCTATAACGCCAACAAGGCCCTGAACAACCTGGGCTACGAGGGTCTCTTCCCGCAGGACGAGACCCGGGTATCGCCCTCCATCCTCGCGTCCCTGTCGCCCAACGCCGATGAGAACCACGACTTCTTCTCCGGTTCCGGGTCCTCCTACGTCATTGGCAAGGCAGAGGACACAGAGGACGACGACTGGGACTTCTAACCGGGGGCGTTTAACGGGGGCGCTTTCCGGGGGGCCACGGACTAACTCGTTCGGGGTGGGGGAGCGAAAGATGCCCCCGGCCCGCCGCAGGGCGCCGTCGCCCGCCCGAGCAGGAGCAAAGCGGGCGGGAGGGGAGGGCGCGCCGTCTTTCGGGCGCGCGGACGGCAGTAACCGACTTGGCCCGGGCTGTGAGGGCTGGAAATTCCATGTGCCTGTGGCTTATGATGAGTCGGTATCAGTTGTGGCACCAGTGGTTCGCCGGCGCCCGGGTAACCGGGAGCGGCGGGCCTAGGGGCCGTCAGTCAGGAGGATCGCATGACCGCAGTGGCGCCAAGGCTGGACAGCTACGTCCCGCCGGTACGTCCGGAGCCCACGGGTAACGCCCGTAAGGGCTCCAAGTTTTACAAGTTGCTGACCACGACCGACCACAAAGAACTGGGCATTCTCTACATCATCATGTCCTTCGTGTGGTTCTTCGTGGGCGGCCTGATGGCGCTTCTCATTCGCGCCGAGCTGTTCAGCCCCGGCCTGCAGTTCCTCTCCAACGAGCAGTTCAACCAGCTTTTCACACTGCACGG
Source organism: Corynebacterium mycetoides (assembly GCF_900103625.1). Classification (NCBI taxonomy): domain Bacteria; kingdom Bacillati; phylum Actinomycetota; class Actinomycetes; order Mycobacteriales; family Corynebacteriaceae; genus Corynebacterium; species Corynebacterium mycetoides. Next base: position 1,221,341 of record NZ_LT629700.1, on the reverse strand, counting down.
CACCGTGATGCTGCTGGCCTTCGGTACGCCGATCGTCTGGGGCTTCGCCAACTACGTGCTGCCTCTGCAGATCGGCGCGCCGGACGTGTCCTTCCCGCGCCTGAACGCCTTCGGCTTCTGGGTCACCCAGGTCGGCGTCGTGGCCATGCTCGCCGGCTTCCTCACCCCGGGCGGCGCCGCCGACTTCGGCTGGACCATGTACATGCCGCTTGCCGACGCCACCCACACGCCGTCCGTCTCTGCGAACCTGTGGATCATCGGCGTGGGCGCCACCGGTGTCGGTACCGTCGCCTCCGCGGTCAACATGCTCACCACTGTGCTGACCCTCCGCGCGCCGGGCATGACCATGTTCCGCATGCCTGTGTTCACTTGGACGATCTTCGTCACCTCGATCATCGCCCTGATGGTCTTCCCGCTCCTGCTCGCAGCGGCTCTGGGCGTTTTGTACGACCGCCTCCTCGGCGCGCACATTTTCGACACCGCCAACGGCGGCGCCATCTTGTGGCAGCACCTCTTCTGGTTCTTCGGCCACCCCGAGGTCTACATCCTCGCGTTGCCGTTCTTCGGCGTGATCTCCGAGATCATCCCGGTCTTCTCCCGCAAGCCCATCTTCGGCTACATCGGCTTCGTCTTCGCAACCTTGGCCATCGCGGGCCTGTCCATGGCGGTGTGGGCGCACCACATGTTCGCCACGGGCGCTGTCTTGCTGCCGTTCTTCTCCTTCATGACGTTCCTCATCTCCGTGCCGACGGGCGTGAAGTTCTTCAACTGGGTCGGCACCATGTGGAACGGCCACATCACGTTTGAGACCCCGATGATGTGGGCGATGGGCTTCCTGTTCACCTTCCTCTTCGGCGGCCTGACGGGCATCATGCTCGCCGCCCCGCCGTTGGACTTCCACCTGCACGACTCCTACTTTGTGGTGGCGCACTTCCACTACACCCTGTTCGGCACGGTCGTGTTCGCCTCCACCGCAGGCGTGTACTTCTGGTTCCCGAAGATGACGGGCCGCATGCTGGACGAGCGCCTGGGCAAGATCCACTTCTGGTTCACCATCATTGGCTTCAACATGACCTTCCTGGTCCAGCACTGGCTGGGCAACATGGGCATGCCGCGCCGCTACGCGGACTACCTCGACACCGACGGGTTCACCTTCCTGAACCAGGTGTCCACGGTGGGTGCCTTCATCCTGGGTATCGGCATGCTGCCGTTCATCTGGAACGTGTTCAAGTCCTGGCGCTACGGTGAGCTCGTCACCGTGGACGACCCGTGGGGTTACGGCAACTCGCTCGAGTGGGCAACGTCCTGCCCGCCGCCGCGCCACAACTTCACCTCGCTGCCTCGCATCCGCTCCGAGCGCCCCGCGTTCGAGCTGCACTACCCGCACATGGTCGGCCGCCTGCGTCGTGAGGCCCACGTGGGCCACAGCGACGGCACTCCGACCACCTACAAGGGCTCGAGCCACGAGTTCGACTCCCCGGGCAACAAGGATGAGGCGCAGAACCAGATCAACGACCTGCGCGGTTAATCAAACGCATCTGACTGACGAGTAGAGGACCCCCACCTCACGGGTGGGGGTCTTTGCTGTATGTCCCCGCCGGTGCGTGTTCGACCGGAAGGCGCTACGCGGTCTCTCGCGCCCCGGTTTGTCCGTTCCGGTCGAACGCAGGGTGAGCGCCGTTGGGTAGCATGAGCACCGTTAACCTCTCCCGACGCCCACTGACAGAAGGACCACCCAATGCCCGCTTTCGAGGTCGAACTCCAGCAGGGACTCAAGCATGCCGTCATCACAACCTCCGGCCCCGACCGCCCGGGTGTCTCCGCCGCGTTCTTCACCGTGCTGGCCAACCACGGCGTCCAGCTGCTCGACGTCTCCCAGGTCGACTTCCGCGGCCGCCTCATGCTCTCAACATTCGTGGGCATGGATCCGTTGAAGCTGACAGACCTCGAGCGCGAGCTGCGAGCGGGTCTGTGGGAGTTCGGGCAGCGCGTGACCATCGAAACGGGAGCAGAGGCGCGCGGCGTGTCCCGGCCGCGGTCCACCCACGTCATCGTGATGCTCGGCAACCCCGTGCAGGCGGAGCAGGTCTCCCGCCTCGGGGCCACCCTCGCGGGCTTCGGCGCGAACATCGACCGTATCAACGGGATCTCCAACTACCCGGTGACGGGTCTGGAGTTCCGGGTCACTCTGCCGGACTACGCCCCCGGCGGGGGACGCGAGGCACGCGAGGCCCTCGCGGAGTTGTCCAGGGAGCTGGGTGTGGACCTGGCCATGGAGCACGCCGGCCTGCACCGCCGAGCGAAGCGCTTAGTGTGCTTCGACTGCGACTCCACCCTCATTACCGGGGAGGTCATCGAGATGCTGGCGGCCCACGCCGGCAAGGAGGCCGAGGTGGCCGAGGTCACCGAGCGTGCGATGCGCGGCGAGCTCGACTTCGAGCAGTCACTGCGCGAACGGGTGGCCACGCTGGAGGGCCTCGACGCCTCCGTGATCGACGCCGTCGCCGCCGACATCCAGCTGACCCCGGGCGCGCGCACGACCATCCGCACCCTCAATTCGATGGGCTACCGCACGGCTGTCGTGTCCGGCGGGTTTATCCAGGTCCTGGAGGGGCTCGCCACGGAGCTCGACCTAGACTACGTGCGCGCCAACACCCTCGAGGTGGTGGACGGGAAGCTGACGGGCCGCGTGGTGGGGGAGATCGTCGACAGGCAGGCGAAGGCGCGGCTTCTCTCGGAGTTCGCGGAGGACTCGGGCCTGAAGATGTCGCAGACGGTGGCCGTGGGAGACGGCGCGAACGACATCGACATGCTCGGCGTGGCCGGTCTCGGCATCGCGTTTAACGCCAAGCCGGCCCTGCGCGAGGTGGCCGACGCGAGCGTGAACCACCCGTTTCTCGACGAGGTGCTCTACATCCTGGGCATCCCGCGCGAGGAGATCGACTACGCCAACGAGGCCGCGGGTATCGACGGCCGCGTGGCCCTGGGGGAGCGCGCCTAGCTCGCGACGAGGCGGCGCAGGGCTCCGCGGACGACCTCGGGGTCCGCGGTCTCCCAGAAGTCGGGCAGGCTCTTGCGCAGGAAGGAGCCGTAGCGTTTCGTCGCCAGCCGGTTGTCCAAGACGGCGACGACGCCGCGGTCGTCCACGGAGCGCAGGAGGCGGCCCGCCCCCTGCGCCATGAGCAGCGCGGCGTGGGTCGCCGAGACCTCCATGAACCCGGAGCGGCCGGCGGCGTCCGCGGCTTTCGAGCGAGCCTGGAGGAGGGGGTCGTCGGGGCGGGGGAAAGGGATGCGGTCGATGAGTACGAGCGACAGTGCGCGCCCGGGAACGTCGACACCCTGCCACAGTGTCAGCGTCCCGAACAGGCACGCGTTCTCGTTGGCGGCGAACTTGCTCACGAGCGCGCCGGTGGAGTCCTCCCCCTGGACGTAGATGTCGAAGGGGAGGCGCGCGCGCATCGCCTCGGCGGCCTGCTCGGCGGCGCGGCGCGAGGAGAACAGGCCGAGGGTGCGGCCGCCGGCCGCGGTGATCAGCTCGGCCATCTCGTCGAGGGTGTCGTCGGCCAGCCCGTCGCGCCCGGGCGTCGGCAAGTGGGCGGCGGTGTACAGGATGCCGGAGGAGCGGGGATGAAACGGTGTGCCCGCGTCCATGCTGTCCCAGGCGCCGTCGGGAAGCCCCCAGGCGGCGGCGACGGCCCTGAAATTGCCGCCGATGGTGAGCGTGGCGGAGGTGAGCACCACGGTGTGCTCGCCAAAGAGGCGCTCACGCAGCAGGGACGCCACGGACAGCGGGGCGACGGACACGGAATCGCCGTACCGGTCAGACCGGGTTAGCCACACCACGTCGGTGTGCTTGGCGGGGTCGTCCTCGTCGAAGATACCGAGGATGCGGACGATGGCGTCGTGCAGGTCGGTGAGGTGGTTCTTCAGGTTCTCCCGCTCGGCGAAGGTCTCCGGCTGGTTCTGCGCCTCCCCGTCGGGGCTTGCGCCGATGGCTTCGCGCGTACGCCACAGGGCGTCGCGCACCGCCACGAACCCGCCGCGGGCGGCGTCGGAGATGTTCTCCCACCGGCCGGGCTCCTCGAGGTTCAGGGCCGCGGAGAAGTCGTCCGCGACCGATTCGAGGGCGCCCTTCTTAGCGCCGAGCTTGTCCGCGCGTCTCGACGCCATGGTCAGCGCCCGGGCCGAAATCTCGCTGGTGGCCACGGAGGTGATGCGCCCGTCGAGCTCGTGGGCCTCGTCGATGATGACCACGTCGTGCTCGGGCAGCACGGCGGTGTCCGCCAGCGCGTCGATGGCGAGCAGGGCGTGGTTGGTCACCACGAGGTCCGCTTCGCGGGTGCGCTCCCGGGCCAGCTCGGCGAAGCAGTCCTCGCCGTGCGGGCAGCGTGACGCCCCGAGGCACTCGGTGGAGGTGACCGAGACCTGCCGCCAAGCGAGGTCGGGCACCCCGGGCTCCAAGTCGTCGCGGTCGCCGGTCTCTGTGCCCTGCGCCCACTCGTTGACACGCTTGACGTGGCGGCCGAGCCAGGAGATGTCGTCCTCCTCGATCAGCGCCTCCGGCACGTCGGAGGGGAGCGAGAGTTTGTGCAGGCACACGTAGTTGTTGCGCCCCTTCTGGATCGCGAAGGTGGGGCGGCGCTGGAGCAGCGGCTCTAGGGCGTCGGCGAGCCGGGGAAGGTCGCGCTCGATGAGCTGGCGCTGCAGGGCGATCGTCGCGGTGGAGATCACCACGGTGCCGCCGGTGGCCTGGGCGTGGCGGATCGCGGGCACGAGGTAGGCCAGCGATTTCCCGGTGCCCGTGCCCGCCTGGACGGCGAGGTGGCGCTGCGATTCCAGCGCGGTGGTCACTGCGTTCGCCATGGCTATCTGGCCGGGGCGCCGCGCGCCGCCGAGAGCGGTCACGGCGGCGGCGAGGAGTTCCTCGGTGGACTGCGTTAGGGGCTGGTCGCTCACGGGCGCTTACTCCGTGGGCTCAGGGAAGCCCACGAAACGGGTCGGGATCGCCGGTTCGTCCCGGGATAGGGCCAGGCCCTCCCACGGCAGGGTGGTGCGGGCCAGGGCGAGGTAATCGCGGGTCTGCTCGAGGTCATTGAGGTTTTCCACGATCTCCCCGTCGCGGATCAAGGGGATAACCATCTCGCGGTAGGACAGGGACGGATTGTGCGTGATCTCCCCGCCCGAGGGGTAGATGAGCTCCGCCACCGCGACGCCCGAGGCGCGGTAGGCGCGCTGGGCTGACTTCGTGCCCCCGTAGGTGATCTTGCCACGCGAGCGCTTCGCCACGGGGTGCCCCTCCACCTCGACCAGCTTGTACACCATGCCGGCGGTGGGGGCGCCAGAGCCCGTGACCACGGAGGTGCCCACGCCGAAGACGTCGACCGGGTCGCCGCGCAGGCCGGCGATGACGAACTCGTCCAGGTCGGAGGAGACGACGATTTTGGTGTTGACCGCGCCCGCGTCGTCAAGCTGCTTGCGCACCTGGCGGGAGACGATGCCGAGGTCGCCGGAGTCGATGCGCACCGCGCCGAGCTCCGTGCCCGCGACCTCGAGGGCGTTGGCGACGCCCTGGGTGATGTCGAAGGTGTCCACCAGAAGCGTGGTGTCCGGCCCGAGGCTGTCCACCTGGGCCTGGAACGCCGCCTTTTCGTTCGGCGTGCCGTCGGCGCCGACGTGGAGCAGGGTCCAGGCGTGGGCCGACGTGCCCGACTTCGGGATTCCGTAGCGCAGCGCCGCCTCCAGGTTCGAGGTGGAGGAGAACCCGGCGATGTAGGCGGCGCGGGCCGCGGACACGGCCGCGTGCTCGTTGGTGCGGCGGGAACCCATCTCGATGATGGGGCGCCCCTGCGCGGCGGTGACCATGCGCGAGGCGGCAGAGGCGACGGCGGAGTCCGAGTTCAAGATGGACAAGATCACCGTCTCTAAGATCACGCACTCCGCGAACGTCCCGCGCACCGTCATCAAGGGGGAGTAGGGGAAGTAGATTTCGCCCTCTCGGTAGCCGTCGATCTGGCCCGAGAAGCGGTAGTTGCGCAGGTAGTCCTTCGTGCGCTCCGAGAGGAACTCGGCGGAGGCGAGTTGCTGCTCCGTGAAGCGGAATTTGCACACCGCGTCCAGCACGCGGGCCGTGCCGGCGAGGACTCCGTAGCGGCGGCCGTCGGAAAGCTTGCGGGCGAACACCTCGAAGGTGCACTGGCGCTCGGCCGTTCCATCCTTGAACGCGGCGTCGAGCATGGTCAGCTCGTACATGTCGGTCAAAAACGCCGTCGAGTCATGCGGTGTGGGCTCAAAGTCGGTCATGCGTCAACAGCGTACCCGCCGCCTGCGCGCATGAGACGGCGAGCGGGTAAAGTTGGCCCCATGATTCGTACAGGTTCGTCACATCCGAGCGTCATGGGGTCGCCGCTGGCGTCCCCGGAACTGGACGAACAGCTCGACGTCGACGTCGTCGTGAGCGAGAACCTGCCCTGGATGTGCATCGTGTGGGACGACCCGGTCAACCTGATGAGCTACGTCAGCTACGTGTTCCAGACCGTCCTGGGCTACGACCGCAAGCGGGCCAATGAGCTGATGATGCAGGTGCACACCGAGGGCAAGGCCGTCGTCTCCTCCGGCGAGAAGGACAAGGTGGAGGGCGACGTGAAGAAGCTGCATACCGCCGGGCTCTGGGCGACGATGCAGCAGGCCGGGTAAGGGGGCTACGGCATGGACAATTGGAAGCGCAAGAAGGGGCTGATGCGCTCAGGCGTGAAGTACACCACCCGGTTCGATCCGCTGGAACGCGAGGTCATCGGGGATCTCACCGCCACCGTGTCCGAGGCGCTCATCGCCCGGGCGCAGTCCGCGCCGAAGGACGAGTTCGGCGAGATGATGGGCCTGTCCACCGGGCACTCCCAGGCGCCGGAGGACCCGAAGCTGCGCCGGCTCCTGCCCGATTTCGAGATGGAGGGGGATGAGGAGTTCGACGGCGACAACGGCTTGTTGCGCAGCCTGCACGAAAACGACATCATCAGGGCCAAGCTGATGAACCTCCAAGTGGTCAACGAGGCCCTCGGCCCGACCGGGGGCGTGGACGTCTCCATCGACGAGGCGGATGCGCAGCGCTTCGTTGCGGCGCTCAACGACATGCGCCTCTATGTCTCCGAGGACGACCGCGGGGGAGAGGCCCAGGCGCAGGACCGGGAGACGCTGCTGGACTGGCTGGCCTTCTGCCAGGACTCGCTGCTGGCAGCCATGATGGGTTAGGCGCGTAGGCTCGTTCGGGATGACGTACAACAACCCCTACCCCAACCCCGCGCCGCGCGGCGGCTTCGGCAGGCCCCCCGCCGTCGGGTCCTCCTACCCGCCGCGCATGCCCGTTCCGGGCGGACCGCTCGCCCCGCCGCAGCGCCAATACGCGAAGACGCGGGCGCAGAAGCGCGGCACCGGCCTGCGATTCGCCTTCGGCTACCTCGCGGTGCTGTGGGCGGTGTTCTTCCTCAACGCGCTGCTGTTCGGGGGTGGCCTCAACTACTTCGGCATCCACCCGCTGGATCCGAGCGCGCTGCTGCACATTGTCACCGCCCCGTTCCTGCACGCGGACATCAACCACCTGATCTCCAACTCGATCCCGGGTGCGGTGTTCTGCTTCCTCATCGGCTACTCGGGGTCACGGGTGTTCTGGGAGGTTACCATCATCGCGGCGGTGACCGCGGGGCTGGGCACGTGGTTTGTCGGCGGGATCGGAACCAACCACATCGGCGCGTCCGGCGTGGTCTACGGGTGGCTGACCTACCTGATTGTCCGGGGGTTTTTCAACCGCTCGTGGCAGCAGATCACCCTCGGTGTGGTGCTCGGCTTCTTCTACTCCGGCCTGATCTGGGGCGTTTTGCCGGGCACGCCGGGGGTCAGCTGGCAGGGGCACCTGTTCGGCGCGATCGGCGGGATTATCGCCGGCATGCTCATTACCTCCGACGATCCCCCGGAGCTTGCGCATCGCAGAGCCCAGCGCCAGGCATTGAAGGGGCAGCGGCGTGTCTGACTCCTCTCCCATCGGCATTTTTGACTCCGGTGTAGGTGGCCTGACCGTGGCGCGCGCGATGATGGACCAGCTGCACGGAGAATCGCTCATTTACATCGGCGATACCGCACACAGCCCCTACGGCCCGCAGCCCATCGCCCACGTGCGCGCCCACGCCCAGCGCATTGCCGACGAGCTCGTGGACCGCGGCGCGAAGATGCTGGTTATCGCCTGCAACACGGCCTCGGCCGCGTTCCTGCACGACGCCCGCGAGCGTTACGACGTCCCGGTGGTGGAGGTCATCCGGCCCGCCGTGCGCCGCGCGATTGCCGCCACCCGCAACAACCGGGTTGGGGTCATCGGCACCACCGGCACGATCAACTCCGGGGCCTACCAGGACCTGTTCTCGCTCAAACCCGGGTTGGAGGTGAGCGCGGCGGCGTGCCCGGCGTTCGTGGAGTTCGTCGAGCGCGGCATCACGTCCGGCAGGCAGATCCTCGGCGTGGCGCAGGGCTACCTCGAGCCGTTGCAGGCGGCCGGCGTGGACACGCTGGTTCTCGGCTGCACCCACTACCCGCTGCTCTCGGGCGTGATCCAGCTCGCGATGGGCGACGGCGTGACGCTGGTGTCGTCGGCGGAGGAGACCACCAAGGACGTGCTGCGCGTCCTCACGGAAAACGACATGCTGGCCCCGGCGGGGGCCGAGCCTACGCGGGTGTTCGAGTCCACCGGGGACCCGGAGGCGTTCAACCGGCTGGCGGGGCGCATCCTCGGCCCGCAGATCACGGCCGTGGGCCGCGCGGCGCGGTAGCGGCGCGCCGGGGAGTGCGCCCCGGTTCGATTCCGCGGCGTTTTCGTGGCATGGTGTTCCCATGAAATTGACCATTCTCGGGTGCTCGGGCAGCCTCAGCGCGCCCGGCAACCCCGGATCGTCCTACCTCATCACGGTGCCGGACCGCCCGGGCATCCTGATGGACTGCGGCCCGGGTGCGTTGGCCGCCCTGCAGGAGGTCTCCGACCCGTCCGACACGCACGTCATTTTCAGCCATCTCCACGCGGACCACTGCTCCGACGCGGCGTCGCTTCTGGTGTGGCGCCGCTACCACCCGACGGCCCCGTCCAGCCGCCGCCACTTCATGTTCGGCCCCTCCCACACCGCGCTGCATATCGGCCGGATGGGGGCGGACGGTCCGGACGAGGTAGACGACATCACCGACACCTTCGACTTTCGCCCGTGGGAGTCGAACCGCCCGGTGGACATCGAGGGCCTGACGGTTACCCCCGTGCCGGTGGATCACACGGCGAAGGAGTCGCACGCGCTGCGGGTGGAAGACCCCGCGGGCGCGGTGATCGCTTTTTCCGGCGACTCCGGGATGACGGACACGCTTGTCGACGCCGCACGCGACGCCGACATCTTCCTCTGCGAGGCGGCGTGGGGCCCGTCCCACGACGGGAAGCCGGACGGGATGCACCTGTCCGGGGCGCAGGCGGGCGAGATCGCGCGCCGGGCGGGCGTGCGCACGCTGGTGCTGGTGCACATTCAGCCGTGGGCGGACAAGGAGGCGACGCTCAACGCCGCGCGCAGCGAGTTCGACGGCGAGATTCTCCTCGGCGCCGCGGGGGACGTTTTCGACCTCTAGTACCCTTGCTGGCATGACTGAAACTGGGACTGTGTTCACCCGCAACGACGGCCGCGCCTTCGACGAGATGCGCCCGGTGCGCATCACCCGCGGCTTCACCTCGAACCCCGCGGGCAGCGTGCTCGTGGAGTTCGGCAACACCCGCGTCATGTGCACCGCCTCGGTGGAGGTCGGCGTGCCGCGCTTCAAGAAGGATTCGGGCGAGGGGTGGCTCACCGCCGAGTACGCGATGCTGCCGTCGGCCACGCACGAGCGCATGCCGCGCGAGTCCATGAAGGGCAAGGTCAAGGGTCGCACGCACGAGATTTCAAGGCTTGTGGGGCGCTCGCTGCGCGCCGCGGTGGATCTCACCCAGCTGGGCGAGAACACGATTCAGCTCGACTGCGATGTCCTACAGGCTGACGGCGGCACCCGCACGGCGTCGATCACCGGCGCCTACGTCGCACTCGCCGACGCCATCGCGTTTCTCACCGAGCGCGGGCTGGTCCCCGGGGAGCCGCTGCTGGCCCCGGTCGCGGCAGTCTCCGCCGGGCTTATCGACGGCCACGTCGCCCTCGACCTGCCCTACGAGGAGGATTCCCGAGCCGAGGTCGACCTCAACGTGGTCATGCGCGAGGGCGGCGACTTCGTGGAGATCCAGGGCACCGGCGAGCACGGCCTGTTCGGCCGCGCGGAGCTTGCCGCCATGCTCGACGTGGCCGAGAAGGGCTGCCGCGAGCTTATCGACGCCCAGAAGGCGGCGCTGGGGTGGTAGAGATACTCGTGGCCTCGGGCAACGCGAAGAAGCTGCGCGAGCTTGAGGCCGTTTTGGCCGAGCTCGGGATTGGCGGGGTGGAGCTGGTGTCCATGCGCGATGTGGAGCCCTACCCGGAGCCCACAGAGGATGGGCTAACATTCGCGGACAACGCACTGATCAAGGCGCGCGCGGGGGCGGCGGCGACGGGTCTGGCGTGCGTGGCGGACGATTCCGGCCTGGCCGTCGACGCGTTGCGGGGGATGCCAGGGGTGCTCTCAGCCCGGTGGTCGGGAACCCACGGCGACGATGACGCGAACAACGCGCTGCTGCTGGCCCAGATGTCCGATATCGGGTTGCGCGACTGCGCGTTCGTGTCCTGCTGCGCGCTGGTGACCCCGGCGGGCGACGAGTTCACGGCGGAGGGGCGCTGGGAGGGGACGCTCCTGCGAGCGCCGCGCGGGGAAAACGGCTTCGGCTACGACCCGATCTTCGCGCCGGGCGACGCGGGTGGGAAGTCGGCCGCCGAGCTGAGCGCCGCGGAGAAGAACGCGCGCTCGCACCGGGCCCGCGCGCTGCGGGGGCTCGCGCCCAGCATTGCCGCCCTTGCGGGCTCTGCCCGCGCCTGAGACGCTGTTCACGCTACAGTGAAAGAATGATGACTCTCAAGACGATCACCGCAGCAGCCACCATCCTCGCCACCGGCACGCTTCTCGCGGCGTGCGGCTCCTCGAATGACTACGACGGCACCTGGACGGGCCAGGCCACCCCGGCCGACGCGTCGAAGGGCCAGGCGACGGCCGAGATCATCCTCGACGGCGGGGACTGCGAGTGGACCGTGACCGAGGCGACCGGCGAGGTCAACGACGCAAAGTGCGAGCGCGACGGCGAGGACTTCCAATTCGTCGATCCGAAGACGGGCCGCGACCTCAACTACACCTCCCAGCTCAACGGCGACACGCTGACCCTGAACCCGGACAACGGCCAGGCCGAGGGGTTTGGCACGATCGTGCTCACTCGCGCGGCCGGGAAATAGCCTGGCAAACGGGTCTTACCCCGCGAGCTGGAAGGTCTGGGTGACCTGACGGCGGCGCTTGGCCTCGACGAAGAACGACATCAGGGGCACCACGCCGGACAGCGCGGTGGTCAGCCACTCGACGGCGGACCACCGCGCCTTCGTGCCCAAATTGAGCGACGCCATGAGGAACGCGATGAACGCGAGCCCGTGCACGCGGGCGACCCATTCCAAAGCGCTGACGTCCATGTTCAGCAGGTACTGCATCACCATGCGCACCACGAGCAGCAGGAGCAGGGTGCCCGTGATCCACGCCGTGACGGAAAAGATCGTGAGTGCGTTCTTCACGCGGCGCTGGCGTTCCGGGTGGATTCTCTGCGGGGTGGTCATGAGGTGCCTTTCTGGGGTTCTTCATCGGGGCGTAGTCCGCGGCGCGGCCGGTTGAGCTCGTTGAACTCCTCCACATTGAGCTCCGGGCGCGGAGGCAGGATATCGGCGTCGATCTCCGTGGGTGCGTCCGCGTCGTCGCGTCCGTAGCGGGCGAGATCCGCCTGGTAGAGCTCGTCGAGGGCGTCTCCCGCGTTGACGGCGTCGATCTTCTCGTTTTCCATCCGGATGCCGGCGCGGTAGGCGTAGACGAAGAACGCCCCGAAGAACGGCCATTGCAGAGCGTAGCCCAGGTTCTGGAAGGTGCCGGAGCCGGATTGGTAGCGCGTCCATTGCCAGTAGGCCAGCAGTAACGAGGTCACGACCGCGAGAATGAGGAGCACGATGTGCCAGGCGCGGACCCGGATGCGGGACCGCTTCTGTGGCTCGTGGGGTTCATTCACAACGAAACACTCTACCAAGTTGCCCAGTCCATCAAAAGTATGATGCCTCCGGCGCGATTCCTGTGGGGTAGGGACCGCCATGTAACATGTTGGCTTGCACGCGCTCGTGGCGGAATTGGCAGACGCGCTGGATTTAGGTTCCAGTGTCCTCGGACGTGGGAGTTCAAGTCTCCCCGGGCGCACCGTTATTCTTGCCCCAGCGCTCCTTCTCCCGCTCGGACTTCCGGTGGTTGCGGATGGCCAGCACCCCGACGACGAGGCCGGCGAGGACGGGGACCCAGATCTTGGAGTACCCCAGCAGGAAAAGGAGCCAGGCGGGCAGCTGGGGCCAGGCGATCTCCGGGAACGGCACGCGGGGTGTGGGCAGGTAAATCTGCGGGAGCTGCGGCACCGGCAGGTAGATGCCCGGCACCTCCACGTCGGGGACGAATTGGCGCAGCCAATCGACGATTCTTTCGATCACCCGGCCGACGATGGGGCCCAGGATGAGCGCCGCCAAGGCCCACCCGCCCTTGCCCAGGCCAGTGGCCAGCGGGTATACAACGCGCTTGAACGCGCTCGATTCCATCTCACGCCGGCGCTTTTCCCCGCGGCTGCCGGGCGGCGGGTCGAACTCCACCACGGTGGGGCCTTCGCGGTAGTCCACGCTCAGCAGGTCGTCGAAGAAGTTCGCCTCGATGCTCAGGTGCGGTCTGGAGCGGTCAGAAACGACGAAGCTGCCGCGCATCTCGCGGCTGGGCTCGGTCAGGGGGATGCGGCCGGAGGAGACCATTAAGTAGCGCGCCACGACGCGCCCGGCCACGCTCACCTGCAGGCGCATCGGGGGGTTGGCGCTGAGGTCGGACAGCCGCTCGCGTATCGACGCCTCCGTTGGCGTGTGCCGGATCTCGCGAATGTCACCCTCGGCGGGGGTGGGCCAGTCGGGGTAGAGATCGGTGAACTCGGCGTCGTACCCGCGCTCGACTCGGATGGCACCGAGCTCCGGGTGCTCGAGCGCCCACACCTCCACGGCTACCTCGCCCCGCCGCGCAGGGCGCGCCCGGCCGCGCCGCCCAAGGCGCACAGCACGAAGACCCCGACGGCGTAGATCCACGTGCCGGGGTTATACATCATCAGGGTGGACACCCAGAAAATGGCGGCGGCGATGGCGGGGAAGGACCAGGTGAAGCGGAACCACGCGGCGTCGACAAGCCCGAGGGCGACGGAGGCGGCCGGGAGGTAGACGAGAAGCGTCGCGGTGGTCGCCTCCGCGCTCATGCTCACCGCGAGGAACGGGGGGATGAGGAACAAGGCCAAAAACGCCAGCGCAAGGGTGAGGTACTGCGCGCCGGAGCGGCCGGGTAGCGTGGTGTCGGCGGTGACCATGCGCGACAGTATACAGTTGGGAATACCTTTACAGCGGCTGCTTGCCCAGCGCCGGGGCGAGCGTCGGCCACGAATCAGGCACGGCCCACTTAAACGAGTTCCAATTGTGCGTGCCTTGCGGGTAGAACCTGGCCACATGGTCGATGCCGCGCATGGTCATCCGCTGGTGCAGAACGTGCGTGCACACGTTGGCGCCGATGTCGATCCGTCCGCCAACGGTGACGAAGTTGATCGCCTGCTCCACATCGCCCGGGGCCACGTCGTTCGTGGTGGTCAGCGACTCCGAGCCCGCGAGCCCGCTTGTCGACGAGATAAAGATGGCGACGTCCTTACCCTGGAACTCGTCGGAGAGCTTCCGCAGGTTGAGCATCGGGTCGTAGTAGCGCGCGTAGTCGCCCTGCGGGTCGCCCCAGACGTCCTCGAACGTCAGCGGAATGTGCGCGGACGCGAACACCTCGTCGGCCGCGATCTTGCCCAGCGGGCTCGTCGTGGAGGCGCAGCCGGAGATGGACGCGACGCCGTCGTAGGTGCCCGGGTTGTTCTGCGCGAGGGAGAGCGCGGACGTGGCGGACATGGACACGCCCATAATGGCCCGCTTGCCGTTCGCGCCGAGCACGGGCTCCAGCCCGAGGGGCAGCTCGCCCGCGAGGAACGTGTCCCACTGGTCGTTGCCCTGGATCCAGTTGGTGTAGCAGGAAAACGCCCCCGACGTGACCATGACGACGTTGACGCCCCGGGACGTGTAGAAGTCCACTGCGTCGGTGAACTGGAACCACCCGGTGCCGCCAATCAGCCCATTGAGCAGGTAGATCGTGGGGGCATCCTCGCGCAGCACCGGATCCTCCGGGCGGGCAATGAGCATGTTCACGTTCATGTTCATCGCAGGGGAGTAGGCCTCGGCGTATTCGACGCCGGGGACGTTGCCCAGGACCCACGTTTCGTCGTCGCTAAGCGGGCGCGAGGGCTCGAAACGGATCTGCGCCGGTTGCGGACCCGGGCGCTCCCAGGTCACCAGCGGGGCGTCGTCGCCGGCGACGGAAACGGCGGAGGAACCTCCCGACGACAGAGACGACTGCGTGGACAGGGAGGACAGAATCCCCGCGGTGGAGCTCAGCGCGTGCGCGGGGGCGGGGCCACTACGGCTGCCGCGGCCATGAGTGAGGCGCAGGCGAGCGCTGTTCGGGCGCCGGTGCGGAATCTACGGAGGGGAGGAGGCGTCATGGTGCCCGACTTTCTTGCAACGCATCCACTTCGAAATGTGGATTAAGGGGAGGACTCTTTCTTACATCTTCCGAGAAAAGGAAACGTTACATGTCAACTAGCCTCGCCGCGCTCTTTCCGCCGATACTGTGGGACCCGATCATTAACGTCCTCACCAGCATTCTCGGGCCGCTGGCCCAATCCTCGGCGCCCCTGTCCGCGCTGGCGTCCTCGGCCGCAGGACTGTTCTGAGAGCTGCCGCCTACACCGGCCAATCGCGCAG
The DNA here is from genome assembly GCF_900103625.1 of Corynebacterium mycetoides. NCBI lineage: Bacteria > Bacillati > Actinomycetota > Actinomycetes > Mycobacteriales > Corynebacteriaceae > Corynebacterium > Corynebacterium mycetoides. Next base: position 1,206,276 of record NZ_LT629700.1, on the reverse strand, counting down.
AATGCGCCCGACGTGCCCGGAAGCGCGGACGTTGTACTGAAGCTGCTCGATAGTGCCGTCCGCGCCGACGAGGAACGTCGACCGGATGACTCCCACGACCGTCTTGCCGTAGTTCTGCTTTTCGCCGTACGCTCCCCAGGCCCGCATGACGGACTTCTCCGGGTCGGAGAGCAGTTCGATCTTCAGGTCGTGGTCGGCGCGGAACTTCGCCAGCGCCTCCGGGGAGTCCGGGCTGATGCCGACGACGTCCACCTCGGCGTCGTTGAAGTCGCTGAGCTTTTCCGAGAACTCGCACGCCTCGGTGGTGCAGCCGGGGGTGTTTGCGCGCGGGAAGAAATAGACGAGCACCCTGCGCCCCGCGTAGTCCGCGAGGGACACGGTTGCGCCAGAGTCGTTGACGAGGCTGAAGGGGGGTGCGACGTCGCCCTGTTCCAAACGAGTGTTTTCGGTCATGCTTCCCGTTTTTACACTAATGTGGGAGCAAGATTGTTTTGGATTAGACAAGCGCAGACGTAGGAGAACAACACCGTGGCACGAGACATCAACGACATCGAGCGCGACATCGAGCGCACCCGCAACCAGCTCGCCAGCACCCTCGACGAGCTCGCCCACCGCGCTAACCCGTCCACGATCGCGGACAACGCGAAGGGCAAGGCCGCCGGCCTGTTCCAGGACGAGACCGTGCAGAAGGTCCTCGCCGGCATCGGCGTCGGCGTCACTGTCCTCGTGGGCATCAAGATGCTCAACGGCCGCAAGCGCAAGAAGGAGCTCAAAGAGCTGCAGCGCCTCCTGGCCCGCCGCTAGCCCTTCGGACTACCGCACGCCCCCCGCGACAACCGCCCGCCGGTTCGCGGGGGCTTTTTTCAGCTACAGCACCTCGGCGCCCGCTGCCCGCATTTCCTCCAGGGCGGCGTCGCCACGGGCGTCGTCGACGGGAGAGCACATGTGGGAGAACACTCTCACGGCGAATCCCTCGCGCAAGGCGTCGAGAACGGTGGCGCGCACGCAGTGGTCCGTGGCAATGCCGCAGACGTCGATCGCGGAGATGCCCTCGCCGCGCAGCCAGTCACCCAGCAGGACACCCTCATTGGCGGCCTCGAACCCCGAATAGGCAGCGCTGTACTCGCCCTTGCGGAAGTACGCCCCGATGCGTGCAGGGTCGATGGGGGAGCGAAGCTGCGCACCCTCAGATTCGGCGACGCAGTGCACAGGCCACGAATCCACGAAATCGGGGGTGTCGGAGAAGTGGGCGCCCGGGTCGATGTGCCAGTCCTGGGTGGCAAGAACGTGCGAATAGGAGTGATCGCGCTCGAGGAGTTCGGCGATTGCCCGCGCGACGTCGTCGCCGCGCGCCGTGGCGAGAGCGCCCCCGGGGCAGAAGTCATTTTGCACGTCGACGACGACGAGAGCGGTGTTTGTCTGGTGGGTTGTCATAGTGGTTAAACTTACCCCCGCATGGCGACAGGCCGGGAGGAAATCCTCTCCGGCCTGCGGTTTACTGTGCGCCATCAGGGAATCGAACCCCGAACCCACTGATTAAGAGTCAGTTGCTCTACCAATTGAGCTAATGGCGCATGCCCTTCACGTCTGCAGTGTGCGCCCCTTCCGGGCCACCCCGCTGCCGTGTTTGCGACGAAGAGAAATATAGCATCCGCCGACATGGAGGGTGAAATCGGCAGGTCAGGGCGAGATCTGGGTGGGAGTGTCGGCATTGACGGTTTTGTCCGGACAGGCGATAGGGTAGGGGTAAGATTGCAGTTGTCCGGTTTCGCGCCGGGCGAGAAAGCCGGGTGAATATGAGTGTGATGCCGAATGGGGTGCGCCTCGCAGCTGCCGCGACGGCCATGGCCCTCGGGCTCTCTGTGGCCGCATGCACGGCCGGTGACGTTGGGCGGGCGGACAGTGGACACGTAGAGAGCGTCGCGTCCGAGACAACAACCTCCTTCTCAGCCCCCGTCGTCTCGGTGGCGGACGGCGCCAAGGGCGTGTCGCCGTCGGAACCCGTCGTGGTGGACGCGGAAGCGGGAATCCGCGCCGTCCAGATGACGAATGAGTCGGGCAAGGTGGTCAAGGGCTCGTTTAATGACGACATGACGCAGTGGCAGACCGCCGAGCCGTTGGGCTACGGGCGCACGTACACGCTTGTCGGCAAAGACCGCGCTGGCAACTCCCTCGATCGCAGCTTCACCACCGTGGTGCCGAACGCCCAGACCTCCGTGTATTTCGGCCTTGCCGACGGTGCCGAGGTCGGCGTGGGCCAGGCCATCCCGATCCACTTCACCTACGCCCCGGCGGACAAGAAGAAGGCCGAGCGCGCCATCACGGTGGACACGTCGAACGACAGCGAAGGCGGCTTTTATTGGCAGAGCGCCAACGTTGCCGTCTGGCGCCCGAAGGAATTCTGGCAGCCGGGCACCGACGTCACCGTCACCGCGGACGTCTACGGTCGTGATCTCGGAGGCGGGATCTACGGGGCCGACTCCTCCACGATGTCGTTTACCGTGGGCGACGAGGTGCTCACCACCGTGGACAACGCCACCAAAACGCTGACGGTCACGCGCAACGGGGAGGTCCTGCGCTCCTTCCCCGTCTCGCTCGGGCGGCCAGGCAGGTGGGCGACCCCGTCGGGCACCTACGTTGTGGGGGACCGCACCGAGTCGATGGTGATGGATTCCACCACATACGGGCTCAGCCTCGACGCCGGCGGGTACAAGACGCCCGTGAAATACGCGACGCAGCTTTCTTACTCCGGCATTTACGTCCACGCCGCGCCGTGGGCCACCGCCGCGCTGGGCGAATACAACCAGTCGCACGGTTGCATCAACGCGAGCACGGAGGACGCCAAGTGGTACCAGGAAACCGTGCGCCGGGGCGACCCCGTCGAGGTGGTCAATTCCGACGGAGACACTCTTCCCGGCTGGGACGGCCTGGGGTATTGGAACCTGGGCTGGGAGGAGTTTAGCGACGGCAGCGCAAAGCCCCCGGCGCACTAAGTGCATCGGGGGCATATTCGGGGTGGCTGACGGGGCTCGAACCCGCGACACCCAGGATCACAACCTGGTGCTCTACCAGCTGAACTACAGCCACCATCGCTGTTTTTGCAGCGCGTTCCACCTTAGTATGGCGGGCGTTGTTTACAAAAACCGCTGGTAGGCGTCGGTTGCCTGGCTGGCCGCGACGGCCGCGCTGTCGGAGTCGGGGCCCGGCGCGGGGACGAAGACGCAGCGGCGGTAGTAGTCGAGCTCGCGGATGGACTCCACGATGTCGGCCAGCGCGCGGTGCGCCATCCCCTTGGCGGGCTGGTTGTAGTACGCCTTCGGGAACCAGCGGCGGGTGAGCTCCTTGATGGCGGAGACGTCGATCATGCGGTAGTGCAGCGCGGCGTCGAGTCGTGGCATCTGGGCGCGCATGAAGGCGCGGTCCGTCGCGATAGAGTTGCCGGCCAGCGGCGCCGGGTGGGCGGGGTCGCAGTGCTCGGCGATGAGCTCAAGTACCGCGTCCTCTGCCTCCTCGAGGCTGACTGTGGAGGCGGTAATCTCCGGCAGCAGGCCGTTTTCGGTGTGCATGGACACCACGACGTCGTCCATCTCGGCGAGCTGCGCCTCGGTGGCGTGGACGACGATGTCGATGCCTTCGCCGAGGATGTTGAGCTCGGCGTCTGTGACCACCGCGGCGACTTCCACGATGACGTGGCGCGCCAGGTCGAGACCGGTCATCTCCAGGTCGACCCAGACGATGCGGTCATTTTTGGAGGTGGTTCCGTTGGACATTTACTGTTCACCCATCTTTGCGTAGAAGGAACCCATCAGCGGGGAGAGCATACCGCGCGGGAAGTACATGGAGACTACGTCCATGACCTTGGATAGGGGACCGGGCACGACGCGGCGCTTGTTGCGTCGCATGGCGGCCAGGGTGTCGGCGGCGCAGGACTCGTAGGTGGTCCACAAGAAATCGGGCACGACCTTGTCCACGATCGTTTGTTCCTCCTCGGGCACTTCCGCCTCGCGCACGGGCCCCGGCGCGAGCAGCGTGCAGTGCACGCCGGTGGGCTTGAGCTCGTAGTGCAAAGACTCGGTGAACGTGTTCACACCCGCTTTAGTGAACACGTAGGTGGCATTGTTCGGGATAGGCATGTTGCCGGCCGCGGAGCCGACGTTGCACAGCGCGCCCTCGCCTCGCGGCACCATCTGGTCGAGCACCGCCTTGGTGATGCGCAGGACCGCGGTGGCGTTCAGGTTGTACTGGTTGAGCTCGTAGTCCCAGTCGGCCTTCATAAACGGGCCGAAAGACGCGATGCCCGCGGAGTTGATGCAGATGCTCACCCGGCGCTGCCCCAGATGGTTGATCAGCGCGGTCACGTCGCGATCTGTGGAAAGGTCGGCGGCGAACACCTCGCAGTCGACGCCGTGGCGAGCGGAGAGTTCGCGGGCGAGCGCCATGAGCACATCCTCGCGCCGGGCGACGAGGATGAGGTTGTAGCCTGCCGAGGCCAAGTCGCGGGCGAGGGCCTCGCCAATGCCTTGCGACGCGCCGGTGACCAGCGCGTAGGAGTCTACCGATGGGGCGGGGAAAGTCATGCGCCCCAGCCTACTCGCCGGCGGCGTACTCCCTCAGCGACTCCACGTGCCCGTTCAGGGCGTCCATCCCGGGGACGGTCAACGAGGCCCACGCGGTCGTCCCGGCGCGCCCGATCTCCCGGAACAAGGTGGCGTACCCGGCGCCCTCCAGCACGCCCAGGCGCGCATCCACCACGTCCGGGGCGAGCCGGGTGATGTCGGCGATCGTAGCGGCGCTCATCTCGCGGCGGCTCCCGCCCCCGGTGCCCTCGGTGGCGCCCGCGGCGTCGAGCGCGGCGCAGACCTTCAGGGCGTCGAGGTCGAGAAGCACGGAGTCGATCATGCGTCCCACCACTTCCAGTAGGCGAAGAGCATGAGCGCAGCGGCCGCGGCACCGGCGAGTGCCGACACCACGGCGTTCCCCTCCGGCAGAAAAATCCAAGCCGTGTAGATCACGATGAACGGCACAATCGTGCGCCAGTCGAACCGCTCGTTGTCGCGGACCGGCTGCTTCATCGCGACCCGCGTCGCCGAGCCGCGCACGCCAACCTCGATGGCGACCACGAGCCCGAGTGAAGCGAGAACCAGCACCAGCCCCCAGAAAGAACCCTGCAGGCTGAGGAAAAGGGACACGCCGAAGGCCAGGGACGTGGGCACCACCCACTCCCACGCGGTCCTGGACGTGGAAGCGCGGCGGCGGACATTGTCCACCGCCGCGAGCGCCTCGCGCGCTGTTTCCTGGGTAACCGCCGCCGCCATTACAGCTGGGAGCGGTTGTTCCCGTCGTCGAGGCCGCGCTCGACCTGCTGGGTGCGGGACTCCGTGTTCGGGTGCTGCGCGAGGTGGCCCTCGTCAGTGGAGGTGGTTTCGTTTTCGGCGTTCTCGAAGTCGTCGACGGAGGTGTTGTTCGTCGGTGCGTTGCCGATGCGGGTCACGGAGGCGTCGAGAAGCTTGTCCAGCTCGGACGCCTCCCCGCCGTCGAGGTTGAGGTTCTCGTCGTCGGGGGCCATTACTTGTCCCCGGCGTCGTCGTCGGAGACAGCCTCCTGGAACTCGCCGTCCGCGTCCGGGTCGGTGAGGTTGTTGATGCTGTCTTCGTTGGTGGGGGAGTTCTTCTCGGTCATGTCGTGCCTCCTTGAATGTAGGGTGCTTTCAAGCTTAGCGACGCCCGCGCCGCCGCGCAGTGACCCTTAGATCTCCGTCGCCAACCGGGTGCCCTGGTTGATGGCGCGCTTTGCGTCCAGCTCAGCCGCCACGTCCGCGCCGCCGATGAGGTGGACGTTCACGCCGGCGGCGGCCAGCTCGTCGTACGGGGCGCGCAGCGACTCCTGGCCCGTGCACAGAATGATGTTGTCCACCTCGAGGGTGCGCTCGTTACCGTCCACGGTGATGTGGAGGCCTTCGTCGTCGATGCGGCGGTAGGTCACGCCCGGGACCATCTCAACCCCGCGGTGTTTGAGCTCGGCGCGGTGGATCCAGCCGGTGGTCTTGCCCAGGTTCGCGCCCACCTTGGAGGTCTTGCGCTGCATGAGCGTGACCTGGCGCGCCGCACGCTGCGGCTCCGGGGAGGTCAGCCCGCCAGCGTTGTCGTAGTCGGTGTCGACCCCCCAGGCGTCGAAGAACGCCTCGGTGTTGACGCTGGTGTCGAGCTGCGGGTCGCGTCCGGTGTCGGCCCCGGAGGCGTCGACAAGCACGCTCGGATCGGTGAGGTAGCTGGCCACGTCGAAGCCGATGCCGCCCGCGCCGAGGATGGCGACCTTGTCGCCCACGGGCGCCTTGTCGCGCAGCACCTCGAGGTAGGTGAGCACCTTCGGGTGGTCGAGGCCCTCGATGTCCGGCACGCGCGGGGTCACACCGGTGGCCACGACCACCTCGTCGAAGTCCGCGACGTCCCCGGCGGCGACGCGGGTGTTCAGCCGCACCTCCACGCCGGTTTCCTCGCACATGTTGCGGAAGTAGCGCACCGTCTCGTTGAACTCTTGCTTGCCCGGGATCTGCCGCGCGACGTTGAGCTGCCCGCCGATGTCGGAGGCGGCGTCGAAAAGCACGACCGTGTGCCCGCGCTGGGCGGCTGTGACCGCGCACGCCAGGCCCGCGGGGCCCGCTCCGATGACCGCGATGCGCTTCGGTGACTCGGCGGGGGTGATCACGATCTCCGTTTCGTAGCCCGCGCGCGGGTTGACCAGGCAGGTCGCCGTCTTCATCTCGAAGGTGTGGTCCAGGCAGGCCTGGTTGCAGGCGATGCAGGTGTTGATCAAGTGCTCCCTGCCCGTGGCGGCCTTGTTCACAAACTCGGCGTCCGCCAAAAACGGCCGGGCCATGGACACCATGTCCGCGTAGCCCTGCGCGAGGAGCTCCTCGGCCTTGCCGGGGGTGTTGATGCGGTTGGAGGTCACGAGCGGAAGCGTGAACGCTCCCTCGGCGCGGGCGTCGGCAAGCTTCTTGGTCACCCAGGACCACGCGCCGCGCGGCACCGAGGCCGCGATGGTGGGCACGCGCGCCTCGTGCCAGCCGATGCCGGTGTTGAGAATCGTCGCCCCGTCCTGCTCGATCCAGCCAGCGAGCGTGATCACCTCATCCAGCGTCGAGGAGTTCGGCACCAGGTCGAGCATGGAGAGGCGGTAGATGATGATGAAATCCTCCCCGACGGCCGCGCGCACGCGGCGCACGATCTCCCGGGCGAAGCGGACGCGGTTTTCGTAACTGCCGCCCCAGCGGTCGGTGCGCTTGTTGGTGTGGGGCGCAATGAACTGGTTGATCAGGTAGCCCTCGGAGCCCATGATCTCCACCCCGTCGTAGCCCGCGCTGCGCGCCAGGGTGGCGGCGCGGACGAAATCCTCAATCGTCTGCTCCACCTCGGCGTCCGTGAGCTCGTGGGGGTTAGCCGGGGAGATGGGCGCCTGGATCGGGCTCGGGGCGACGGCCTTGTCGTGGTAGGTGTAGCGGCCGACGTGCAGGATTTGCATGGCGATCTTGCCACCTCCCGCGTGAACCGCGTCGGTGACGAGCCGGTGGTGGGCCGCCTCCTCCTCCGTAGCCATGCGCGCGCCGTGCGGGGCCGTCCGCCCGGCGTCGTTCGGGGCGATGCCGCCGGTGACAATCAGCCCCGCGCCGCCGCGGGCGCGCTCGGCGTAGAAAGCCGCCATGCGCTCGAAGCCGTTGGGCACCTCCTCCAAGCCCGTGTGCATAGACCCCATAAGCACCCTGTTTTTCAAGGTGGTGAATCCGAGATCAAGTGGTTCAAGCAGGTGGGGATAGGGGGATGTCATGGTGCTTCTCCAATCGTCTTTGCTGTGCCGCGCGCCCGCGCGGGTGTGACCGTGCTCTCAAACAGTACGTCGCAGTGTAACAGTAGACACCCGTCCGGATGTGGGTTCTGGCACCGGTGAAGCCGACAAAAAGCGCCCCCAGCAGGATTCGAACCCGCGACCAGCCGGGTAGAAACCGGATGCTCTAATCCACTGAGCTATGGGGGCAGCGCCGCGCATGTGTTCACGGGTGCGCGGCGGACAAAGTATAGCGCACCGGCCCGCCGTGACTTCAGACCGGTTAGGCCGCCGACACCATCAAAAGTAGGGTGGTGAGCTATGGCGGAATCACGGGTGGGCTCACAGGCAGTCAAGGCGGCGTGGCCGTTCTACATTGCGGCTGCGGTTGTCGCGGCGGTCACAGCCGGCGCGGTCGCAACCTGGTTTTCTCCCGCGTCCCTTGCGGCGCTGGGCATCCCCGACCCGGGCGCCGTCACTACCTTCGGCCTCCCGGCGCTGCGCGCCACCGCGTGGATCTGCGCGGCGCTCGCGGTCGGATCGCTGCTGTTCACCGCGTTTCTCATCCCGCCGGACAAGACCCGCGAGGACCTCAACGGGGCCCGCCTGACTGTCGACGGGGTGATCGCGGCGCGCACGGCCGGGTGGGCGTCGGCAAGCGTCGCGCTCATCGCGCTGGCCATGATCCCGCTCGTGCTTTCCGACGTCTCCGGCACCCCGCTCGGCCAGGTCCTCTTCGAGCCCGCCGCGTGGGCGACCGCGCTGGAGCAGGTGGCCAACGCCCGGGTGTGGCTCATCGTCGCCGCGATCGCCGCCGTCGTTGCCGCCGGCGCACTGGCGGCGCGCTCCTGGTGGTCGCAGGTGGCGCTGTTTATCGGCTCGGTGGTGACGATCCTTCCCCTGGGCCTGACCGGGCACTCCGCCGCCGGCGGCGACCACGATTACGGCACCAACTCCTTCCTTTGGCACCTCGTGTTCATGCTGGTGTGGATCGGTGCGCTGATGGCACTGGTGGCGCACGGCCGCCGGCTCGGCCCGCACCTGGAAAACGCCGTGCGCCGGTACTCGCGCATCGCGCTCTTCGCGTTCGCGGTGATGCTCGTCTCCGGTGTCATCAACGCAAGCATCCGCGTGCGGCCCGCGGATCTGTTCACCTATGACTACGGGCTCGTGCTCGTGGCCAAGACAGTGGGTCTTGTGGTACTGGGGCTCATCGGGTACGCCCACCGCCAGCTGGTGATACCGAAGCTGGGCGACAGCCCGGCGGCGTTCGTGCGTCTGGCCGCGGTGGAGGTGCTCCTCATGGCCCTGGTGACGGGCCTGGCGGTCACCCTCGGTCGCACCCCTCCGCCGCCGCCCCGCAGCACCGATCTCACGGAGATGGAGCTGCAGATAGGCTACAACCTCACCGAGCCGTTGACGCTGAGCACCTGGCTGACCCAGTGGCGTTTCGAGCTTCTCTACAGCGTCATCGCACTGCTGCTCGCCGCCTACTACCTGCACCTGGCGCGCCGGGTCCGCGGGTGGAGACCGGCGCGCACCACGTGGTGGCTGCTGGGCTGCTCCACGATCGTGGTCACGCTGTCCTCGGGGACCGGAATGCACATGGCGGCGTCGTACTCCGCCCACATGATCGTGCACATGGTGCTCTCCATGGTGGCACCGGTGCTGCTCGTTCTCGGCGCGCCGCTGACGCTGGTGAAGGCTTCTTACCCGGCGGGCGAGTTTAACCCGCGTGCCTGGGCGGAGTCGTTCGAGCGCTCCCGCTTCCTCCGCGTAGTGACGTGGCCGCCGGTGTCCTTGGCGCAGTTCGTCTTCTTCTTCTACATCCTTTACGTGTCCATCCCGTTGTACGAGCTGATGATTTCCGAGCACGCCGGCCACGTGATCATGAACGGTGTGTTCCTCGCCTCCGGGTACTTCTACTTCTGGGAACTCATCGGCCCCGACCACATCGAGGGCCGCGCCAGCGCGAAGGTGCGGCTCGCGTGGCTGTGGGTCTCCATGCCGATCCACCTGTTCATGGGCGTCTACCTCATGCAGCTGGGCATCGTGATGGGCGAGGAGTTCTACACCTCGCTCAACCTGCCGTGGAACCCCGACCTGCTGGCGGACCAGAAGGCCGGCGGCGGCATCGCCTGGGCCTCGGGATCCTTCCCGCTCGCCGTCGTGTTCGGGGTCTTGTTCGTCTTGTGGTGGAGGGAGGACCGGGCGGAATCCAGCGTGCTGGACAAGCACGCGGAGGAGACGGACGACGAGGACTGGCGCCACTACAACGAGATGCTCGCCCAATACTCCATGGGCCCCGGCGGGCGCAAGTAAAGACCGAAATTTGTTCCAGAACTGTGGACAACCGGGGGATTATCCACAGGTTTACAGGCGCCCGCCCCGCAACGCTTGTGTGTGTGCCATGGTGCAGGTGACGCGGCACGTCCGCCGCGGCACACAACCATTTAAGAAAAGGGGGGCTCGCGCATGAGCCACATGCACATCACCATTACCGGCAACCTCATCTTCGACCCGGAGATGCTCCGCTTCGACTCGGACAAGTTCCTGACCAAGTTCCGCGTCGCGTCGTCACGCCGCTACCGCACGGGGGAGCTCGACGAGAACAACAAACCAATCTGGCAGGAAACCGATGTACTCTACATCGACGTCGAGTGCTGGGGGCAGCTCGCCATCAACGCAGGGGCCTCGCTGTTCAAGGGGGCGCCGGTTATCGTCACGGGCTCTCTTGTCACCGACTCGTGGGTGGACAACTCCCAGCTGGATGAGAACGGAAAACCGGCGGCGCGACAGAAGCAGGTGCTGCGCGCCGCAAAGGTCGCCTTCGAGCTCAGCAACCACCAGCTGTCGTCGCAGCGCACATCCCAGCAGGCCTTCACCCCGTCGGGCATGGAACCGGTCACGGTACGCGGCCCGGAGGACCTCGTGGAAGAAAAGACCCCCGTGCGCGCCAGCGCGGAGGACATGGTCCAAGCGAACCGCGCCGGCTCCGAGCGCGATCTCAGCTTCGCCGACGCCTCGACCGGGGAAGCTGAGGCTCCGTTCTAGCCAGGCCACCGTGCGGCCGTGATGTACCCTGTGTGGAGAATTCTTTCCAACCTAATAAGGGGACAACGCAAGTGGCTGAGTTCATCTACACGATGAAGAACGTTCGCAGGGCCATCGGTGACAAAGTCATTCTTGACAATGTCACCATGGCCTTTTACCCGGGCGCGAAGATCGGTGTCGTCGGCCCGAACGGTGCCGGCAAGTCGTCGCTGCTGAAAATCATGGCCGGAATGGATCAGCCGAACAACGGCGAGGCATTCCTCGATCCCGGCGCCACTGTGGGCATCCTCATGCAGGAGCCGCCTCTGAACGAGGAGAAGACGGTGCGCGAGAACGTCGAGGAGGGCCTCGGCGACATCTTTGAGAAGAAGCAGCGCTTCGAGGCCATCGCCGAGGAGATGGCCACGAACTACTCCGACGAGCTGATGGAGGAGATGGGCAAGCTCCAGGAGGCACTCGACGCCGCGGATGCGTGGGAGGTCGATTCCAAGATCGAGCAGGCCATGGAGGCGCTACGCTGCCCGCCGTCGGACGCTCCGGTGACCCACCTCTCCGGCGGTGAGCGCCGTCGCGTCGCTCTGGCGAAGCTGCTCCTGTCCGAGCCCGACCTGCTGCTTCTCGATGAGCCCACCAACCACCTAGACGCCGAGAGCGTGCTGTGGCTGGAGCGCCACCTGCAGAGCTACAAGGGTGCGGTGCTGGCAGTTACCCACGACCGCTACTTCCTGGACAACGTGGCGGAGTGGATCTGCGAGGTGGACCGCGGCAAGCTCTACCCGTACGAGGGCAACTACTCCACCTACCTTGAGAAAAAGGCGGAGCGCCTCGAGGTCACCGGCAAGAAGGACCAGAAGCTGCAGAAGCGCCTGAAGAACGAGCTCGAGTGGGTGCGTTCTTCTCCGAAGGCCCGCCAGGCGAAGAACAAGGCGCGCCTGGAGCGCTACGAGGAGATGGCCGCCGAGGCCGAGCAGTACCGCAAGCTCGACTTCGAGGAGATCCAGATCCCGACTCCGCCGCGACTGGGAAACAAGGTCGTGGAGGTCAAAAACCTGGTCAAGGGGTTCGACGGCCGAGTCCTTATCAACGACCTCTCGTTCACCCTGCCCCGCAACGGCATCGTGGGGGTCATCGGCCCCAACGGCGTGGGCAAGACCACCCTGTTCAAGACCATCGTCGGGCTCGAGCAGCCGGACGCCGGCACCGTCGATGTCGGCGACACCGTCCAGCTGTCCTACGTGGACCAGAACCGCGCCAACATCGACCCGGAGAAGACCGTGTGGGAGGTCGTGTCTGACGGGCTCGACTACATCCACGTCGGCCAGAACGAGATGCCCTCGCGCGCCTACCTGTCCGCGTTCGGCTTCAAGGGGCCCGACCAGCAGAAGCCGTCGAAGGTTCTCTCGGGCGGTGAGCGCAACCGCCTCAACCTGGCTCTGACGCTCAAGCAGGGCGGCAACCTGATCCTGCTCGACGAGCCGACCAACGACCTCGATGTGGAAACCCTCGGGTCGCTGGAAAACGCCCTGCAGAAGTTCCCGGGCTGCGCCGTGGTGATCTCCCACGACCGCTGGTTCCTGGACCGCACCTGCACCCACATCTTGGCCTGGGAGGGCAACGTGGAGGAAGGAAAGTGGTTCTGGTTCGAGGGCAACTTCGGAGACTATGAGAAGAACAAGGTTGACCGCCTCGGCGAGGAAGCCGCCAAGCCGTCGCGCGTCACCCACCGTAGGCTGACCCGCTAGGAGCGGGGCTTACACCCGGGACACACATGGAGGAAACAATGGCAGAAAACAACGAGAACCTCACGCACGAATTTGCGGTCGAGGTGCGGTGGGACGACTTCGACCGCTACGGGCACGTCAACAACGCCGTCTACATTGAATACGCGCAGGAGGCCCGCCTCGCGTTCGCGAACGATTTCTTCGGGGCCGCCAGCTCGCTCCCCGTGTTCGTCCGCCACGTCGAGGCGGACTACAACCGCCCGATCTTGCCGGACACCACAAGCGTGCGGGTGAAAACCGAGGTGGTCAAGGTCGGCAACACCTCCTTTACCACCCGTCAGGACATCATGGACCGCCACGGCAGCGTGTGCTGCGTGGTCACCAGCGTGCTGGTGGTTGTCGATGTCCAAACAAGCACCCCGCGCGCCATCACGCAGCAGGAGCTGGGCATTCTCACGCAGAATCCCGCCGGGGAAGGAAAGTGACCCCCGAGACCCTTCGCGTTACCGACGGGGCCCCGGGCCTCATCGCGCTGGTGGGCCGGGCGGTCGACCTCGACGCCTCGGCGACGGCGCGTTTCGCCCAGCTCGACGACGCCGCGGTCGACGTGTTTGTGACGACACCGTTCGACTGCGTGGCGTCCCGGCGGGTGCGGGGTGAGGTCTCCCGCGACGGCGCCGCCGTGGCCGCCAGCGACCTGCTCAGTGCCCTGCAAACGGGTTCCACCCAACTCGGCGCCGCCCGCGACCCGAACTGGCCGGGAGCGCTGCCTCCGCGCAGCGGGTTCACCGAGCGCGACACCGTCCCCGTGACGGTGGTGCGCCAGCTCGCCGACGACGGCCGCGCCCTCGCCCGCCAGTTCTCCGGCCCGCTGGGACCCCCGGCCTCCTTGCTCAATCAGACGGTGCTCACGGCGGACACGGAGGCGTCGGCAGGCGAGCCCGTGGAAATCCCCATGCGGATGATCTTCACATGCACCGCCCTCGGGCTCATCCCCGGTTTCGCCGCCCCGGTGGACGTTCCGCGGCACCTGCGCGTGTCCACCTCCGGGCGCTGGGTGCGTATCGACGCCCCCTTCGGCACCGTCTACCACTCCACCGCGCTGGGGCTGTTTGTTTAGCGGACCACCCCGTCCTCCTGGGTGTTGATCATCATGTACGCCACGCGCTGCATGTGGTTCCACAGCATGCCGCGGTGCTGCTCCGAGAGCTCGTCTTCGCTGAACTGGTCCAGCGACCTGCCCATCAGCTCGAGCCAGCGCTCCGCCTCAGCAGCACCGATGTCGAACTGGAAATGGCGCTTGCGCAGCATGGGGCGGCCGCGTTGCTCGTTGAAGGTGTGCGGGCCTCCCCAGTACTGGACGAGGAACCAGCGCAGGCGATCCTCGGCCCCGCCCCAATCGTCCGCGGGGTACATCGGACCGATCAGGTCGTCCTCTCTCACCTGCGCGTAGAAGCCGCCAACGAGCCGCGCGAAGAACTCCTCGCCCAGCTGCGCGTAGAGCGTGTCGTCACTTTCCGTTCCCGCCCGTGATATCTCCATCAGCTGCCTGTTCCTTCCCTGATGCGCCGGTGTCCCGATTGTCCGGATGGTACTTGATTATCACCGGCTGGGTGCCCGGCAGGGTGACGCCGGCTTCCTGCAGCGCGTCAAGGATGTCCTCGTACATCGACCGCGCGACGCCCCACTGCTCGCCCGGCATGGTGTTGAGGGTGACCCGGTAGGTCATGTGGTCGGTGGCGAAGGTGCTCACGCCGCGCAGCTCAGGCTCGGTGATGACGCTGTCGCGAATCGCGGGGGACGCGGCGGACGTGCGCGCGGCCGCGAGAATGACATCGGCGGCCCGTTTCGGATCTGCGGTCAAGGAGACGGGCACCTCCAAGCGCGCGACGGAGTACCTGTCCGACTGGTTACCGACCTGGTGGATGTCGCCGTTGCGGATGTACCAGAGCACGCCGTCGATATCGCGCAGCGTGGTCACGCGCAGTGTCATGTCCTCCACGGTGCCCTCGACGCCGTTGACGCTGATGGTGTCACCCACCCCGTACTGGTTCTCTAAGAGGGTGAAGATGCCCGAGAGGAAGTCCTTCACAAGGGACTGGGCGCCGAAGCCGATTGCCACGCCGACAACACCGGCCGAGGCGATAAGCGGGGCGACGTTGACTTCGATCTCGCTGAGAATCGCCAGCGCCGCCCACACCCAAATGACGATGGCGACGGCCGAGCGCCCCACGTTGGCCAGGGTGCGGATACGCGCCTGCCTGCGCCCCTCCTGGGCGCGAGCCTGCGGGGTGTCCTCCTCGTCCGTGCTCCGGCGCAGGCCGATTCGCCCACCCGAGCTGTGAATGCTGCGGTCGGCGGCGCGGGTGATGACGCGGGAGAGCACGAAATGGACGGCGAACGCGACGATGAGAATGAGCGCCACTTTCAGCGGGCGTTCGAGCAGCACCTCCCTGGTGGCCGGGTCCTCCCACCAGGTGGTGACGGAGTCGATGTTCTCGGGGATGTTTTCTCTGGTCGCAGTCATACGCCTCACAAGTGTACGTGCATATTAATCGGCTCTAACGGACAGCTTGGTCTATATATGGTTTAGAAACACTGCAACACTTCCAGCGCCGAGGAAAGGACATCGACGTGCCCTCCGGGTTTTCTACCAACGCCATCCACGCGGGTTATGCGCCAGACAGCCTCTACGGGCCGATCAACACACCGATCTACGCATCCACGACGTTCGCGCAGGACGACCTCGCAGTGACGCGCAACGGTTACGAATACACGCGGGTGGGCAACCCGACGATCGCCGCGCTCGAGGAGACGGTCGCATCGCTGGAGGGTTCCGAGTTCGCCGTGGCGTTCGCCTCGGGGATGGCGGCCATCGACAGCGTTCTGCGCGTGCTGCTCAAACCGGGCGACCACATCATCATCGGCAACGACGCCTACGGCGGCACCTACCGCCTGATCCAGCAGGTATTCACCCTCTGGGGCGTGTCCAACTCCGTGGTTGACCTGACGGATGTCGAGGCTGTCAAGGAGGCCGTGACCGATAAGACGAAGGCGATTTGGGTCGAGACTCCGACCAACCCCTTGCTCGATATCGCCGACATCCGCGCAATCGCCGCTGTCAAGGGCGGGGCGAGCCTCGTGGTGGACAACACCTTCGCCTCCCCGTACCTGCAGCGGCCCTTGGAGCTGGGTGCCGACATCGTGGTGCACTCCACGACCAAGTACATCGGCGGGCACTCGGACGTGATCGGCGGGGTTGTGTGCGCCAACGGTGCTGACCTGCAGGAGCAGCTGCGCTTCTTCTTCGGCTGGGTGGGCGCCATCCCGTCGCCGTTCGACACCTACCTCACCGCGCGGGGGCTGAAAACGCTGGCTGTGCGCATGGATCGTCACTGCGACAACGCGGAGGCGGTCGCCCGCTTCCTCGAGGGCGAAGACAACGTCGCCCGCGTGTGCTACCCGGGCCTGGAGTCGCACCCCGGCCACGACGTGGCGGCGCGGCAGATGAAGCGCTTCGGCGGGATGGTCTCCGTGCTCTTCGACACCGAGGAGCAGGCCAAGGCGTTTTGTCGCTCCACCGAGCTCTTCTGCCTGGCGGAGTCTTTGGGAGGGGTGGAGAGCCTGGTGGAGCACCCCGCGACCATGACCCACCTCGCGGTGGAGGGCTCCGCGCTGGCGGTGCCCGGCGAGCTCGTCCGCATCTCGGTGGGCATCGAGGACGAAGCCGACTTGATTGCGGATCTGCAGCGGGCCCTGGCGCAAATTTAGAACCGAAGTAACTCGCTCTCCCGAAATCTATGCGCTATTGTGCATACATGTGTACGAGTTGTTCGCCCTGACTCACAGCGGGAATAGCTCCAAAAGTAGAGAAGATGGCACGCAAGCACGAGTATCTAGTCATTGCCGAACAACTGCGCCAGCGCATCGAGACGTGCGAGCTCGGCCCGGGCGACCGGCTGCCGTCGGAGCGCGAAATGGTTCAGGACTTCAGCGTCGCCCGCATGACCGTCCGCCGCGCGCTCGGCCTCTTGCAGGAAGAAGGCCTGGTCGAGCGCAGGCGTGGCCGCACCGGTGGCACATTCGCCCGCCCGCTCCCTCCCGTCGTGGATGTCGGCTCGGCGGAAGGGCTGTTGCATCAGTTGGAACACCACGGCATGCGCGTGAGATCGGAGCTGGTCGACACGGGCGAGCGGGTACCGCCACGCATGGTGGCCCTGGGTTTCGGCACGGAACCGGACGTCCAGATTCCGATGCGGGAAATGGTGCACTTCGCGGACGACAGACCCGTCATGGCGGAGTCGGCCTACCTGCGGCCCGGCCGAGAGTCGGAGTTTGAGGGACTCGCGGCCAGCAGCCTGACGTGCGCGCCGGGGGAGGATCCGGCCGCTCACCGCTCGCGCGAGGACCTGGTTATGCCGACAGTCGCCTCCGAGAAGGAGTGCACGCTCCTCGGCCTCTCCACCCCCGCGCCGCTGCAGCGCATCGTGCGCAAAGTGTGGGAGGACGGAGAGCTACTCAGCTACTCCGCCATCGTGCTGCGCACCGATTCGGTGACGCTGCGGGTGTCCCACTGACGCTCGGGACGTTCAGTCGTTTCCGCTGGCGCGGTCGACGCCCTGCACGCGCAACGCCCGGGCCGCACGGTCGCGGCCCTCGGCGAGGACACGGCGCAAGCCCGCGGTCAAGTCCGTCCGGGCGAGCAGCCGGTCGGCTGCGTCCACAGCGTCCTGGCTGATGTCCCACATGGGGTAGATGCCCTCGAGGGTGCGCTGCGCCATCTCGTTGGATAGGCGGTCCCACAGATCCGGCGCAATCCGGAAGTATTCCTCGGACAGGCCCTCGAGGCCCTCGTGGTTGAACGTCAGGCCGTCCATGAGGTAGCGCAACTCCAGGTTGGAGTGGTCCTTGCTCGTGATCTCCTCCCACGCCCACCGCTTGTCGGTGACGGCCTTCGCGCGCAGGCGAGACAGGGCGCCTTCTGAGGTGGGGTCGGTCTCGGAGTCGGCCGCGTCCACGCCGAGGTCGCCGCGGGCGATAAGAGCCGTCAGCGCGAGCCAGCGAATGTCCTGGTTCGTGGACGTCTCCAGCAGCGAGGTGAAGTGCTGCGCCGACGCGTCGTCGAGAGGCACGCGGGCGAGAACGCGGTCGAAGATGATCGCCGGCTCGGCACCGCGCAGCGCGGAGTTGAGCAGGTCGGCGGCTTCCCCGCGCCACTCGGGCGACACGTAGAGTGTCGCGGCGGTGAGGGCCTGGTTGAGCACGCGCTCCTGTACGGCGGGCTGGTCCTCGGAGGCTGCGTGGGCCGCCACGAGGCGGACGAACTCGCGCGCCGGCAGGCGGCCGTCGCGGGTGGCCTCCCACGCTGCCGACCAGCACAGGGCGCGCGCCATCGGGTCCTCGATGTCACCCATGTGCTCCAGCACGAACGCCATGTGGGCGTCGGTCAGGCCCATGAGGCAGTAAGTGAGATCGCCGTCGTTGACCAGCGCGAGGTCGTGCTGAACGCCCGCGAACTCGGGCACCGTGGTCCGCTCACCCTCGATGAAGATGTCGGTGTGGTGGGTGCGGACCACACGGCCGTCGACAAGCGAGTAGAGCCCCACGCCGACCCGGTGGCTGCGCTGGACGTCGGATTCCTGGACCACGGTGAACGAGTCGTCGGTGATCTCCGGGGTCAGGCGCGAGACGCCGGTCGTGCGCAGCCACTGCTCGGACCAGTGCGACAGGTCGCGCCCGCTGGCGGTTTCGAGCGCACCGAGCAGGTCGGCGAACGTCGCGTTGGCGAAGGCGTGGTTGCGGAAGTGCTCGCGCACGCCGGCGAAGAACTCGTCGCGGCCCACGTAGGCCTGCAGCTGCTTGAGCACCGAGGCCCCCTTGGCGTAGGTGATGCCGTCGAAGTTCTGCTCCGCGGTCTCGATGTCGGGGGCGTCGGCGGCGATGGGGTGGGTCGTCGGGAGCTGATCCTGCGAGTACGCCCACGCCTTCTCAATCGCGGCGAAGGTGACCCAGGCGTTCGGGTACTCGCCGATCTCGGTCTGCGCGGTGGCGGCCGCCCAAGTGGCGAACGACTCGTTGAGCCAGAGGTCGTCCCACCACTGCATGGTGACCAGGTCGCCGAACCACATGTGCGCCATCTCGTGCAGGATGGTGTCGTTTCGGCGCTCCACCCGGTGCGGGGTGGGCTCGGAGGTGAAGATGTACTCGTCGCGGAACGTCACGGCGCCCACGTTCTCCATCGCGCCCATGTTGTACTCGGGGCAGAAGATCTGGTCGTACTTGCCAAAGGGGTAGGCGACGGCGAAGTTCTCGTGGTAGTAGGCGAAGCCGTGCTTGGTCTGGGCGAACAGGTTGTCCGCGTCCATGTGCTCGATCAGGCTCGCGCGGGCGTACAGGCCCAGCTCGATCTCTTTGCGGTCGTCGGTGTAGGTGTCGTGCACGGAGATGTATTCGCCGGCGCACACGGCGATGAGGTAGGTCGACAGCGGGTAGGTGATCTCGCAGCTCCACGTGTTGCCGTCGCGGGTGGCCTGCTCGTTGAGCACGACCACGTAGCGCTCCGGAGCCGTGACGCTGATGGAGTAGGTGGCCTTGATGTCGGGCTGGTCGAAGCACGCGAACACCTTCATGGCGTAGGCGGGCTCGAACTGGGTGTAGAGGTAGTCCTTGCCGTCGGCCGGGTCGGTGAACTTGTGCAGGCCCTCGCCGGTGCGGTTGTAGGCCGAGGTTGCGGTGACAACGAGCTCGTGGGTGCCGGCGTCAAGCACCATGTCGCGGCCCGGAAGCTCCGCCCCGTCGAGGGTGGCGGTGAACGTGTCGGCCACCAGGTCGAAGAAGGTTTCGCCGGCCTTAGAGGTGAACCGAACGGTGGTAGTGGAGGTGAACGTGTCGGCATCGGTGATGTCGAGATCGATGGTGTAGTGCACGCCGGATAAAAGGGCGGCGCGGGTCGTGGCGTCGGTACGCGAGAGATTGGTCTTCATGCCGCTCAACGCTACCCCGCAACGCGTCCGCCCGATTTCACTAGGCTTGTGGCATGACTGAACACGTTACTTTCTGGTTTGACGCGACATGCCCGTTCTGCTGGCAGACTTCCCGCTGGATGAAGGAGGTGGAGAAGGTCCGCGACATCGAGATTGAGTGGGTGCCGATGTCGCTTTCCGTACTCAATGAGGGTCGGGATCTCCCCGCCGACTACATGGCGGCGATGGATGCGGCCTGGGGCCCGGCGCGCGTCTTCGCCAAGGTGAAGCAGGAGCACCCGGACAAGATCGGCGAGCTCTACACCGCGATGGGCACGATGATCCACGCCGAGCACCAGGGCGGCAAGCAGGGCACGGGCGCCTACAACGACATCATCGCCGCCGCTCTGGATAAGGTCGGCCTCCCGGCCACGATCGCCGAGGTTGCAGACACCAACGACGAAGACGACCTGCTGCGCGGCTACCACAAGACCGCGATGGACGAGGTCGGGGACGAAGTGGGAACGCCGGTGGTCAAGCTCGGCAACACGGCCTTCTTCGGGCCTGTTATCACGCGGGTGCCCACCGGGGAGGAGGCGGGCACGCTTTTCGACGCCGCCGTCACGCTGGCCGGCTTCGACTACTTCTTCGAACTCAAGCGCTCCCGCACCGAAGACCCGCAGGTCTAGGCCGGTAGGGTGGTGAGCATGCGTATCTATCTTGGAGCGGACCACGCCGGTTTCGAGCGGAAGAATCAGATTTTGGCCCACCTCGAGGCCGCGGGCCACGAGGTCGTTGACTGCGGCGCGCACGAGTACGACGCCGCCGATGACTACCCGGCGTTTTGCATTGCCGCCGCCGAGGCCACCGTGGCCGATCCGGGCTCGCTGGGCATCGTGCTCGGCGGCTCCGGCAACGGCGAGCAGATCGCCGCGAACAAGGTCAAGGGTGCGCGCTGCGCCCTGGCGTGGTCGGAAGAGACCGCTCGGCTTGCCCGTGAGCACAACAACGCCCAGCTCATCGGCATCGGCGGCCGCATGCACACCGAGGAGGAGGCGCTGGCGATCGTCGACGCGTTCATCGGCCAGGAGTGGTCGGGCGAGGAGCGCCACCAGCGCCGCATCGACATCCTTTCCGAGTACGAGAACACTGGCGTCGCCCCGGAGCTGCCCGGCGCCTAATTGCCACTAGCCGCTACCAGCCCGCAAACAGGCGCTCGAGGCGCTGCGGGCCCTCCACTTTCTCCAACCCGAGCCACGCGCCCGACACCTGGGTGCGAGGCTCCGTCAACGCCAGGGCGCGCGAGGTGGCGATCTGCGTGCCGTCAGCGAGGTGCAGGTGGCGGTCGGTGGCGCGGCGGTAGAACGCGTCCGCGTCGCGCAGGGCCCACGGCGCGCGCAGGCTCACGCGGATGCGCTCCCCGCGGGGCGCGCCGGCCGCCACGCGCGGATCGGCGGCGAAAAGCTCCGCTGCCGCGGGGGCGTAGACGCGGGCGTCGATACGCAGCCAGGAGGCGATGACGGCCTCGAGCGCGCCGGGGTCGGGAAAGCCGGGGACGGTGACCGCGACGTCGGCGGTGGCGAAGACGACCCCCGCCGGCCGGGCGATGGGGTGGGTGATGCGGCGGGCCAGCGCGAGGGTTTCCGCGTTCTTCACCCGCGCCTCATCGTGCGGGTTGTCGTGGCGGGCGCCGAAATCCTCCTGCGGGTGGTGGGCGAGCGCGGCCGGCTCGTGCACGAGGCGCGCGCCGGCGTTCCAGGCGCGCCACCCGAACTCCCAGTCTTCGCCGCCGTAGCCGACGAAGTCCCCGTCGAACCCGCCGACGTGGCGGAAGAAGTTCGCCGAGCAGGTCAGCACCGCGGAGATGACGTAGCGCCAGCTCGTCGAATCGGCGCGGGCGAGGTTGCCGGTGGTGCGCCAGGCGTCGACAAGCCACTGCGGCTCGCGCCCCTGCGGGCCGGTGCGGCGGGCACCCACGACCACCGCGCGGCGGTCGCGCTGCACGTGGGCCACCGCCGCCGTGAGGTAGCCGGGCTCAGGGACGGTGTCGCCGTCGAGGAAGGCGAGCACCTCGCCGGTCGCCGCGGACGCGCCCAGGTTGCGAGCGGCTGCGGCGCGGAATCCGCGGTCGTCCTGGCGCACGACGGTCACTCCCCCAAGCGCGCGGGCAAGGAGCGGCTCCCGCTCGGGTGGGGTGGGGGAGCCGTCGTCGGCGACGATCACCTCCACCCGACCCTGGTAGTCTTGGGCGCGCACGGCCGCGAGCACGCGAGCGAGCCCCGCCGGGTTGTCGTAGTAGGGGATGATGACGCTTACGTCAGGCCACATGCCGCCCACCTTCCGCGCCACGCGGCGGCGACGTCGTCCCAGCCGTAGGCGGGCGGTTCTAGCTCGCGCGGGGAGAACGCCTCGACGGCCGAGCGCCACGCCCCGCCGCCGACCAGCGTGATGCGCCCGGGCAGCCACTGGTCAATCTCGCGCGTGTAGGGCGAGTCGCTGGCCAGCACGTTTCGCCCCGCGCCCAGCCACGTCATCAGGGAGCCGGAGGCGGAGAAATGGCGGTGCGCGCACACCGGCACCGCGATGCGCCCCATCTCGCGGGCCAGGTCGGCGTCGCTGAGCCAGCCGGTGATGTCCGCGTCGCGCTCGAGTCCGCGCGCCCACTTCTCGTGGCCGGCCGAGACCGCACCCAGAAAGCGCAGCCGGTAGTCCGTCCCGCGCAGCGCCGCGATGAGGTCCTCGTGGCCCTTGCCCGGGTAGAGGAACCCGAGGACACCCACAGTGTCGGGTTCGGGGGCGAAAGGGGAGTCGATGCGGGGCACCGGCAGGCGGATGACGGAGGTGTCCACCTCGAAAAACGCGGCCTCGTGCTCCGAGTTGACGGTGCTTAGCGCGGCCGCCCGGGCGAGGCGGTGGTACGCCTGAGCGCGGCGGTGGTATCGTTGGCGGCCTTCCTCGGGCTGGGGGATGTCGTGGAAGGACACCGACAGCGGCCGCCGCCCCACGCGCGCGAGCAGCTTATCGACGCCCTCTCCCGGATCCGCCCCGAACAAGTGGTCCGTGAATGCGACGTGGACGGGCTCGTCCGGCAGGGGGGAGTCGGTGAACTCGGTTTCGCGCACGATCTGCGCGTCCGGCACGCCAAGGGCGGCCGCGAGCTGCAGCGCGTAGGCGGTCACCCCGTGGCCGTCGGGCCCGACGATGAGATGGATCATGCCAGCCCCAGGGTGTCGAGGCGCTCCGCGTGGCGCCCCAGGCCGTGGGCGACGAGGGCGGGGCGCTGCCGGTAGAACTCCAGCTGCGCCCGCTCGATTTCCGCGCGGGGGATGACGCCGCCGGTGCGGTGGGTCCACTGCGTGCGGCCCGCGACCCCAGCTTGGCCCCCCACGCCGAGCGCCGCGGCGGCGTCGCTCTCAATAGGAGCGTCGAGCTCTCCCAGCATCTCGTAGTCTCCCGGCGACACCTCGCCCGAAAGGCCCAGCGCCTGGAGGATCCGTTGCGCCATAACCACCAGCGTCGCGTTGTCGGGGTGGTTGACGGTGTGCCACACCGGCGCCGTCTCAAGATAGTCGGACACCACCACAGTGCCGTGGCGCTGCTCGCGGGAGCGGATCTGGTCCACCGACATCGCCGCCGCGCGCCGCAGCGCGTCCGGCGACGGCGCGGCGTCCACGGGCGCGTCGAGGCCCCGGGCCGCGGCCGCCAGGGTCCGCAGGTCGTGGTAGGGCACCACCGGCGGGTTGAGGGAGGGGTCGTCGGGGTCGCGGATGATTGCCTGGTAGGGCATGAGCCCGTCGAAACGCAGCACCGGAACCACCACGTGCGCCGCGCCGGGCGGCAGCTGCGCCAGCATCTGCGACGTCCCCACGGGCAATCCGCGGTAGTTGTCGCGGATGGGCTGCGTGACCAGGACGTCGGTACGCGCGAGCAGGGACCCGAACCAGCCCATGTCGGCCTCGGTGAGCTCGTGCACCGGGGTGATGCGTTCGGAGTCGAACGCCCCGGAGCTCATGAGCAGCTTGCGGGTCGATTCCGCTTGGCAATTTCCGACGACGGTGAGGGTGGGCATGCAGACCAATCTAGCAACAGCGCCCGCCACCAATGAGGACCAATTAGGTCAGACGCATTAGCGCGCAAGAATGCGCGGTTGATTATATTGGTGGAGTGACTGAGCACGTACGCAACGTGCGGGTTTTGTCCATTCCCGCCGAACATCCCTACACGCAGGCGATTCGTCCTGCCGGCGTTGCGTATCTGCCGGACCCGGATATCGACGGCCATTGGTGGCCGCACCCCGCGCTCGAGGCCGGGTACTGGCGCGGAGAAGAACGCGAGCCCGACCCGGCCGATGTCGTGCACATCCACTTCGGGTTCGAGCACCGCACGCCAGCGCAGATCGAGGACCTGGTGCGCGCGCTTCCGGTGCCGCTCGTGCTCACCGTCCACGACGTAGACAACCCGCACCTGGAGGACCAGAGGGAACACCACGAGCGCCTGCGCATCCTCGTCGGCGCCGCCGCGGCCGTGCTCACGCTGACGGACTGCGCCGCGGACCGGCTGCGCGAGGAATTTGGGGCGCAGTCTGTGCGCGTCGTGCCCCACCCCGCGATCGTGGCGCGCCCGCCGGAGCCGGAGACAGCCCCGGCGCGCGAGGACGTGGCCGGGGTGTTCCTCAAATCGCTGCGCCCCAACGTCGTGGCCGATCCGGAGTTCTACATCACCGTCAGTCGGCGCGTGCGCCTGCGCGTGTTCGTGCACGACGTCGACGCCACCCGCGGCCTGCGCGACGCGCTGCGCGGGAAGATCGAGCTCATCGAGCACGCCCCGTTCGATGACGCCACCCTGCACCGCGAGATTATGCGCCTGAGCACCTGCATCCTGCCGTACACCCGCGGGACCCACTCCGGCTGGCTGGAAATGTGCCGTGACCTGGGCACCACCGTGGCCGTGCCCGATATCGGGTGCTACGCCGGGCAGGTGGACACCCCGGAGGCGGTGGAGATCTACCGCGCGGGCGATGCTGTGAGCGCCGCCGAGGCCGCCTGCGCGCTGATTACACGGGGCCCGGTGCCGTACTCCGGTGATCGCGCCGCGCAACTGGAGCGGGTGCGCCGCGCCTACGACGAGACGTACAGGAAGGTGGTGGGTCAGTGACGGTGATTCTGCCGCGCGGACCGCAGACGCGCCGGGCACCGAGGCTGTCGATCGCCTTCGTCGGGCCCGCGCGCTTCCCCATCCGCGAACCCTACGCGGGTGGGCTGGAGGCGTTTTGCCACACGATGGTCAAAGCGCTGCGCATCCAGGGCCACGACGTGGACTTCTTCGCCGCCAAAGGCTCAGACGGGAACAGCCCCGACTTCGAGCTGCCCGGCGTCAACTGGGGCTCGTCGCGGGAGCTCGCCACCGACACCGGCTACCCGGAGGGCGAGCGCGAACGCGAAGACCGCGCGTTTATCTCCCTGCGCCAGCTGCTGGTGCGCCGCGGCTACGACGTGGTGCACAACAATTCGCTCAGCCCCTGGATGTTCCCCTCCCCGCAGTCGCCCGAGCCGCTGCCGATGGTGACCACGCTGCACACGCCGCGTATCGACGAGCTTTCCGACGCCATCGCCCGCGCGGGGGATGACGCCGGGGAGTTCGCCGCCGTTAGCCACGTCACCGCCGCCGACTGGACCACCCCGCGGCCGGTCACTGTGATCCCGAACGGGGTCAACGTGTCCGATTGGACGCCGGGCCCGGGAGGGACGGCGGCGGTGTGGTTCGGGCGCCTTGTGCCGGAGAAGGCCCCGCACCTGGCCATCGACGCGTGCCGCCTGCTTGGCCTGCCGCTGCTGCTCGCCGGGCGCAAGGGCGACCACCGCTACTTCCAGGAGGAAATCGCCCCGCGACTCAACGGCGAGAGCATCCGTTGGCTGGGTGAGCTTTCGCATGCCGGCCTGCGGGCGTTAGTGGGCAGCTGCGCCGTCACCGTGGTCACACCGCGCTGGGAGGAGCCGTTCGGCCTGGTGGCATTCGAGTCCATGGCGTGCGGCACCCCGGTGGCCGCCTTCGCCCGCGGCGGGCTCGGCGAGCTGCTGGCCGATGCGCCCGCCGCGCTGGCCGCGCCCGACGATGTCGTTTCGCTCGCCCGGGCGATCCATTCCGCGCTGCACATCAAGCGGGCGGCCGCGCGCGAGTGGGTGGTGGACAACCACTCGCTCATCCAAACGGCGCGCCGCTACTCGGAGCTCTACCAGGAGGTGATGGTCAGATGATAGGGATCTACGCCCACCACCAAGGCGCGGGGCACATCCAGCGCTGCCGGGAAATCCAGCGCGCGCTGGAGCGCGCCGGGGAGCGCGCCGCGATCCTATCTACCGCGCCGGGCGCGGACGTGGTTCTCGCCGACGACGTGATGGTGGATTCGCCCTTACCGCACGGCCGAGCGATGACGGCCGGCGGGACACTGCACTACGTCCCCTACGGCAACACGGGCTTGGCGCGGCGCTTCGCCGCGATCGCGCAGTGGGTCGCCGACAACCAGCCGCGAGCCTTCTACGTCGACGTCTCCGTCGAGGTCTGCGCGTTCGTGCGGCTCATGGGAATCCCCGTGGTCACCCTGGCCATGCCAGGCCTGCGCGACGACTTGCCCCACCAGCTCGCGTACACCCAGGCGGACGCGATCATCGCCGCCTGGCCCTCGTGGGTGGAGCTTCCCGCGCATTTGGCCGCCCACGCCAGCCGCGTCCACGCCGTCGGCGGGATCTCCCGGCTGCGCCCGCTCGAGGGCGCACGACGGGACCCGAGGCACGTGGTGGTCATGGCGGGCAAGGGCGGGGCGACGTGGGAGCCGGAGGATTGGGATGCCGTCGAGGCCGCGTGCCCCGGCTACCGGTTCACCTACCTGGCGGGCGACACGCGTGTGGAGGACCCGACGGAGCTGCTGAGCACCGCCGGGGTCGTGGTCACCGCGGGCGGGCAGAACTCGATCGCCGACCTCGCCGTGACCCGCACGCCCGGGATCCTGCTGCCCCAGCCCCGGCCCTTCGTCGAGCAAAAACTCAACGCCCGCCAGGTCGAAAGCGCGGGCCTGGCGCTCGTGGCCGACACGTTCCCCGCGCCCGGCGAGTGGCCGGGGCTGCTGGAGCGCGCCGCCGCCCTGGACCCCGACTGGTCCCGCTGGGAAACGGAAGGCGCGGCAGACCGCGCCGCGGAGGTGATCGCGGCGGTGGCGCACCAGACCCCGCCGAGCAGGATCGCCGTCATCTCGCTCTCCGACGCCTCCCGCGCCGCGCACCTGTACAACCAGGTCGCCCTCCTGCCCGTGGGCGCCGACCACCTCACCGTCGCCCTGGCGGACGCCGACGCGCTGCGCAAGGCGGCACCGGCGTCCCACGTGGTGGCGGGCGAGAAAAACTTGGCGGCGGCGCGCAACCTCGGGGCGCGCGCTGCCATCGAGCGCGGGGCAGAGATCCTGATCTTCCTCGACGCGGACTGCGTCGCGTCGAACGACCTAATCAATTACTACGTGGAGGCGCTTGCCGCTCACCCCGACGCCGTCGTGGCCGGCCCGGTGACCTACATGGGCCCGGGCGAGCTGCGCACCGTCGACCCCGACCCGCACCCGGGGCGGCCGAACCCCGCGCCGGGCCGCCTCGACAAGGCCGAGGACTACAACCTGTTCTGGTCGCTATCCTTCGCCATGCGCGCGGAGACGTGGCGCCGCATCGCGTCCGGCTTCGGTGGTTTCGACCCCGGTTTTACGGGCTACGGGGGAGAGGACACCGATTTCGCCCGGAACCTCGACGCGCACGGGATCGAGCTGTACTGGGTGGGCGGCGCGCACGCCTTCCACCAGCACCACCCGGTGTCGTCGCCGCCGTGGGAGCACTTGGACGACATCCTGGCCAACGCCGCCTACTTCCGCTCGAAGTGGGGGGAATACCCCATGGAGGGCTGGCTGGAGCAATTCGCGGCGGCGGGGGCAATTTCGCTTGTCGACGGCTCCTGGCAACGCACCCGGTAGCCCCGCTCAGCGGGGTGAACTACCGGTTGGACACGTTCCCGGTCAGTCGCGCCACGGGCGCAACCACCGTCGGGCGGGCGGCGAGGTAGGCCAGCGCGATAAACACGAGCGCGACGAGGAACACCAGCGTGCCGGTCCAGTCGGTGGCGTAGGCGGCGGGGTCGACGCTGCCGCGGGCGGCGAACATGGCGTTGAGGTTGCGGCGCATCCCGGTGAGCAGCACCAAGGCGACGTGCGTGACGGTGAACACCACGAAGAAGATCATCGTGGGGAAGTGGATGGCGCGCGCGGCCTTCATGGACACCACGGTGACGCCCTTGGGCCACCACGGGCTCATCCGCGCACCGGAGACGATCGCCAGCGGGGCGGCGATGAACACCACCGCGAAGTACGTGAGTTCCTGCAGCGCGTTGTAGCGCACCCAGCCGTTTTCCAGCGGCCAGTCGAGCGTGAGGTACTGCAGCCCGGCGGAGACGGCGTTGGGTACGGTCTCCCAGCTCGTGGGCACGATGCGCACCCACTGGCCGGTGGTAAACAGCAGGACGTAGAACACCGCGCCGAGCACCACCCATGCGATGTCCAGCATGAGGTGCAGCCACAGGGTGAGCGAGATCTTCGCCCTCGGGTTGTTCTTCGGGGCCCAATACGCCTCGGGCTTGCGTTCCCGGCGCACGGACAGCCCGGTCTTGATGATGAGCACCATAAGGAACATGTTGAAGAAGTGCGCCCAGTTCAGCCAGGCGGGTAGCCCCACCGGGGCGGATTCCGGTAGGGGCTGCTGGCCGTCGTAACGCGCGAGGAACTGCGCTCCCCAGCCCGTGCCGGCGACGTACCGGGCGAGCAGAACGGCCAGGGCGAACGCGAAGCCGAGGGAGATGGCCGCGGTGACCCAGCGGCCCCAGTCCCGGCCCGGCTGCGCGGCCGGCGCCTTAGGGGCAGGAGCCGCGGGGGCCGACTCGGCGGGGTCGACGGGCTCACTAGGCTCATTAGGCGCCGCCTCCACGGGCGCCACGGTCCTGAAGGCGGCGGCCGGGAGCGCCAGCCGCGTTTCCGCCGCCGGGGGGAACGGCTCGCCGCCGGGGGTGCGGGGCAGCCCGCGGCGCAGGGGAACGGCGGTGAGGTCATCGCGTGAGACGGGCTCAGCGACGGATCCGGCGACAATGTCGGTTACCGGCGCGGGGCTGGGCCGGTCGAGCTCGACGGACGCCCCGGCGGGCGGCCAGGGTTCGCCTCCTTCGACGCGGGGAAGACCGCGACGCAGCGGGGTCTGCATGTCCACTTACCTCCTACCGGTTGCGTGCTTCGAGCTCGGCGATGATCTGCGGCACCACGTCGAAAATGTCGCCGACGATGCCGAAGTCCGCCACCTCGAAGATGGGGGCGTCGGCGTCGTTGTTAATGGCCACGATCGTGTCGGACGTCTGCATGCCCACGAGGTGCTGCACCGCGCCGGAGATTCCCACGGCGATGTAGAGCTTCGGGGACACCAGAACGCCGGTCTGCCCGATCTGCGCCTCGTACGGCACCTGGCCCTCGTCCACGGCGGAGCGGGTGGCGCCGACGGCGGCGCCCAAGGCGTCGGCAAGCCCGCCGACGAGCTCCTCGAACATCTCCTCGGACCCGAGTGAGACGCCGCCGGCGACGACCTTGTCGGCGGTGACGAGGTCGGGGCGCGGGCTGGTGCGCTCGGTGGGGGTCACCTCGACCACGCGCGCGGCGCGCCGCTCGTCGGGCTCGACCTCGAGGACCTCGACGCGCAGCTCGGCGGGCTCGGCCCGCTTGTCGACGCTCCCGGGACGCACCGTGACCACCGGCGCCGAATGCGTCGCCGCGGCCACGGCGGTATAGGCGCCCCCGTAGTTCGAGTGGTCGGTGACGACGCCCTCGGCGTCGGTGCGCAACCCGGTGGCGTCGGTAAGCAGGGCCTTGCGCGAGCGCGCCGCGAACCGCGCGGCGGCCTCGCGGCCGCGCACCGAGTGGGGGAACACCACGGCCGCGGGGAAGTAGGCATCGTATGCGGCGGCGGTGGCTGCGACCACGTCGGCCCCCGGGGCGAGGAGCACCCGCGTCGCCCCGAAACCGGCGAGGGCCTCGGCGTGGGCTTCCGAGTCCGTCAGCGCGATCGGGTCGCCGACGGCGCTGGCCGCGCCGATGAGCTCGGCTGCGGCGAGGTCGAGGCTGCCGTCGTGGGTGGGGGGAACGACGACGAGAACGGGGTTGCCCGAATTCTCCGAAATCTTCTCCGAAATCACTGTGCGGACTCCTTCGCAATGAGGTTCTTCGACTCCAGGAAGTCGACGAGTTTGCCGGCTGCCTGCGAGTTGCCGTCGATGATCTCGCCGCGCGCACGCGCGGGGCGCTGGGAGATCTCCACGACGATGGCGCGCGCGTGCGTCCAGTCCTCCGGGTCCACACCGAGATCGGTAAGCGAAACGGAGTTGATCTCTTTCTTCTTCGCCGCCATCAGCCCCTTGAAGTTGGGGAAGCGCGCGTCGGGGAATTCGTCGGTGACCGCGACGACGGCCGGCAGATCGCACTCGAGGGTGAGCACCGCGCCGTCGCTCGCCTGCGTGCCCGTGACCGTGGACCCGGCGACGGCGACCTCGGTGAGGTTGGTCAGCGCCGGAATCCCGAGCAGCTCGCCGACCATGGCCGCCATGACGCCGCTCGCCCCATCGGAGGAGGCGGCGCCGGCGACCACGAGGTCATAACCGCCGCGCTCGACCAGCGCGGCCAGCACCTGCGCGGTGAGGGTGAGGTCGGCGCCGACGAGCTTGTCGTCGCTGACGAGGTAGGCCTCCGCCCCTCCCATCGCGATGCCCTTGCGGATGCTGCCCACCGATTCGGCGGGCCCCACGCTCAGGATGTCAACCTGGGAGTCGCCGGCGGCCTCGGCGATGCGCAGCGCCGCCTCCACGGCGCGCTCGCCGACCTCGTCGGCGACGACGTCGCCCGAGCGGTCGGTCAAACCGGTCTCGAGGTTCATGGTGCGGTCGCTGTAGGTGTCGGGGACCTCCTTCAGCAGCACGGCAATACGCATCGCGTCTCCTTTACTCGGCGTTTACTCGGCGCTAAAGCTTGACGACGCCAAAGTGTACCGCCTCACCCGCCAGCTGGGACTACCCGGGGAGGCGCCGGGAATCAAGCGACGACGCTAGGGACGACACTAGGTGAAACGGGGGCGCCGCTTCTCGCGGAACGCGGCGGCGCCCTCCGCGTGCTCGGGCGAGCCCAGCAACCGGGTTTGCACCATCGCCTCGGACTCCAGGCTGCGGGACATCTGCGCGAGGCTCGCCTGGTTGACGGCGGCTTTGGTGCGGCCGACAGCTTCGCGCGGCGACAGGGTCAACCCCTGTGCGATGTCGCGCGCGGTGGCGAGCGCGTCGGGGGCGAGCTGCGTCACCAGCCCGAAGTCGTAGGCATCCCGGGCCGAAATCCGGGTGTGGCGCAGCACCATGTCCATCGCGCGGTGGCGTCCGACGGAGGCGGTCAGAGTAGCTAGGACGCCGCCATCGGGGATGAGGCCGATGGCGGTGAATGGGAGGGTGAAGAAGGCTTTCTCACCGGCGACGATGAGGTCGCAGAGGAAGGCCACCGAGGCGCCGATTCCCGCGCAGGCGCCTTCTACCGCCGCGATCACGGGGACCGCGGCGCGCACGATCGACTGGGCCATGTACTCGATGTCGATGAGCGTGTCCCGCACGCCGAGCTCGGGGTGGGTCTGCCTGGTGCCCTCGTCGAGGAAGACGTCGATGTCCATCCCGGAGCTGAACGCCTTGTCGTCCCCTGTAATGATCACGGCCCGCACCGCGGGGTCGCTGCTCGCGGAGCGCACGAGGTCGCCGATCGCCCGGTATGAATCCGGCAGGAGAGCGCCGCGTTTGCCCGGGTTGTCAATGGTGATGGTGAGGACGGGGCCGTCGACGGAGGCGGCGATGATGCCGCGTGCGAGTGAGGTATCCATGCGTGAGCCGCCTAGAAGTCGAACCCGCCAAAGTCGAACCCGCCGCCCATGTCTCCGCCGTCGAAGAAGCCGCCGCCCACGTCACCGGCCTCGCCCATGTCGCCGGCCTCACCCATGTCACCCATATCGCCCGCGTCTGCGCCGGCGTCGCCGAAGTCTCCGGCCTCGAACTCAGCTGCGGACGGGGTGCCCGCCATGCCCGCGAACATCGCGGAGTAGAACAGCATGGAGCTCGCGGCCCACATGCCGGTCATCATCGCCGGTGCCCACCAGGCGGTCGAGTACCAGCCCGCCGGAACGGGGCGCCCCGCCACGGCGCCGCCGGGGTAGTAGTGCGGGGTCTGCTCCGAGGCGTGCGGAGAGGCGGTGACGACGGTGCCGTCCTCCTGGGTGACGGTGCGCTGCTCCGTCACCCGGCCTGCGCGGCGTTGTCCCTCGAGCTCCGGCAGCGGAGGGCCGGCCGGCATGCCCATGATCTCGCGCGCCGCGTTGACGTAGTGCAGGCCCTCCAGGGCGCTCTCGCGGGCGAGGTGGGCCTGCTTGACCGAGCGGGCGTCGGCAAGCGCGGCGGATGCGGCGGTGAAACGCTCGGAGGCGTCCGCCATGGCCTGCGAGGACGCGGTATCAGTGCCCGCGAGGTTGAGCACCTGGGAGCCGAGACGGTCGGTCCAGCGCTTCGCGTCGGCCAGCGCGTCGTCGAGCTGCTGCTGCTCGAGTTGCTTGCGCGACCCGCCGTCGCGGTTGCTCAGGAAATAGATCACGCCGCCGGCGATGGCGAGCAGAAGTAGCAGTTCCACGAAAACAAGCCTCTCTGGTGCTAGCTGGTGCTAGTAGGTTTCCACTAGGTTTCCACCGATACTAACGAGGCCACGGCCCGAAAAGTTCCGTTTTTGTGCCAGAACGACGGTATGCGTTAAACTATGACGCGCTCAACCGCGTGGGAATGTCGTATAGTGGCTAATACCTCAGCCTTCCAAGCTGAAGACGCGGGTTCGATTCCCGTCATTCCCTCCACGTCGACCGGCCCGTGAAACGGCCGGTTTTTCCGTGCCTGCGAGGGCTAACGCCAGCCCGATGAAATGGGGGGTGGGAGCGTGACGCTACAATTTCAAGCCGTGGGCCGTGACCGGCCTGCGTAGGTCGGACGGGGCGTGGCGCAGCTTGGTAGCGCACCTGCTTTGGGAGCAGGGGGTCGCAGGTTCAAATCCTGTCGCCCCGACAATGGGCAGTCAGCCGGCGAGCAGATGATTGTCCGTGAACATAAAACAACTACAGGAGATATCTGTGAAGACTACCGTCGACAAGCTCAGCGACACCCGCGTGAAACTGACCGTCAACGTCCCGTTTGACGAGCTCGGTCAGGAAATCGACCAGGCCTACAAGGCGATCGCCCAGCAGGTCACTATCCCCGGTTTCCGCCGCGGCAAGGCGCCGCGCCAGCTTATCGACGCCCGC
Source organism: Corynebacterium mycetoides (assembly GCF_900103625.1). Classification (NCBI taxonomy): domain Bacteria; kingdom Bacillati; phylum Actinomycetota; class Actinomycetes; order Mycobacteriales; family Corynebacteriaceae; genus Corynebacterium; species Corynebacterium mycetoides. The sequence goes on along the minus strand of NZ_LT629700.1, from coordinate 1,173,294 downwards.
TTTGGGCGCGGCCCCCTCCTCGAGCAGGTCGTCAACGACATGCTCCCGTCGCGGTACGAGCAGGCGATCAACGACAACGACCTCAACCCGATCGGCCAGCCGCAGATCGACATCACCAAGATCGAGGACAACGACGTCGTCGAGTTCACCGCGGAGGTTGACGTCCGCCCGGAGATCACCGTCCCCGACTTCTCCACCATCTCGGTGACCGTCCCGGCGCTGAAGATTGACGACGCCGCCGTCGACGAAGAGCTCGACAACCTGCGCGCCCGCTTCGGGGAGCTCAAGGACTCGAAGCGCAAGCTCAAGACCGGCGATTTCGCCGTGATCGACCTCACCGCAGAGATCGACGGCGAAAAGATCGATGAGGCATCCACCGAGGGCCTGTCCTACGAAGTGGGCTCCGACGACCTGATCAAGGGGCTCGACACCGCGCTGCGCGGCATGAAGTCCGAGGAGGAGTCCGAGTTCACCGCCACCATCGAGCACGGCGAGCACAAGGGCGAGGAAGCCACCGTGAAGGTGCGCGTCCAGCAGACCAAGGAGCGCACCCTGCCGGACCTGGACGACGAGTTCGCCCAGATGGCCTCCGAGTTCGACACCGTCGAGGAGCTGCGGGAGTCCACCAAGACCCAGCTCGGGGAGTCCAAAAAGGCGGAGCAGGCCGCTGACATCCGCGACGAGGTGCTCAAGGCCGCGCTGGCGCAGTCCGAGTTCGCCCTGCCGGAGTCCATCGTGGAGGAGCAGGTCCACAACCAGCTGCACCAGCTGCTCGGCCAGATGGCGCACGACGAGAACGCCCTCGCCCAGCTGCTTGAAGCGCAGGGCACCACCCGCGAGGAGTTCGACGCGACGAGCCGCGAGCAGGCCGAGGAGTCCGTGCGCACCCAGCTGTTCCTGGATGCCGTCGCCGAGCAGGAGCAGCCTGAGGTGTCTCAGCAGGAGCTCACCGACCACATCCTGTTCACCGCGCAGTCCTACGGCATGGACCCGAACCAGTTCGTGGCCCAGCTGCAGCAGTCCGGGCAGATCGCCAACCTGTTTTCCGACGTGCGCCGCGGCAAGGCGCTCGCCGCCGCCATTTCGCGCACCACGGTGACCGATTCCGAGGGCAACTCCGTCGACCCGAACGACTACTTCGGCGAGATCGAGGAGGACGCGGAAGCCGCTGAGGTAGCCGAGGCAACCGAGGCAACGGAGACCACCGAGGCGCCGGAGGGCTCCGAGGACTAGTTCCCGCGTGCCCCTGTCCGCCCCTGCCGTGCTGCGCGCGGCGGGGGCGTTTTTCGCCCGTGCGCGGGACCGGGCGCGCGTTCGCCGGGCCGCTAAAAATGCGTGCGTACGCCCGTAGCGAACACGGTTTCTCGGCGGCTGGCCCACGAGTAGTGTGGTGGCATTGAACGACATAAATTCACTTACGTTTAAGGAGTACACATGACCTCTCCGCAACCCGGGATGAACCTCGGCGACTCGGTCTACGAGCGCCTTCTGCGCGAGCGCATTATCTTCCTCGGCCAGCAGGTCGACGACGAGATTGCCAACAAGCTATGCGCGCAGATTCTCCTGTTGTCTGCCGAGGACCCGACCCGCGACATCTCGCTGTACATCAACTCGCCCGGCGGGTCGGTAACCGCCGGCATGGCGATCTACGACACCATGAAGTACTCGCCGTGCGACATCGCCACATACGGCATGGGCCTGGCCGCCTCCATGGGCCAGTTCCTCCTGTCCGGCGGCACCAAGGGCAAGCGTTACGCCCTGCCGCACGCGCGCATCATGATGCACCAGCCCTCCGCAGGTGTGGGCGGCACCGCCGCCGACATCGCCATCCAGGCGGAGCAGTTCGCCGCCACCAAGCGTGAAATGGCGGAGCTGATCGCCGAGCACACCGGGCAGACCTTCGAGCAGATCACCAAGGATTCCGACCGCGACCGCTGGTTCACCGCGCAGGAAGCTATGGAATACGGAATCGTCGATCACGTTATCTCGGATGCGCGCGAAGCGTCAGACGGAACCGTCGGAAATTAAGCAGAACAGGAGACTTACCCCATGACTTTTCACATGCCCAACTCCCGCTACGTTCTGCCGCAGTTTCTGGAGGAGACCTCCTTCGGCACCAAGCAGATCGACCCGTACGGCAAGCTCTTCGAGGAGCGCATCGTCTTCCTCGGCACCCAGGTGGATGACACCTCGGCGAACGACATCATGGCGCAGCTGCTCGTGCTCGAGTCCCAGGACCCGGACCGCGACATCACCATGTACATCAACTCGCCGGGTGGATCGTTCACCGCGCTGATGGCGATCTACGACACGATGCAGTACGTCCGCCCCGATGTGCAGACGGTCTGCCTCGGCCAGGCCGCCTCCGCCGCGGCCGTCATCCTCGCCGCTGGCGCCCCCGGAAAGCGCGCCGCGCTGCCCAACTCGCGCGTGCTGATCCACCAGCCCGCCACCCAGGGCACCCAGGGCCAGGTGTCCGACCTGGAGATCCAGGCGGCCGAGATCGAGCGCATGCGCCGGCTGATGGAGACCACCCTGGCGGAGCACACGGGCCGGACCGCGGAGCAGGTACGGATCGACACCGACCGCGACAAGATTCTCACCGCGGCGGAAGCCGTCGACTACGGGATCATTGACCAGGTCTTCGATTACCGTAAGCTCAACCGCTAGCGCGCGGCGAGAGATCGCCCACTCCGCACCGGCCTGCACCCACCGCGCGTGGGTGCAGGCCGCGCGCTTTCGTCACTAAGTTGTGCACACCGTCACCGCCGTGAGACGGTGAGGTGGCTACACTTTGACGAAACTCTACGTTTGTTTAAAACCCCCACCAGATTTTTACCGGGAGCGCATACCCACATGTCAGTCACACAGGACAGTTCCGACCTGCTCAAGTGCTCTTTCTGCGGAAAGAGCCAGAAGCAGGTGCGCAAACTGATCGCGGGCGGCGGCGTCTACATCTGTGACGAGTGCATCGAGCTGTGCAACGAAATCATTGAAGAAGAGCTCGCCGGGGTCCAGGAAGCGGAGTCCGCAGACAGCGAGAAGCTACCCCGCCCGTCGGAAATCGTCGGCTTCCTCGACCAGTACGTCATCGGCCAGGACGCGGCCAAACGCACACTCGCGGTAGCCGTGTACAACCACTACAAGCGCATCCGCAGCGAGCAGACCGGCTCCAAGGGAGGGCGCAAGCGTGAGGAGGACGTCGAGATCGCGAAATCGAACATCCTCCTTCTCGGGCCGACGGGCTCCGGCAAGACCTACCTCGCCCAGACACTCGCCCGCATGCTCAACGTCCCCTTCGCCATCGCCGACGCCACGAGCCTCACCGAGGCCGGCTACGTGGGCGAGGACGTCGAGAATATTTTGCTCAAGCTGCTTCAGGCCGCCGACTACGACGTGGACCGGGCGCAACACGGCATCATCTACGTCGACGAGGTGGACAAGATCTCGCGCAAGTCCGAGAACCCGTCCATCACCCGCGACGTGTCCGGCGAGGGCGTGCAGCAGGCGCTGCTGAAAATTCTCGAGGGCACGGTCGCGTCCGTGCCGCCGCAGGGCGGGCGCAAGCACCCCAACCAGGAGTTCATCCAGATTGACACCACGAACATCTTGTTCATCGTGGCCGGAGCCTTCGCGGGCCTGGACAAGGTGATCGCGGAGCGGGTGGGGAAGAAGGGCATCGGTTTCGGCGCGGAGATCGATTCCAAGAGCGAACGCGACGAGTCGAACCTGCTGTCCAAGGTGCTGCCGGGGGACCTGGTCAAGTTCGGTTTGATCCCCGAGTTCATCGGCCGCCTGCCCATTCTGGCCAACGTGGAGGACTTAGACCGCGACGCCCTCGTGCGCGTGCTCAAGGAGCCCAAGAATTCCCTGGTCAAGCAGTATTCGCGCCTGTTTGCTATGGACGGGGCGGAGCTGACGATCACGGACGACGCGCTCGGTGAGATCGCCGACAAGGCGGCGGAACGCAAGACCGGCGCGCGCGGGCTGCGGGCGATCATGGAGGAGCTGCTGGTGCCCGTCATGTACGAGCTGCCGGACCGCGACGACGTCAAGGGGGTCGTGATTGACGCCGAGGTCGTCCGCGGCGAGGCGGAGCCGGAGTACGTCGCGGCGACACAGAAGAAGTCCGCCTAGTATCTGCCTAGTATCTGCCTAGTAAATCTCCGGCTCCTTGATGGTGTACGGATCTGCCGGGGTCTGCATGCCGGGCCCCGGCTTCCCGGTCGCCTCCAGGTAGCTGGAGTAGCCGGAGTCGGGGATGTTCGAGGTCAAAAACCCGAGCACCATGTCGATTGTCATGCGGCGCAGGCCTTCGGTGTTGCGCTGATTGGTCAACTTCATCTGCCCCAGCGCGAGCGACGCGCTGTGGTTGCTGATGCGGAAGACGGACACCGAGGAGACGAGAAGGAGCACATCGGCGGCGGAGATGCCGGGGCGGAACGCCCCCGAATCCTGCCCGAGCAGTAGGAGACGCTCCATGTGCAAGACGACGTCGGCGTGGCCGTTGAGGGTCGCCATCTCGCTGGGGGCGAGCACCTGGTCCAGGTTCTCCCGCAGCATGAGCGCGACGGCATCGCCGTTGTCCTGAAAGCGGTAGAAGATGGCGTCGACGAAGCGCCTCATTCCTTCAACGGGGACCGCATACGAGCGGTTGAGCACCTCCGCCGGGGGAGTGATGCGCTCCATGGCGCGCACAAGCGTGTGCCGATATAGCCCCTTCTTGTCCGTGAAGTGGTAGTGGATCATGCGCTTAGACATGCCCGATTCCTTGGCCACCGCGTCGAGCTTGGTGGCCGAAAACCCGTCGGCGGCGAACATCGCGAGGGCGATATCCACCACGCGGGACGCCTCCGCACCCACTTCCGGTTTATCTGCCGCCTCCTCGACGGGCGGGGAAACCGCGTCGGGGGCGCCGGTGGCTGGGGCGTCGGCGGAGTACAGGTCGTCGAGGTAGTCGCCGGAGCCGGATTGGGCGCGGGCACTCGAGGAGCCGTGAGGCGTATCGGCCAAGGAGGCTCCTTTCCCGTGGGCCGGTGAGTTCGAAAATTCTTCTGCGTGCTCTCAACATCGTGCACGAAATAGGGCGCGGATGGTGAGCGGGTGCCCGAATGAGACCTCTACCACGCGGAATTGACCACAAACGGGGGGAATTGGGGGGAGACGGTTCGTCCCCGGCGCCGGGGTCGGGGGTGGGAGACTGCACGGCGCGCCGAGTGATTCCGGGGTGTTTCCGGGGTGTTTCCGGGGTGTTTCCGGGGTGTTTCCGGGGCTATACTGCGATGGACAGCCACCAACGCAGGCCGACCCCAGGGTGACCGGGCGGAGAGGGAGGACACGGAGCAATGGAAGCAACTGACACTGTGAGTCGCAGCGTTGTCAACGTCACCGTCACGGGGGCGGGCGGGAACATCGCGTATTCGCTGCTGTGGAGGATCGCGTCGGGCGACGTATTCGGGCCGGGGCAGAAGGTGAACCTGAGCCTGCTGGAGATTCCCAGCGCGGTGCGGGTGGCCGAGGGCGTGGCAATGGAACTGGCCGACTCCGCGTTCCCCCTGCTCAACTCCGTCACCGTCACCGATGACCCCCGCCGCGGCTTCGACGGGGCGAACGCGGCCTTCCTCGTCGGGGCGAAGCCGCGCGGCAAGGGGGAGTCCCGCAAGGATCTGTTGACCGCCAACGGCCGCATCTTCACCGAGCAGGGCAGCGCGCTTAACGACGCCGCTGCGGACGACATCAGGGTCCTCGTGGTGGGCAACCCCGCCAACACCAACGCCTACATCGCCGCGAAAGCGGCGCGCGACATTCCGGCGGAGCGCTTCAACGCCATGATGCGCCTCGACCACAACCGCGCCGCATCGCAGCTGGCGGCGAAGCTCGGCGCCGCCGTTGGCGACATCGACGGACTCGTGGTGTGGGGAAACCACTCCGACACGCAGTTCCCCGACATCGAGTACCTGCGCGTGGCGGGCGAGCAGGCCACGGGACGCGTCGACCGCGCATGGTACGTCGACGAGTTCATCCCCCGCGTGGCCCAGCGCGGGGCGGAGATCATCAGCGTGCGCGGGTCCTCCTCCGCGGCCTCGGCCGCGTCGGCGGCGGTCGACCACATGCGCGACTGGGTCCAGGGAACGGGTGGGCGCTGGACCACCGTGGCGCGGGCGTCGACAGGCGAATACGGCGTGGACGAGGGCCTGGTGTTCGGCTTTCCCACGGTGGGGATCAACGGGCGGTGGGCCGTGGTCGAGGGTCTGGACCTCACGGAGTTCCAGCGCAGCCGTATCAACGCCAACGTCGAGGCGCTGCGCGAGGAAGCCGCGGTGGCTGACAGCCTTTTCTAGCGTGTCGTAGGGCCCGGCTAGACTATGTCGCGTGACTGAACAAAATGGGCAGAGTGCACAGCTGGTAGGCGTCAACAGGGCTGACGCGCTCCCGAAATCGTGGGAGCCGCGCGAGCACGAGCAGACCCTGTACGAGGGATGGGTGGACAAGGGCTACTTCACCGCCGACCCCTCCTCGGACAAACCCGCCTTCTCGGTGGTGCTCCCGCCGCCGAATGTGACGGGCCAGCTGCACATGGGCCACGCCCTCGACCACACGCTCATGGACGCGCTCGTGCGCCGCAAGCGCATGCAGGGATACGAGGTGCTGTGGCTGCCGGGCATGGACCACGCCGGCATCGCCACCCAAACCAAGGTGGAGGCCAAGCTCAAGGAGGAAGAGGGCAAGGACCGCTACGGCTACGGCCGCGACGAGTTCGTCGCCCGGGTGTGGGAGTGGAAGGAGAACTACGGGGGCACGATTGCGTCGCAAATGCGGGCGATCGGTGACAGCGTGGACTGGTCGCGCGAGCGCTTCACCCTGGATGAGGGGCTCTCGCGCGCGGTGCAGACGATATTCAAGCAGCTTTTTGACGCCGGGCTGATCTACCGCGACTACCGCCTGGTGAACTGGTCCCCCGTGCTGGAAACGGCGGTGTCCGACATCGAGGTGGTGTACAAGGACGTCGAGGGCGAGTTCGTCTCCATCCGCTACGGCTCCCTGGACGACAACGAGCCGCACCTCGTCGTGGCCACCACGCGCGTGGAGACGATGCTGGGCGACGTCGCCATCGCGGTCCACCCCGACGACGAGCGCTACGCCCACCTCGTGGGCACCCAGTTCGACCACCCGTTCCGCGACGACCTGAAGCTCACCGTCATCGCCGACGACTACGTGGACATGGAGCTGGGAACCGGCGCGGTGAAGATCACCCCGGCCCACGACCCGAACGACTACGAGATGGGCTTGCGCCACAACCTAGACATGCCGATCATCATGGACGAGACCGGCCGCATCGCCGAAACCGGCACGCGTTTCGACGGCATGACGCGCGAGGAGGCCCGCGTAGCCGTGCGCGAGGCGCTCGCGGAGCAGGGGCGCATTGTCAAGGAGGTCCGCCCCTACGTCCACTCCGTGGGCCATTCGGAGCGCTCGGGCGAGGCGATCGAGCCGCGCCTGTCGCTGCAGTGGTTTGTCAAGGTGGACCGGCTCGCCAAAATGGCGGGCGACGCCGTGCGGGCGGGCGACACGGTCATCCACCCGCAGTCGATGGAGAAGCGCTACTTCGACTGGGTAGACAATATGCACGACTGGACGATTTCCCGCCAGCTGTGGTGGGGTCACCGGATCCCGATCTGGTACGGGCCCAACGATGAGGTGGTGTGCGTCGGGCCGGGTGAGGAGCCGCCGGCGGGCTACACCCAGGACCCCGATGTGCTGGACACGTGGTTCTCCTCGGCCCTGTGGCCGTTTTCCACCATGGGGTGGCCGGACGCGACCCCGGAGCTGGAGAAGTTCTACCCCACCTCGGTGCTGGTCACCGCCTACGACATCTTGTTCTTCTGGGTGGCGCGGATGATGATGTTCGGCACGTTCGCCGGTTCCCAGACGCCCGAGGTGCTCGGATCCGGCACCGACGGCCGCCCGCAGGTGCCGTTTACGGACCTGTACCTGCACGGGCTCGTGCGCGATGAAAAGGGACGAAAGATGTCGAAGTCCCTGGGCAACGGCATCGACCCCATGGACTGGGTGGACAGCTACGGCGCCGACGCCCTGCGCTTCGCGCTCGCCCGCGGCGCCAACCCGGGCATCGACCTGCCCATCGGGGAGGACAACGCCCAGTCCGCCCGCAACTTCGCCACCAAGCTGTACAACGCCACCAAGTTTGCCCTGATGAACGGGGCGGCGGTAGGGGAGCTTCCCGCCCGCGAGGAGCTCACCGACGCCGATCGCTGGATCCTCGACCGCGCGGAGGAGCTCCGCGCCCAGGTGGACGCTTTCCTGGATGACTACCAGTTCGCCAAAGCAAACGAGGAGCTCTACCACTTCGCGTGGGACGAGCTGTGCGACTGGTACCTCGAGATTGCAAAGACGCAGATCCCGCGCGACGAGGCGGAGGCAAGCGCGGAGGAGATCGCCCGCGGGCGCACCACCAGAATCGTCCTCGGCCGGGTGGTCGACGTCGTCCTGCGCCTGTTGCACCCGACGATGCCGTTCGTCACCGAGGTCCTGTGGACGGCGCTGACGGGGGAGGAATCGCTCAACCTGGCAGCATGGCCAACCTCGGGCGACACCAACGGCGGGGCGCAGACGGACCAGGAGGCCCGGCGCCGCATCGAGGACTCCGTCAAGCTCATCACCGAGCTGCGGCGCTTCCGTTCCGACCAGGGCGTCAAGCCCTCCCAGAAGGTGCCCGCGCAGATCGACTTCGGCGCCGCGGACCTCGTCCAGCAGGAAAACCTCATCCGCAGCATTGCCAAGGTGGAGGTCCCCGGCGGCGACTTCCGGGCGTCGGCAAGCGTGGAGGTGAGGCTGAGCCGCGCCACTGTCGATGTCGCGCTGGATACCTCGGGCACCGTCGACATCGCCGCAGAGCGCAAGCGGCTGGAAAAGGAGCTCGCGGAGGCCCACAAGGAGCTCGAGACCACCGGAAAGAAGCTGTCCAACGACTCCTTCCTGGCCAAGGCGCCGCAGGACGTGGTGGAAAAGATCAAGGCGCGCCGCGAGGTCGCGTTGGAGGAAGTCGAGCGCGTCACCGCCCGGCTCCAGGACCTGCCGGAGGCGTAGCGTGGAACCACACGATTCGACCGGCCGCGACGAGCCGGGGTTGCCTGACCTGCCGGAGCTGCCCGAACAGTTCGACATCTCGCTGGAGGAGACGGGCTTGCGGGTCAACCTCGGCACCCCAGGGGAGGGGGAGGCCGGCGAGGACGACGACGAGGTCCGTCCCCGGCGGGTGACCCCCGAGGACATGGCCGCGCTGCGCCGCGTGGAGGCGGAGCTGGCCGAGCGGTGGGGAGAAACGCAGATTGACCCCACCCTCGAGCGCGTGCGGCTGGCCATGGACTACCTCGGCGACCCGCAGGAGTCCTTCCGCTCGATTCACGTCGCCGGCACGAACGGCAAGACCTCGACCACGCGCATGATCGACTCCCTGCTGCGCGCCTTCGGGCACCGCGTCGGCCGCACGACGAGCCCGCACCTGCAGCTGATCACCGAGCGCATCGCCATCGACGGGGAGCCGATCCACCCGGCGGACTTTGTCAGCGTCTACGAGCAGATCGCCCCCTACCTGGCGATGGTCGACGAGCAAACGGCCCAGCGACTGTCCTACTTCGAAGCCCTCGTGTGCCTGGCGTACGCCGCATTCGCGGAGGCGCCGGTGGAGGTCGCCGTGGTGGAGGTGGGCATGGGCGGGCGTTGGGACGCCACCAACGTTATTGACGCGGACGTCAACGTGATCATGCCGATCGGGCTGGACCACACCGAGTACTTAGGCGACACGCTCACCGAGATCGCCGGCGAGAAGGCCGGCATCATCACCAGCCCCGACTCGGTGACCATCGTGGCCGACCAGGAGCCGGAGGCGATGCGCGTCGTCCTCGAGGAAGCGGTGGAGGTCGGCTCCGCCGTCGCCCGCCTCGGCATCGAGTTCGGAGTCGCGGAGGCATCCGTCGCCGTCGGCGGGCAAACGCTGACCCTCAAGGGGCTCGGCGGGGAGTACTCCGACATCTTCTTACCGTTGTCGGGACCGCACCAGGCGCGCAACGCGGCCGTGGCGCTCGCGGCGGTGGAAGCCTTCCACGGGGCCAGTTCCCAGCGCCCGCTCGATGCTGAAACCGTTCGCCGGGGTTTCGCACAGGTGTCCTCCCCCGGGCGCCTCGAGCGCGTGCGCGCCACGCCGACGACGTTCATCGACGCCACCCACAACCCCCACGGAGCGCGCGCGCTTGCCGACGCTCTGTCCAACGACTTCGATTTCGCCCGGCTCATCGGCGTGCTCGGCATCCTGGGGGACAAGGACGCCTCCGGCATCCTTACGGCCCTGGAGCCGGTGCTCACCGAGGTCGTGATCACGCAGAACACCTCGCCGCGCGCGCTCGACGCGTACGAACTCGCCGAGCTCGCCCGTGAGATATTCGGCGACGAGCGCGTGCACGTGGAGGAAAACCTCCCCGCCGCCTACGAGCTCGCCGTCCAGCTGGCGGAGGACGCGCTGGCGGAAGTCGGCGTGCAGTCTGGCTCGGGCGTCATCATCACCGGCTCCGTCGTCACGGCGGGGCAGGCCCGCACGATGTTTGGAAAGGACCCGCAATGAGCCGATCCCGCAAGCGCGAACCCGATGTGAGCCCGCTCGGGCCCGGACGGACCCCCGCCAAGGACCCCCTGGCCGGTCTCGGCGGCGTGCTCTCGGGCACCCTGGTCATGGAGGCCATGACAATCCTGCTCATCCTGCTCGTCATTTTGAAAGTCGACGGCGGGTCGCACTGGACCACCTTCAACTGGGTCTACGTCACGGTGCTGGGCGTCGCCCACGTCGTGATGGCGTTTCTGCAGCGCCTGCCTGGCGCGTTGAAGATCAACCTCGCCCTGCAGATTCCGCTGATTTTCGGCTTCTTCGTGCACTGGTCCGTCACGGCGGTCGGCATCATGTTCGGCGTCGTGTGGTTTTTCATCCTCAAGCTGCGCCGCGACATGATCGAGCGGATGCGCGGCGGGTACCTGGTCACCCAGCATCTCGGGACGGCGGACGACGGATCACCGGCCCAGGAACAGGGAAACTAGGTCGTTTCACTAGGGGGCCTTTCACGGAAGTGTGACTTGCGTTAAACTTTGTAGAAACTGTAACGCATACGCCAACACTTGCTAAGGAGTGGCATGTCAGAACCTATTTACATCACAAACGCGAAGCGCACACCGATCGGTACCTTCGGCGGCTCCCTGTCGAAGATCTCCACGATCGACCTGGGCGCTCACGTGGCCAAGGCTGTCATCGCCGACTCCGGAGTTTCCGCCGACGAGTTCGACTCCTCGGTGTGGGCCAACGTTGTTACCACCGGCCCGCGCGACATGTACACCTCCCGCGCCGTCGCGCTCGAGGCGGGCCTGCCGCAGGGCTCGCACGCCTACGGCGTGAACCGCCTGTGCGGCTCCGGCGTGCAGGCGGCCATCAGCGCGGCGCAGCAGCTGATGACTGATGACTCCCGCCTCGCCCTCGTCGGCGGTGTCGAGGTGATGAGCCAGGCGCCGTACTCGGTTGAGGGCATGCGCCAGGGCCGCAAGATGGGCGACGGCAAGCTGGTGGATTGGCTCACCGGTGCGCTGACCGACCCGATGGGCAACGGCATCATGGGCGTCACCGCGGAAAACGTCGCGCAGCGTTACGGCATCAGCCGCGAGCGCCAGGACGAGTTCGCCCTGCAGTCCCAGACCCGCGCCGCCGACGCCATCGCCAACGGCCGCTTCACCGAGCAGATCGTCCCCGTCGGCGATTTCGCCGTGGACGAGCACCCGCGCCAGACCAGCGCCGAAAAGCTGGCCGGTCTGCGGCCGTCCTTCAACAAGGAGGGCACGGTGACCCCCGGCAACGCCTCAGGTATCAACGATGCTGCGGCCGCGCTGGTGATGACGAGCGAGTCCGGCCTGTCCCAGTACGGCCTGGAGCCGATGGCAAAGATCATCTCCTGGGGTCTGGCCGGCTGCGACCCGAAGTACATGGGTCTCGGCCCGACCGTGGCTGTGCCGAAGGCACTGGACAAGGCCGGCCTGAAGCTCGATGACATGAAGATCATCGAATCCAACGAGGCGTTTGCGGCGCAGGCCCTCGCTGTGGCCGACGAGCTCGGCTTCGACAACGACAAGACCAACATCAACGGCGGCGCCATCGCGCTCGGCCACCCGATCGGCGCAACCGGCGTCATCCTGATCACCAAGGCTATCCACTCCCTGCGGGACGCCGGCGGCGGCCTGGGTCTCGTCACCGCCTGCATCGGCGGCGGCCAGGGTATCGCCCTCGTCCTGGAGGTTTAAGCACACATGGCTTCTGACATCACCACAGCAGCCGTCCTCGGCGCCGGCTCCATGGGCGCCGGCATCGCGGCCCTTCTGGCCAGCGGCGGCATCAAGGTTCACCTGCTAGACCTCCCGTCCGACGGCGAGGACCGCGACGAGCGCGCCCGCAAGGGCATCGAGACCCAGGTCAAGCGCCGCGGGTTCACTCGCCCCGAGTACGCGGACCGCATCACCCCGGGCAACACGGAGGACCACCTCGACCGCCTGGCGGAGGCCGACTGGATCATCGAGGCCGTGTTCGAGGACATCAACGTTAAGCGCGACACCTACGACAAGGTCGACGCTCACCGTCGTCCGGGCACTCCGGTGACCTCGAACACCTCCACGATTCCGCTGGAGACACTCCTGGCCGAGGCGAGCGAGGAGTTCAAGGCCGACTTCGCCATCACCCACTTTTTCAACCCGCCGCGCGTGATGCGCCTCGTGGAGCTTGTGCAGGGCCCCGACACCCGCCCCGAGGTGGGCGAGAAACTGCGCCAAGTGCTCGAGCGCGACCTGGGCAAGGTTGTCGTGGACTGCCGCGACACCCCGGGCTTCATCGCCAACCGCATCGGCAACTTTTGGATGGGCGCCGGCGCGCAGATCGCGTTCGACCAGGGCGTGCTGCCGGAGCAGGCGGACGTCGCCTTCGGCAAGCCGTTCGGCGTTCCCCGCACCGGCGTGTTCGGCCTGTTCGACTACATCGGTCTACAGGTCGCCCCCCACATCTGGGGCTCGCTGCTCGATGCCCTGCCGGCGGATGACGCGATGCACAAGTTCGGCGTCGTCGATTCCCCGCAGTTCACGGAGCTGCTGGAGAAGGGCTTCACGGGCCGCACCGCCGAGTCCGGTTTCTACCGCGGCCGCGACGAAGTGTACGACTTCGAGGCGCACGACTACCGCGAGAAGAAGTCGTTCGAGGTTCCGAAGGACGCCAAGGAACTCATGGAGTCCGGTACGCCCGAAGGCAACTACGCCCGCGAGGTCTTCCGCGAGACCCTGCAGTACTGCTGCGACACGGCCGAGGAGATCGCCTCCACCGTCGATCAGATCGACATCGCGATGGAGCTCGGCTACGGCTGGAAGAAGGGCCCCTTCGCGCTGGCCGACTCGATCGGGCTGGATTACGTCGCCTCGCTTTTCGACGCCGTCCCGGCGCTGCTGGAGTCCGCCCGCGCGGCCGGTGGCTTCTACGCCGACGGCAAGGTGCTGGGCACCGACGGCCAGCTGACCGAGCCCGCCCAGCGCGAGGGAGTCGTCCGCGTCTCCGAGCTCGTCGACGGCGCTGAGGTCGTGGCCAGCAACGCTGGCGCGACCGTGTACAAGCTCTCCGACGGTATCGGCGTGTTCGTCTACACCACTCCGATGAACTCCTCGACGGATGACGTCACCGAGCTGTTCACCCACGCCGGCGAGTGGGACCTCAAGGCCCTCGTCATCGCCAACGATGAGGAGCGCGCCTTCTCCGCGGGGGCGAACCTGCCGCGCCTGGCCGAGATCTCGGGCCCGAACGGCGACGAGGAGGCCCGCAAGGCCACCATCCGCCAGGGTGTCGACGGCCTGCACGCGCTGCGCCGCGCGCCGTACCCGGTCATCGGCGCCGTGCGCGGCGTCGCCCTCGGCGGCGGCCTGGAGCTGCTGCTGCACACCGACGCCTCCGTTATCCACGGCGAGACCCGTGTCGGCTTCCCGGAGCGCTCCGTGGGTCTGTTCCCGGCGTGGTCTGGCCCAGTGCGACTGCTGGAGCGCCTGCTGGAGCTCGGCACGCCCAGCGCTCACAAGGTCGCTTACGACACGCTGCTCAACACCAAGCCCGTTCCGGCGGTGAACGTGGATTTCTGGCGCGACAAGGATCGCGTGATCATGAGCCCGGACCACGTGGTGGAGCAGGCTCTCGAGCTCGCCCGCGAGCTTGCCAGCGGCTACACCGCCCCGGCCGACGCGGAGCTGCCGCTGACGACCGAGACCCTGGAATACACCGAGGGCTCGGAGACCGATGCCGCCATCGGCGCAGCGCTCGCCAGCGTGTACAACGGTGAGGGCACCGCCACCGAGGCGGAGCTCGCGGACCGCCAGGTCGACGCCGCCTCCGGCGTGCTCGCTCGCCAGGAAAACGGCGACCGGGCCGCCCACATGGCAACAACCCGCAAGCCGCTGAACAACTAGTTCGCGCCCGACACAGACGGGCCGCATCCTCCATCTCAGATGGAAGGTGCGGCCCGTTGTTCTGTGCGCCGCCGGTGGGCGGCGCACCGCTCAAGGGTTAGCGGTAGGCGCTGACCCCGGTGATGGTCTTGCCCACGATGAGCGATTGGATGGTGTCGGTGCCCTCGTAGGTGTGCAGCGACTCCAGGTCCGCCATGTGGCGCATGACGTCGTTTTCCAGCAGGATGCCGACGCCGCCGAACATGTCGCGGGCGTTCGCCGCCACGCGGCGCGCGGCGCGGGTGTTGTGCACCTTCGCCAGGGCGGCCTGCTTCTCGCTGAGCTCGCCCGCCTCCTCGAGCTCGAGCAGGCGCTTGCAGTACAGGGCCATGGCCGTGACGTCCATGAGCATGTCGGACAGGCGCTGCTGGATGATCTGGTTCTTGATCAGGGGGCGGCCGAACTGGACGCGCTCGGTGGCGTACGTCAGGGCCTTCTCGTAGCAGTCGATGGCGATGCCCAGCGCGGTCCATGCCACGCCGAGACGGGTGCCGCCGAGGACGACTGCGGTGTCGCGGAACGACCGGGCTCCGGGGAGGCGGCGGTCGTCGGAGACGCGGACGTTGTTGAGCTTGATGTGCGCCTGCGGGATGCCGCGCAACGAGCCCTTGCCGGTGATGGTCTCGGCGTCGTAGCCCTCCTGGTCCTGGTCGACGATGAATCCGCCGACCTCGCCGTCGTCCATGCGGGCCCACACGACAGCGATGTGGCCGACGGAGCCGTGGCCGATCCACTTCTTCTCGCCGTTGATGACCCACTCGTCGCCGTCACGCGTGGCGGTGGTTTCCAGGGCGATGGAGTCGGAGCCGTGGTCGGGCTCGGTGAGCGCGAACGCGCCGCGGATTTCCATCCGCGACATGGGGCCGAGGTACTTCTTCTTCTGCTCCTCGGAGCCCAGCAGGTTGATCGACTGCATGGCCAGTCCCGCCTGGACGATGACGGCTGTGGTCGTCGAGGCGTCGCAACGCGCGAGCTCGAGGGTGATGAGGCGGTTGGCGCGAATCGACATCGGCCGCTCCCCCTCGATGTCGATACCGTCGCGGATCAGGCCGCGGCGTGCGGCCTCCTCCACGGCCGGGACGTTGTATTCGGCCTTCTCCCACGCCTCGTTGATGTGCGGGCGGACCCAGGCCGCGTAGTCGCGCGCGGTCTTCCACCATTCGAGGTCGTCGCCGTCGACGTCAGCGAACACTTGGTAGTAGTCGGCCCTAGGGGAGAGAAGGTCGTTGGTTTGGTTGGGCACTGTCAGTCCAGCTTTCTATGACAATAGGGGTTTAGGCTTCGAACGGTACGGCGCGAAGCTTCTTGCGCTCGATCTTACCGGTCGGGTTTTTCGGAATCTCGTCGACGAACTCTACGGCGCGGACCTTCTTGTAGGGGGTGACCCGCTCGGCCACCCACTCCATGAGCTCCTCGGCGGTTAGCGTGGAACCTTCCTCGCGCACCACAAACGCGCGGGGGATTTCCAAGCCGTCGCGCACCACGCCGACCACACCGGAGTCGACGATGTCGGGGTGGGTGAGCAGCAGGGCTTCGAGCTCGGCAGGCGCGACCTGGTAGCCCTTGTACTTGATCACTTCCTTGGCGCGGTCGACGATGTAGGTCACGCCCTCCTCGTTCACGCGGGCGACGTCTCCGGTGCGCAGCCAGCCGTCGCCAATGAGCACCTCGTCCGTCGCCTCTTTGTTGTTGAGATAGCCCATCATGACCTGCGGGCCCCTGACGAGCAGCTCGCCCATCTCGCCATCGGTCACCTCGGTGTCGGTCTCGAGGTCCATGATCTTGAACTCGGTGTTGGGTGCCGCGAAGCCGATGGAGCCCGGATCGGAACGGCCGTGGATGCCGAAGTGGGTCACCGGCGAGGTCTCCGTCATCCCGTAGCCCTGGATGATCTTGACGCCGAGCTTGGAGGCGACGGTGCTGGCGGTGTCAAAGTCCAGCGGCGCGGCGCCGGACAACATGATCTTGGCCGCCTCGAAGTTCTCCGCCTTCACGGTGGGGTTCTTCGCCAGGGCCACGGCCATCGGCGGGGCGATGAAGGTGAAGCCGATCTGGTGCTTCGGGTGGGCGTCGATGAACGTCTGCAGGTCGAACTTCGGCATGGTGAAGATGTGGTGGCGCTTCTTCAGCTGGGACAGCAGGAGCACCGTCAGGCCGTAGATGTGGGAAAACGGCAGCGGGGAGAGGAAGTTGGTGCGCTCCGTCACGCCGTTTTCCACCAGCAGGTGGTTGACCTGTTCGATGTTGGAGACGATGTTGCGGTGGCTGAGCATCACGCCCTTCGGCAAGCCGGTGGTGCCGGAGGAGAACGGGATGGCCATGATGTCGTCCGCGGAGACCTCGACGTCGGGCGGGGTGTGGCCGCCAGCCGCGACGGCGGGGATCTCGTAGCTCCACATCTGATCCATTCCCTCGATGTCGGTCAAGCCGATGTAGTACGAGGCCCCGGAGAGCTTGATCAGCTTGTTGACGTCCGAGGAGTTCATCAGCACGCCGAGCGGCGAGACGATCGCGCCGGCCCGCAGGATGCCCAGCAGGGCGACGACGTAGTTGATGGAGTTGGGGATCTGCAGGGCGACGACGTCGCCCTTTCCAATGCCGCGCTCGGCCAAGGCGCCGGCGACGGATTCGGCCATCTCTCGCAGCCCGCGGTACGAGACGGTCATTTCGGTGGTCAGCTCCGTGAGTGCAGGAAGCGAACCCTCTTCTTCGGTCAGGTCACCGAAGATGTGTGTGAACAGATCGACCTCGGGGATGTCGATCGCTGCGAAAGGGCTGGTGTATGCCATGAGGTGGGTTCTTCTACCTAGTTGATTTTCGGGGGCGGAGCTTATTCAGGCTTTTACGGGCCCAGCGGGGCCTAGCTGGTAAACGCGCCGACTCCCGTGATGGACTTGCCCACGATGAGCGACTGCATGGTGTCGGTGCCCTCGTAGGTGTGCAGGGTTTCCACGTCTGCCATGTGGCGCATAACGTCGTTCTCGAGCAGGATGCCGACGCCGCCGAACATGTCGCGGGCGTTCGCCGCCACGCGGCGCGCGGCGCGGGTGCCGTGGACCTTGGCCAGGGCGGCCTGCTGCTCGGTCAGCGTGCCGGCCTCCTCGAGCTCGAGCAGGCGCTTGCAGTACAGGGCGAGCGAGGTGACATCCATGAGCATGTCGGACAGGCGCTGCTGGATGATCTGGTTCTTGATCAGGGGGCGGCCGAACTGGACGCGCTCGGAGGCGTACTTCAGTGCCTTCTCGTAGCAGTCCACGGCCAGGCCAAAGGCGCTCCACGCCACGCCGATGCGGGTGGCCATGAGCACCTGGGCGGTGTCGCGGAAGGAGCGGCAGCCGGGCAGGCGGCGGTCGTCGGAGACGCGGACGTTGTTGAGCTTGATGTGCGCCTGCGGGATGCCACGCAGGGCGGCCTTGCCGGTGATGGTCTCGGCGTCGTAGCCCTCCTGGTCCTGGTCGACGATGAAGGCGCCCACGTTGCCGTCCTCCATGCGGGCGTAGACGACGGTGATGTGTCCGACGGAGCCGTGGCCGATCCACTTCTTCTCGCCGTTGATGACCCACTCGTCGCCGTCACGTACGGCGGAGGTCTCCAGCGCGATGGAGTCGGAGCCGTGGTCGGGCTCGGTGAGCGCGAACGCGCCGCGGATCTCCATCAGGGACATCGGCTTGAGGTATTTCTTCTTCTGCTCCTCGGAGCCCAGCAGGTTGATCGACTGCATGGCCAGGCCGGCCTGGACGCCGAGCGCGGTGGCGGTGGAGGCGTCGAGGCGGGAGATCTCGAAACCGATGAGGCGCTTTGCGCGGATGCTCATCTCCGGCTCGCCCTCGATGTCGATGCCGTCGCGGATCAGGCCGCGGCGCGCGGCCTCCTCAGCGCCGGGGATGTTGTACTCGGCCTTCTCCCACGCCTCGTTGATGCTGGGGCGGGCGAACTCGCAGAAGTCGCGCGCCTTCTTCCACCATTCGAGGTCCGCGCCGTCGACGTCATCGAAGATGCGGTAGTAGTCGGTGCGGGGGTCGAGCGGGATGCCCTGGAACTCGGTGAACTGGGGTGTGTCGGCCATGATTGCCCTCCAAAGCTGTTAGATGAGTCGTGCTTTCTCAGTATTGTGACCCACATCGCATAGTGGCGCAACCGATTTGTAGCGTGGGTTTCCGTGTCGCATCTCACGCCGCGGGCCACGGAACCTGGCGGAGTTCGCGGCGTAGGATCTTGCCGGTCGGGTTCTTCGGGATCGCGTCGACGAACTCCACCGCGCGCACCTTCTTGTACGGGGTGACGCGCTCCGCGACCCACTCCATGAGCTGCCCGGCGCTCACATCCGCCCCCTCCCGCTTGACGACGAACGCGCGCGGGATCTCCAGGCCGTCTCGCTCCGCTCCCACCACGCCGACGTCGTTAACGTCCGGGTGGGTCAGCAGCAGCGCCTCCAGTTCGGCTGGGGCGACCTGGTAGCCCTTGTACTTGATCACTTCCTTGGCGCGGTCGATGATCCTCAGGCCACCGTCGTCGCCTATGCGCGCGATGTCGCCGGTGCGCAGCCACCCGCCCTGCACGAGGGTGTTGTTCGTGGCCTCCTCGTTGTCGAGATAGCCGAGCATGACCTGGGGTCCGCGCACGAGTACCTCGCCCTGCTGGCCCTCCTCGACGTCCTCGAGCGTGTCAATGTCCACGAGGCGGATTTCGGTGTTGGGCGCGGGCTTGCCCACGCTCGAGTGGTCGGCGTCGCCGTGCAGGTTGAGAGCGACGAGGGGGGCGGCCTCGGTCATGCCCCAGCCCTGGACCACCTTCGTGCCCAGTCGCTCCTCAACCGCGCGCATGATGGGGGCGTCGATAGGCGCGGCGCTGCTGACCATCAGCTTGGAGTCGGCGAACCAGGACGCGTCGATTTCCGGGCCTTTCGCCATCGCGATGGCCATTGGCGGGGCGATGAAGGTGAACTCGATGTTGTGCGTGCCGTGGGCGCTGAGGAAGAGTCCGAGGTCGAACTTGGGCATGGTGAAGATGTGGTGGCGGCGGTACAGCGGGCTGAGCAGCAAGACGGTGAGCCCGTAGATGTGGGAGAACGGCAGCACGCTTAAGGTGTTCGCCTCCCGCCGGATGCCGCAGAGGTCGATCATCGCGTCGACCTGCAGGATGTTGGCCACCAGATTGCGGTGCGTCAGCTGCACGCCCTTCGGCAGGCCGGTCGTGCCGGAAGAAAACGGGACGGCGGCCACGGATGCAGGGTCGATGTGCACGTCAGGCGCGGGATGGTGGCGCTGCGCGATTGATTGCAGCTCCATGGAGAAGATCTGGGGGATCTGCTCCAGGTCGGTCGGGCCGATGAACAGCTTGGAGTGCGAGGCGGAGACGATGTGCGCCACGTCGGCCTGGTTCATCAGCATGCCGACGGGGTTGACGGTGGCCCCGGCGCGCATGACGCCGAGCAGGCTGGCCGCGAAGTTGATGGAGTTGGGCACCTGGAGCGTGACCACGTCGCCGGGTCCGATCCCGCGGGAGGTGAGCTCCCCGGCGATCGATTCGGAGTAGTCCCTCAGCTCGGCGTAGGTCGCCGTGGTTCCGGTCGTCAGCTCGGTGATGGCGGGCAGCGCCGCGTCCTTCTCGCTCAGGCCGCCGAAGATCAGGTCGAACACGTTCGTCTCCGGTACCTCGACGCTGGGGTAGGGGCTGTGGTAGATCAACGAAACCTCCCGGTGTGTGATGTGGGTCGCAATGCTTATCAATGTGTAGCACACGCTATACCGCCCGGGGCGATTTTTATCTATTTGTGCAAAACTACCCGGGTGGCGGCGCCGCAGGTGGTTATGCTCAGGCGTTATGCGCACCCTTTGGTTTATTCTCGCCGCCGCGTTCTCGCTCGTCGCCGTGGGCGCGAACTGGCTGGATCTTCCCCGGCCGGCGGCCCTAGCGTCGATCGCGGCGGCCGCGGTGTTCCTGGTCCTGGGTTTCCGCGAGACGTACCGCAACCGCGTTCAGGGCCCCGTCGAGCTCGACGCCGAGCAGGAAGAGACGATCCGCAGGATGAAGTCGGAGGGTAACTCCGGGCTGGCGATCCGGCAGGTGCAGATGTGGCATCGCTACGCCTCCGCGGAGGACGCGGCCCGCATCGTGCGCGAGTTGTAACCGCGTTTAGTAGTGTTGGCGACTATGACTGAACGCACTTTGATCCTGATCAAGCCGGACGGCGTCGCCAACGGCCACGTCGGAGAGATTATCGCCCGCATCGAGCGCAAGGGCCTCAAGCTCGTCGAGCTCGACCTGCGCACCGCCGATCGCGAGACCGCTGAGAAGCACTACGCGGAGCACTCCGACAAGCCGTTCTTTGGTGAGTTGGTGGACTTCATCACCTCCGCGCCGCTGGTGGCAGGAATCGTGGAGGGCGAGTCCGCCATCGCCGCATGGCGCCAGCTGGCGGGCGGCACCCACCCGGTGGAGAAGGCGACCCCGGGCACGATCCGCGGCGACTTCGCCCTCACCGTCGGCGAAAACGTCGTGCACGGATCCGACTCGCCCGAGTCCGCGGAGCGCGAGATCGCCATCTGGTTCCCCAACAAGTAGAAAGCTCGCCCCGCTTGTCGACGCCACCTGCAACGCGCAGGTGGCGTTTGCGTTGAGTGAACCTGCGGTGAATCGCGCCGGAAAAGTTGGGAAACTGGGGCTTCCCGCGTTGCGGACGGGGGGCTCGCGGTTGACCATGACCGTGTGTCTGACACGCCTGACCACGCGCTGCCTCGCCGTTCCTTCATCGTCGGCACCGGCGTCGCCGCCGCCACCGCCGCTATCGCCCCCCGCGCCTCCGCGCAGCTGTCGTCCCAGCTGTCCTCAACGTCGTCGGGGTCCTCGCTGACCGGCGGCCGCGTTCTGCCCGGCGCCCCGGAATCGCAGTACTCCCACTTCATGCACGGCGTCGCCTCCGGCGACCCGACCCCCACGTCGGTGATTCTGTGGACCCGCGTGACGGTGAGCCCCGAGGCCACCCCCGGGTCGGGTATCGGCGCTGACGCCCCCGTGGGCTGGGAGGTGACAACCTCGCCCGAGTTCACCACCGTGGTCCGCTCCGGCACGGTGACCGCCCAGGCGGCCTCGGACCACACCGTCCACGTGGACCCGAACGGCCTGCAGCCGGGCACGGTGTACTTCTACCGGTTCAGCTACAACGGGGTGTTCTCCCCGGTGGGCCGTACGCAGACGGCGCCCGCCTACGACGCCGCGGTGGATGAGGTCACCTTCGCCCTGGCTTCCTGCGCCAACTGGGAGGCCGGGTACTTCGCGGCCTACCGCGACATGGCTGAGCGCGCGGAGCGAGGCGAGTTCGACGCCGTGGTGTTCCTGGGCGACTACATCTACGAGTATCCGACCGGCGAGTACGCGGGGAAGAGCGGCGTTTCGCGCCAGCACTCGCCGCAGAACGAGACGATCACGCTCACCGACTACCGGGTCCGCCACGGCCGCTACAAGCAGGACCTGCAACTGCAGCGCGCGCACGCCGCCGCGCCGTGGATCGTCATCTGGGACGACCACGAGACGGCGAACAACTCCTGGCGCGAGGGGGCGGAAAACCACACCGACGGGACCGAGGGCTCGTGGCTGGACCGCCGCAACGCCGGCCAGCAGGCGTACTTCGAGTGGCTACCGGTGCGCGCGACGCGCCCGTCGGAGGGCGGGCACATCTACCGCAGCCTGCAGTTCGGGTCCCTGGTCAACCTCACGATGATGGACCTGCGCACCTACCGCGACGCGGAGCCGTCCCGCCTGTCCGGCAGTAGCGACGGGCGCGAGATGCTGGGCTCCGAGCAGTTCGACTGGCTCGCCTCGGTGGTGCGCAACTCCACGACCACGTGGAACGTGATGGGCAACTCCGTCATGATCGCCCCGCTGACGCTGGGCTCGCTCGCCCCGACGAGCTCCGAGGCCCGCCTGGTCAACCAGCTGATTGAGGATTTCTCCACGCTGGTCTCCGGCATCCCCCTGAACCCGGACCAGTGGGACGGCTACGCCTGGGCGCGCAACCGGCTGTTCGACGAGCTCGCCGCGGACGACGCCAACGTGTTGTTCCTCACCGGCGACATCCACACCGAGTGGGCGAACTCGATCGTGCACAACGGCGAGGAGATCGGCTGCGAGATCGTGACCTCCTCGATCAGCGCCGCCAACGTGGGCGACTCTGTGAGCACCTACACGCACGTCTACTACCCGGAGAACAACCCCGTCTCCCTGCTGGCAGAAGACCTCATCCGCTCGCTTAACCCGGCCGTCAAGCACGTCGACTTCGACGCCCACGGCTACGCGGTGGCGAGGATCCGCCCGGCCGAGGTGGGCATGGAGTTCTACCGCGTGGGCGACTACGAGAACCCCGATTCGGCGGTGGGCCTCGCCCTGTCGCGCGTGTGGCGCCCCGGCGCCGGCTACGTCTAAGGCGGGCGGAAAGGGGCGGTGCCGCCCCTGGTGTGCCACAATGGATGCGAAGCGTGGGCGGGCCGTGTATATGCCGCGTTAAGACGAGTTTATATCTGCGGCCCAACAGCGCTGTGAAGCTTAAAACACGCATCCCGATGCGGGAGGCGGCACTGTGCGGCGGCGGCGACGAGGAAATCGCCAGCGCCCGGTGGCGTCGCCCCGCTCGGCCTATGAATGGAGATTCTCCGTGGCCACAAACAAGCACCCTGCGGCGGCGTTCGACCGCAGCCAACTCACCGACAAGACGAGGGTGTTCCAGCTCGCCAAGGCGCTCGGGGTTCCCTCGAAAGAGCTCATCGTCGCGCTGACCGAAATGGGCCTGGTCAAAGTGGCCCAGTCTTCGCTGACGCGGGCCGAGGCGGAGAAGCTTCTCGACGCTCTCTCCGACCCCGCCCAGGCCAACCACGACGCCACCTCGGAGGACGCCGTGGCGGAGGTGGACGAAAAGATCCGCCAGCGCGTGCGCAAGGACGTGGAAAACGAGATCCACCAGATCGAGGAGAAGGTGGAGCGGGAGCTCCCCGCCCCTGAATCCGACAGCGATGAGCTGCTGACCAACATCGAGCCCGAGATCACCCCCGCCCCCGAGAGCGACGAGGTGCCCGCATACGTGCCCGTGTTCAAGGCGCCCTCGCGGGAGGAGAGGCGTCGCGCCAGGCGGGCGTCGTCACGCGAGGCGATGCAGGACAGCGAGCCGGTGGACAGCGGCGCGGCCGATGAGGCTCAGCCAGCCGACGAGGTCGAGGTGATTGAGGAGCCGAAGGCGATCCGCGGCTCCTCGCGCCTGGAGGCGCAGCGCCGCCGCCGCTCCGAGAAGCGGGAGGAGGACCGCAAGCGCTCCAAGATCGTCTCGCAGGCGGAGTTCCTCGCCCGCCGCGAATCGGTCGAGCGGACCATGGTGGTGCGCGAGCGCGCCCGCCACAGCGGCCACGGGACCATCACGCAGGTCGGCGTGCTCGAAGACGGGGTGCTGGCGGAGCACTTCGTCACCTCGGACCAGAATGCGTCGATGATCGGCAATATTTACCTCGGCCGCGTGCAGAACGTGCTGCCGAGCATGGAGGCGGCGTTCATCGACATCGGCCAGAACCGCAACGGCGTGCTCTACGCGGGCGAAGTCGATTGGAAGGCAGCGGGCCTCGGCGGGCGTTCGCGCCGCATCGAGCAGGCCCTGAAATCCGGCGACCAGGTTATGGTGCAGGTGACCAAAGACCCGGTCGGCCACAAGGGGGCGCGCCTGACCACGCAGATTTCGCTGGCCGGGCGCTACCTGGTCTACGTGCCCGGCGGCCGCAGCGCCGGCATCTCGCGCAAGCTGCCCGCGCCCGAGCGCAAGCGCTTAAAGGAGATTCTGGCCAAGGTGGTGCCCGGAAAGGGCGGGGCGATCATCCGTACCGCCGCCGAGGGCGTGTCCGAGGAGGCGATCGCCGCCGACGTCACCCGGCTGCACAATCAGTGGGAGGCCCTGCAGGAGCAGGCGGAGCGCGAAAAGTCCTCGAAGGGCGCCAAGCCCGTCACGCTCTACGAGGAGCCCAACCTGCTGGTCAAGGTCGTGCGCGACCTGTTCAACGAGGACTTCTCGCAGCTGATTGTCGACGGAAAGCGCCCCTGGAACACCGTCCACGCCTACGTCAGCTCGGTCGCCCCCGACCTCGAGGACCGCCTCGTGCGCTATGACCGTGCCGCGCACGACGGCCAGGACGCATTCGAGGCCTACCGGGTTGACGAGCAGATCCAGAAGGCGCTCTCCCGTACCGTCTGGCTGCCATCCGGCGGCACGCTGGTCATCGACCGCACCGAGGCGATGACCGTCATCGACGTCAACACCGGCAAGTTCACCGGCTCCGGCGGCTCGCTGGAGGAGACGGTAACCCGCAACAACCTGGAGGCGGCCGAGGAAATCGTGCGCCAGATGAGGCTGCGCGACATCGGCGGCATGATCATCGTCGACTTCATCGACATGATCCTGCCCGAGAACCAGGAGCTGGTTCTGCGCCGCCTGAAGGAGGCGCTCGGCCGCGACCGCACCCGCCACCAGGTCTCCGAGGTGACCTCCCTGGGGCTAGTGCAGATGACACGCAAGCGTCTCGGCACCGGGTTGCTGGAGACCTTCTCCACGCCGTGCGAGTGCTGCGGCGGCCGCGGGATCATCGTCGCCGACGACCCCGTCGACACCGCCGACCCCGCCGAGGGTGTTGCGCCGGCTCGCGGGCGCGAGAGGCCGAGCAAGCACACGCATTCCGACAAGCCCGCAGCGGCCGAGCAGGACAACGCGGATAAGGACCCCGCGGACCACGTCATCGCGCTCGACGAAGAGGCCCTGGACAAGCTGGCCGCCTCCGTCATCGGCGGGGACACTGATTCCGACGGGTCCGGAGGGTCCGACGCTTCCGGCGCTGGCAGCGCGGGCGGGGAGTCGCGCCCGCCGCAGCCCAAGGGTCGCCGGCGCGGCCGCCGCGGCGGGAGCCGGGGACGCGGCAAGGACGGCGCCGACGCAGCGACAGGCGCAGCGGCACCTGGAGAGAAAGCGGCGCCGGAGGAGCGAGTGACCAGCGAAACCTTCGACGAGGCCGTTGAGGAGTTCGAGAACTCGCCGCGGCGCAAGCGGCGCACGCGCGGAAACTCCCGCTCGGACTACCGGCCCAAGCCGGAGGACTTCTGGGGAACGGACGAGCCCGCCGAGACTGAGGAAGCCGCGCCCGAGCGCACGGCTGAGCGGCCGTCGCAGGGTAGTGCGGCCGGCCGGACGCGCGGGCGCAGGCGTGCGGTGCGGCGCAGTACGGCCTCCGCATCCTCTTCCACTGGGTCCTCCGCGGCGGCGGAGGCGACACCGACGAACGCCCCGCGGGAGACTGGGGCGCGTGGTGGGGGCGTCGACAAGCAGGCGAAGCCGGACAAGCAGGTCGGCGGGCGCGGACGGCGCCGAGCCGTGAGGCGCCGGCCCCAGTAGCCCGCGGTTTGGAGAAGTGCCCGGGGCCGTAGTAGGCTTTGGCAGTCCGTGTTGTGGGGCGTGCGCGCCTCGTAGCCTCAGCATGCAGGCACGGCAAGCCTGGTTACAGGCCCCAGAACACTTAAATTCACTGTTCCAAGCGGTTCCCGAAGCATGCCGGGCCCCGTGCGAGTTATAGATAAGGGGTAACCCTCTATGTACGCGATCGTCAAGACCGGCGGCAAGCAGTACAAGGTTGCCGAGGGCGACCTGGTCCGGGTCGAGAAGCTCGAGGGTGAAGCAGGCGACAAGGTTGCACTCACCCCGGTTCTTCTCGTCGACGGAGCAGATGTCACCACCGGCCCGGATGCGCTGTCTAAGGTCAGCGTCGAGGCTGAGATTGTCAGCCACGGCAAGGCCAAGAAAATCGACATTCTCAAGTACAAGAACAAGACCGGCTACAAGGTTCGTCAGGGCCACCGTCAGCCGCAGACCACCGTCAAGATCACCGGCATCAAGTAAGACTTCTTAAAAGGAGATAGACACATGGCACACAAGAAGGGTGCATCCAGCTCCTCGAACGGTCGTGACTCTGAGTCGAAGCGCCTCGGTGTGAAGCGCTTCGGTGGCCAGCAGGTCAAGGCCGGCGAGATCCTCGTCCGCCAGCGCGGCACCAAGTTCCACCCGGGCGAGAACGTCGGCCGCGGCGGCGACGACACTCTGTTCGCGCTTTCCGCGGGCGCAGTCCAGTTCGGCATCAAGCGCAACCGCCGCATCGTCAACATTGTCCCGGCCGACGGCCAGGGCGTCGCTTCCGAGGTCCTCGAGGCCGCTGAGGCAGCAGGCGTTGTCGAGGAAGGCACGCTCGACGAGGTCACCGCGACCGCGTAACGGCAACTTTCGTGCACCCCTGGTCCAGGTTGACCAGGGGTGCACTTGTTTTTGTGCGATATAGGCTGGCCGCATGACGCCAAACACCCCGTGGGAAGTGGTCGACCCGATCGGTTTCTCATTCAAACGAGTCTTTTCCCGCACCTGGCATGTGTGGATCGGCGTGACACTGTTGTTCGCGCTCTGCACAGTTGCGCTCACGCTGGCTGTTCTCGCGCCGAGGGGCTACCTCGTTTTTGAGGAGGACGTCCCCGCCCTCACTTCCACGGACATCACTGTCTTGGTGCTGTCTTACATCGCATTTTTCGCCCTGGCGATCTATTTCTCCGCGCTGTTTTTCAACGCCGCACTGCGCGAAACCAGGGGAGAGGAGCAGACCTGGGCGACCGTGTTCCGAGGCGTTCCTGTGGGGCGGATGACGCTCGCAGTCGTCGTGCTCTTTGGCATCATGCTTGCGTTTTGTGCAATTTTTGGGGTAGTCAGTTTCCTTGCCGCCACAGTGGGCCCGTGGCTCCAGACCGTTGTCGTCATCGCTGCGATTGTCGTGTTCATCCCGGTGTTTCTGGTCGTGACGTTCGTGCAGTTCTACATCCTGGAAGGAAACGGTGTCGGAGTTTCGCTTGGCCGGGCCCGCCAGGATGTCTTGGCGAGTTTCTGGAAGGTTTTCGGCTCGTACGTGCTGCTCAACATCGTGTGCTACGCCATCGTGTTTGCCACTCTCGGGCTCGGGCTCCTCGTCTATGTTCCGCTGCTCAGCCTGGGCACGGCGTACATCTACCGGCAGATTTCGGGCGGTGCCGGTGCGGTTGCGTAGCGTCTTCTGTGTTGAGGTCTAGCAGCTAGACCTCAGCGTGCTTTAGGGCCTGGCCGCAGGCGGCGACCTGGGGAAACGCGGCGCTGGTTGTGTTGAGGTCTAGCTACTAGACCTCAGCGAGTTTCAGGGCCTGGCTTCGAGCCCTGACCTGGGGAAACGCAGCGCTGGTTGCGTTGAGGTCTAGCTACTAGACCTCAGCGTGCTTTGAGGCCTGGCCGCAGGCAGCGACCTGGGGAAACGCCACACCGATTTCGTTGCGGTCTAGCTACTAGACCTCAACAAATCACCAGACCAGCAACAGTGCCACCGAGAAGCCGCCGCCCACCACGCCCGGCCTTTGGAAACGCCCTGCCCAGTCCGTAAGGTGGAAACAAACACTCAAAGAACACAGTAAGAAAGGCGGACACCATGGCTCAGTTCGTTGACCGCGCGGTTCTGCACCTGCAGGCTGGCGACGGCGGACACGGCTGCGTGTCCGTCCACAGAGAAAAATTCAAGCCGCTGGGAGGCCCCGACGGAGGAAACGGCGGCCACGGCGGAGACATCGTCTTCGAGGTCTCCCCGCAGGTGCACACGCTGCTGGACTTCCAGTTCCGACCGCACTTGAAGGCTAAGCGCGGGAACAACGGGGAAGGCGACCACCGCAACGGCGCCCGCGGCGAGGACCTTGTTTTGGAGGTGCCGGTGGGCACGGTCGTGCGCACGGTCGACGGGGAGGTGCTGGCGGATCTCACGGTTCCGGGAACCAGGTTCGTGGCCGCGGAGGGCGGCTACGGCGGGCTCGGCAACGCGGCGCTCGCCACCGCGAAACGCAAGGCACCGGGCTTCGCGCTCAAAGGCGAGCCCGGCGAAGAGCACGACCTCATCCTGGAGCTGAAATCCGTGGCGGACGTCGGGCTGGTGGGTTTCCCGTCGGCGGGCAAGTCCTCGTTGATCTCAGTTCTCTCGGCCGCCAAGCCGAAGATCGCCGACTACCCGTTCACCACCCTGCAGCCGAACCTGGGCGTGGTCAACGTGGGCCATGACACCTTCACCATCGCCGACGTCCCCGGCCTCATTCCGGGCGCGAGCCAGGGCAAGGGCCTCGGGCTGGACTTCCTCCGCCACATCGAGCGCACCGCCGTGCTCGCGCACGTCGTGGACACCGCAACGATGGACCCGGGGCGCGACCCGCTCAGCGATATCGAGGCGCTCGAGGCGGAGCTGTCCACCTACGCCGAGGAGCTGGACATGGACACCGGCCTGGGCGATCTGCGCGAGCGCCCGCGCGTCATCGTGCTCAACAAGATGGACATCCCGGACGCGCGGGAGCTCGCCGACTTCCTGGAAGAGGACCTCACGGAGAAGTTCGGGTGGCCCATCTACACCATCTCCACCGCCACGCGCGAGGGGCTGGATGAGCTGAAGTGGGCGCTGTGGGAGATCGTGCGCGCCGCCCGCAAGAGCCGCCCGAAGGTGCAGGTGGATACCACAAACGTCCAGGTCATTCGCCCGAGGGCGGTGGACGCCCACAGCGGCATCGTGGTGGAGCCGGACCCCGAGTTCGAGGGCGCGTGGATTGTCACCGGGGAGAAGGCGATGCGGTGGATCCGCCAGACCGATTTCGACAACGAGGAGGCAGTGGGTTACCTGTCCGACCGCCTGAACCGGGCGGGCGTGGAGGATCAGCTGCGCAAGCTCGGCGCGCACGAAGGCGACACCGTGAGCATCGGCGAGATCTCGTTCGACTGGGAGCCCTCGCTGGGCGGCGATCCGACGCTGGCCGGCCGCGGCCACGACGCGCGCCTGGGCGGCACCGACCGCGCGTCCGCTGCCGAGCGTAAGCGCGCCTCCCAGGCCCGCCGCGGGCTGATCGACGAATACGACTACGGCGAGGACCAGGAGGCCGACCGCGAGCGCTGGCAGGGTTAGGCTAGTCACCCATGAGTGAGGAGCTGAACCTGCGCAGCCGTATCGCCACCGCGAAGCGCGTGGTGGTCAAGATCGGCACGAGCTCGCTGGTCAATGACGATTTCTCGGTGAGCCAGGCGAAAATCGACGCGATTGTCGACGCCCTCCAGGCCCGCATGGCCGCCGGCAGCGATGTCATCGTGGTGTCCTCGGGCGCGATCGCCGCCGGGATGGCGCCCCTCGGGCTGAGCAGCCGCCCACGGGATCTGGCGACGAAGCAGGCGGCGGCCGCCGTGGGCCAGGTGCACCTCGCGCAGAGCTGGGGGCGATCCTTCGCGCGCTACGGGCGCACCATCGGCCAGGTGCTGCTCACCCAGTCCGACGCCGGCCGCCGCGAGCGCGCCCGCAACGCGCAGCGCACCATTGACCGTCTGCGCCAGCTGGGCACGGTGCCGATTGTCAACGAGAACGACACGGTGGCCACGTCCGAGATGCGCTTCGGCGACAACGATCGCCTCTCCGCCATCGTGGCCACCCTCGTCTCCGCCGATGTGCTCTACCTGCTGTCGGACGTCGACGGGCTCTACGACCGCAACCCCGCCGACGCGGGCGCGCAGCTGATTTCGCAGGTCCGCTCCGGCAAGGACCTAGAGGGCGTCTCGGCCGGCGACGGCGGGGCGCTGGGCACCGGGGGCATGGCGGCGAAGGTGTCGGCGGCGCGTCTCGCCGCGCGGGGAGGGGTGCCGGTGCTGCTGGCGTCGGCAAGCGACATCGGTCGGGCACTCTCCAGCGCCGACTGTGGCACCGTCTTCCACACGCGCCCGGGCTCCAAGCTCAGCGCGTGGAAGTTCTGGGCGCTCTACGCCGCCGACGCCGAGGGCGTGCTGCGCCTCGACGCGGGGGCGGTCGAGGCCGTCACCCGCGGCGGCACGAGCCTGCTCGCCGTGGGCATCACGGATGTGGAGGGGGACTTTCACGCCGGCGACATCGTGGAGATCCTTGGGCCGGACAGCCAGGCCGTGGGCCGCGGCGAGGTGGCCTACGACGCCGCGGAGCTGGCCACGATGCTGGGCAGGCACACCGGCGATCTCGCGCCCCACCAGCGCCGCCCGGTGGTGCACGCCGATTACCTGTCCAACTACGCGACGCGCCTGTAGCGCGACCGCCTAGGATGGACGCATGACTGACCACCACGACTCCGCCGCCCGCGCCGCAGAGCGCAACGAGGTCCTCGCCAAAGCGCGCGCCGCGAAGGCCGTCGCCGCCAGGCTGGCAACGCTGCCGACCCCGGTCAAGAACGAGCTGCTTGTCGACGCCGCGCGTGCGCTCATCCAGCGCACCGACGAGATCCTCGAGGCCAACGCCGCCGATGTTGCCGCCGGCAGGGCCGCCGGGATGAGTGAGTCGCTGGCCGACCGCCTCGCGCTGGACGCGTCGCGCGTCGAGGGGATCGCCTCGGGGCTGCGCCAGGTGGCGGGGCTGAGCGACCCGGTCGGTGAGGTCCTGCAGGGACGCACGATGGACAACGGCATCCGCATGCGCCAGGTCCGCGTGCCGATCGGCGTCATGGGCATGGTCTACGAGGCCCGCCCGAACGTCACCGTCGACGCGTTCGGGCTGGCGCTGAAGTCGGGCAACGTGGCGCTGCTGCGCGGGTCCAAGTCGGCGCGTGTGTCCAACGCGAAGCTGGTGGACATCCTGCAGGACGTAGCAGACGCGCACGGGTTGCCGCGCGAGATTGTCCAGCTCCTGCCGTGTGAGACGCACGAGTCGGTCCAGGACCTGATCACCGCCCGCGGGCTTGTCGACGTCGTGATCCCCCGCGGCTCCGCCCGCCTCATCAACGCCGTGGTGGAAAACGCCACGGTGCCGGCCATTGAGACGGGCACCGGCAACTGCCACTTCTACATCGATGCCGAGGCCGACCTGGATGCGGCCATCGCGATGCTGCTCAACGGCAAGACCCGACGCCCGTCCGTGTGCAACGCAACCGAGACCGCGCTTGTCGACGCCGCGCTCCCGGCCGCCGACATCGTGCGCGTGGTCGAGGCGCTGCAGGAGGCCGCGGTGACGGTGCACGGGGACGTCGATACGCTGGGCGCGCTAGGGGCCACCGACATCGTGCCGGCGCAAGAGCACGACTGGGCCGAGGAGTACCTGTCTATGGACATCGCGCTGGCGGTCGTCGACGGCGTCGGGGGAGCGATCGAGCACATCGCTCGGTGGTCCACGGGCCACACCGAGGCGATCGCCTCGCGCAACGCGTTCACGCTGCAGCGATTCGCCGACGAGGTGGACGCTGCGGCCGTGATGCTCAACGCCAGCACGGCCTTCACGGACGGCGAGCAGTACGGCATGGGCGCCGAAATCGGCATCTCAACGCAGAAGCTCCACGCCCGCGGGCCCATGGCCCTGCCCGAGCTGACCAGCACGAAATGGATTTTGGAGGGCGCGGGTCAGGTGCGCCCGTAACCGGGCCGTTTTGTCAGCGCGACAGATGTCGCAGACACCTCTATGCTGTAAGCCGTTCAAACGCACGCACATTTCCCGCACGGAATCAGCACGGAATCAGCACAGAATTGGTACATAGAGTGTTTCGTTTCTCCGCCGTCTCCGCCCGCACCCGCGTTCTCCTTCTCGTCGCAGCCGTCGTCGCTGCCTTGACCGCAACCCTCGCTCCCGCCGCCGGCCTGCCGGGCACCGCGCTGACGCAGGCCGACGCGCAGACCCGCTGCCCGGCCGTCGCGGTCGTCGGCGCGCGCGGGTCCGGCCAGAACAACCAGGTCATCCGCACCACCTACGCCGCCGGGGCGCCGTGGACCTCCAACGGCTGGGAGGGCGAGACCATCCGCGCCTTCCTCCGGCACGCGGAGGGCCGCTACCGCGCCACCCACGGCGGCAACTCCCTGATGAAGGACGTCGAGGTCATCGGCCTCGAGCCGCGCTACTACCCGGCGACGTACCCGGAGTACGACACCCCGGCGGTCGCCGTCCCCGCCACCATCGCGCAGGCCGTTGGCCTGGCGGTGCAGTACGCGGTGCCGGCGGTTCAAACCGCGCGCCGCGCCGGGGAAGAGTTCCTCGACTCCGTCCAAATCGGCCGCTCGGGCGTGATGCAGGCGATCAATGACTACGAGGGCGCCACGGGGTGCCGCCCCGGCTACATCCTGGTGGGCTTCTCGCAGGGCGCGATGGTTCTGCTCGAGCACGAAAAGGAGCTCGCCCGCCGGGGCCAGCTCGCGGGCGTGGTCTACATGGGCAACCCCAACACCGCCGCCGGCGACTGGTCCACCGTCGGCGTGAGCGGAGGGGGAGCCGGAGGCATCCTGGGGCGTCTGCCCTTCAATTCCAAGACGGCGGCGGCGACCGACAACCGCGTGAACTACTGTCTGCCGCTGGACGGCGTGTGCGACCTGTCCATCGCCACCCTGCGGGGCTCGGCGGACAACGGTGGCAACCACGGCCGCTACTACCTCGCTCCCTCGCAGTGGGACAACCAGGTCTCCGACAGCCTGGGCCGGTTCGTGGACCAAGTTCGCTACGGATAGAACGCACCGCCTGACGGGCGCGGACTCTCTAGACTCATCGGGTATGACCACTAGCCAGCCGGGCGCACCGCGCAGAATCGGCGTGATGGGCGGCACCTTCGACCCGATCCACAACGGTCACCTCGTCGCCGCCAGCGAGGTGGCCGACAGGTTCACCCTCGACGAGGTCATCTTCGTGCCCACGGGGGACCCGTGGCAAAAAGCGGACCGCCACGTGTCGGACTCCGAGGACCGATACTTGATGACGGTGATTGCCACCGCCTCCAACCCGCGGTTTAGCGTCTCCCGGGTGGACATCGACCGCGAAGGGCCGACGTACACGGTGGACACTTTGCAGGACTTGAGCGCCCTCTATCCGGACAGTGAGCTGTTCTTCATCACCGGGGCCGACGCCCTGAGCTCGATCATGTCCTGGCACGACTGGGACCACATGTTCGACCTCGCCGAGTTCATCGGGGTGACGCGGCCGGGCTACGAACTGCGGGAGGACATGCTGCCCGTCGAGCACCAGGAGCGCGTGCACCTCGTGGAGATCCCGGCGATGGCGATCTCCTCGACGGACTGCCGGCAGCGCGCCAGCGAGGGGCGCCCCGTGTGGTACCTGGTGCCCGACGGCGTGGTGCAGTACATAGCGAAGAACCGTCTGTACCGCCCCCAGCGCACGGCTGGCTAGCACATCGGGCCGGTTTCGTGGGACAATGTTCGGAAACTAGGTAATTGCTGCATTCATCGACCCAAAGGACGACACGCATTTGACTGCCCTGCAGACCTCCATTGACCAGGCGGCGATCGCGGCGAGGGCCGCGGATGAAAAGCTCGGACGCAACATTGCCGTGATCGACGTCTCGGACGTCATGGGGATCACGGACATTTTCGTCATCGTCTCCGCGGACAACGAACGCCAGACGGCGGCGATTGTGGAGGAGATCGAGGGCGACCTCACTGACGCCGGTTTCGAGCCGAAGCGCCGCGAGGGTCACCGCGAGAACCGCTGGGTCCTGCTGGATTACGGCAGCATTGTCGTCCACGTGCAGCGCGACGCGGAGCGCGACTTCTACGGCCTCGACCGCCTCTACGCCGACTGCCCCGTCTACGAGGTCGAAGGCGTCCCGCCGTACGAGCGCGACGCGGCATTCGGTGAGCCCGGCGGGGCCGGTGACTCCTCCGCGGTGCGCTCGGCGGCGTCGATCGAGGACATTCCGCTGGCCGGCGAGGGGCCTGGCGCGGGGGACGACTTCTAACCCCGGGTCAAAAGTGATGAGACGACGGTTAATTCTGCTGCGCCACGGGCAGACCGACTACAACGCCACGCGCCGCATGCAGGGGCAGCTGGACACGGAGCTGTCGAGCGTCGGCGTGGAGCAGGCGCGTGCCGCAGCCCAGTTGATGAAGGGTCTGGGCGTGTCCAAAATTATCTCCTCGGATTTGGCGCGCGCCCGGCACACGGCGGAGATCATTGCGGCCTCGCTCGGGCTCGACATCACGGAGGATGCCCGCCTGAGGGAGACGCACCTGGGTGAGTGGCAGGGTAAGACCCACGCGGAGGTCGACGCCATGAGCGGCGGCGTCCGCGCGCACTGGCGGAACAACGCCGGCTGGGCGCCCCCGGCGGGGGAGAGCCGGCTGGAGGTGGCGCGGCGCGCCCGGCCCGTGGTGGACGAGCTCATGGCGTCCTACGCGGAGTGGGACGACTCTGCGGTGTTGATGGTGGCGCACGGCGGCACGATTTCGGCGCTGACGTCCAACCTCCTCGGGTTCACCGCGGCGCAGTATCCGCTGTTCACGGGCCTGAAGAACACCAACACGTCGCGGCTGACGGCGCAGCCCGTCTACCGCGAGGGTGCCGCGCGTGTGCAGTCCTTCCCCACCTCGCCGGAGGGCGTGCAGTGGTACCTGGACGCCTGGAACCAGGGGTTTAGCGAGTGATGGGTGTACGTATCGTCGTCGATTCGTCCGCTGGCCTGCCGGACGACATCGCCCGGCAGCTCGATATCGCCGTCGCGCCGCTGCACGTGATGGAGGACGATGGCGGTTCCACCAGCGGGCTGTCCGCCATAGAGCTCGCCGCGGTGTATGCGCGCCAGCTCGAGCGCGGCGGTGACGCCGGCGTGGTGGCGCTGCACCTGTCCAAGAACTTGTCGTCCACGTGGTCTGCGGCCGTGTCCGCGTCGGCGGTGTTCGACAACACCGTGCGCGTGTTGGACACGGACACCGCGGGCATGGCCGTCGGCGCGGCGGCCATGGCGGCCGCGTCGCTCGCCCGCGAGGGGGCTGACCTGGACGCGTGCGCCGCGGTCGCCGAGGAAACGCTCGCGAGCTCCGAGACGTGGCTGTACTTGAGCCAGCTCGACGGGCTGCGCAAGAGCGGCCGCTTGTCGACGGGCACCGCGGTGCTCTCCGCCGCCCTTCTGGCCACCAAGCCGATTTTGCACGTGCGCGGCGGAAAGCTGGAGCTGGCCGGCAAGACGCGCACCCAGACCAAGGCCTTTATCAAGCTCACCGAGCTGGTGCAGGAGAGGGCGGCGGGCGAGCCGGTGTTCGCGGCGATCCAGCACGCGGACGCCGAGAACGCGGCGCAGTCGCTGGCGGACACGCTTAAAGCCGTGTTGCCCGAGGGCTCGCGGGTCATCGTGGCGCCTCTTGTTGACGCCGTGGCGGTGCACACCGGCCCCGGAGCCATCGGCCTGTCCGCCGTGTTCTCGTCGGGTTTTGTGGAGAACGCACCCGCGTAGGTGACGTTTCACAGACGTTATCCACAGAGTCCGCCGCCCCCTCTTCCCGCACGCCAACGAGCGCTCTAGCGTCGGCGGCATGAGCACTGCCGACCGCATC
The DNA here is from genome assembly GCF_900103625.1 of Corynebacterium mycetoides. NCBI lineage: Bacteria > Bacillati > Actinomycetota > Actinomycetes > Mycobacteriales > Corynebacteriaceae > Corynebacterium > Corynebacterium mycetoides. The sequence continues at coordinate 1,137,350 of NZ_LT629700.1, read as the reverse complement.
AAGGAGCTTCTCCGGCCCACGGGGGAGGAAGACGCCCTCGCCGTTGAGTACCCCTCGCCCCGCCTGCGCGTGGAGCCCGCTCAGGCGGCCACCGCCGTGGCGGCCGTGTTCGCGCTGCTGGCGGGTTGGGTGATGCTGCGGCCCGGCCCGCCCGAGCCACCCGAGCCGCAGTGGGACGCAGCGGCCGAGGCTACCCCGGCGCCCGAGCAGGTCGTGGTGTCTGTGGTCGGGGAGGTGGCCAATCCGGGGTTGGTCACGCTCGATCAGGGCGCGCGCGTCGCGCAGGCGCTGGAGATCGCCCAGCCGTACCCGCACGCGGATCTCGTTGCCCTCAACCAGGCCCAGCTGCTTGTCGACGGCCAGCAGATCCACGTCCAGGCTATCGGGGCCGCGCCGCCGCCCGGTGCACCTGATGCGCCCGGTGCGCCCGGCGCACCCGGCCTGGTCTCGCTCAACACTGCCTCGGCGGCCGAGTTGACCACGCTGCCCGGGATAGGGGAGGCCACCGCCGCGGCGATTGTCGCCCACCGGGAGGCCAACGGGCTGTTTACCGCGGTCGAGCAGCTGATGGACGTCAAAGGGATCGGGCCCGCGAAGTTCGAGGCCCTGAAAGACCAGGTGAGCGTGTAGATGAGCGAGCTGCGGCTCGTTCCGGCCGCCCTGGCGGTGTGGGCGGCGACGCTCGCCGGGATCGTGTGGGGCACGTGGGCCTCGCTCGTTGCGGTGGCCGTGGTGGTGGCCGTCTCCGTGGTGTGCGCTGTGCTCATCGTGCCGCGAGCTGAGGGGCCCGCGCCGGGCCGGGGTGCCGGGCAGGCGATGCTGGTGGGTGGACTCGGGTGCGCGGCGTCCGCCGTAACGGCCGTGCGAATGGCCACGGCGAAAGCGTGGGAGTTCGGTTCCGAGGTGACCGGGACCGTCTCCGGGCAACCGACGCCGACCACCGGTGCCGGCGGCGGATTCCTGCTCCGGCTCTCCGTCTCCGGCCACCCGGGCTCAATCCCCGTTTTCGTGCGCTCCGTGCCCGACGGGGTGGAGGCGGGGGCCGCGGTGCGAGTTGCCGGCTCGGTGGCGGAGTCCACGCGGCCCGGCACCGCGCAGGTGGTTATCAACGGGGAGGTCACGGCCATCGGCCCGCCCACAGGGGTGGCGGCGTGGTCGAACCACGTCAAGGACGTCTTCGCGGAGTCGGTGGCGCGCACCGTGGGTGAGCGCTCCCAGGGGCTCATCCCCGGCATGGTGCTGGGGGACACCTCCCTGCAGACCCCCGCCGAGCAGCAGGCCTACATCCACACTGGCCTATCGCATTTGAGCGCGGTCTCCGGCGCCAACGTCGCCATCGTCACCACCGCGGCGGCGGTGCTCGCGAGCGCGGTCGGTCTCGGCCTCCGCGGCAGGGTCGCATGCGCCGTCGTGGCCCTGACGGTCTTCGCCAGCCTCGTCGGGCCGGAACCGAGCGTGCTGCGGGCGTCCGTGACGGGGCTGGTCGGGCTGACCGCCGTGCTCGCCTCGTCTGTCGCGGAGCCCGTTCATGCGCTGAGCCTGGCCGTCATCGGGCTGGTGCTGGTGGATTCGAACCTGGCGGTGAGCTACGGGTTCGCGCTGTCAGTGGCTGCCACGGCGGGCATCGTGGCGTTGAGCCCGTTGCTCTTCCGGGCGCTGGCCCCGATGGGCTGGCCCGACATCGTCGTTCGCGCCCTGTCTGTCGCCATCGCCGCCGACGTGGTGACGATGCCGCTAGTCGCGGCCATGGCGGGCGAGGTCTCCGTGGTCTCCGTCGCGGCCAATCTTCTCGTGGCCCCGGTGACGGCCCCTGTCACCGTGCTCGGGCTCGTCGCCGTCGTCCTCGCGCTGGGACCCGGCGGCTTGGAAACACCGCTGCTCTGGGTCATTGAGCCGCTCACGGCGTGGATCCACCTCGTGGCCCAGGTGGGCGCGGCATTGCCGGGGGCGACCGCGCACGCGAGCCCGCTGACGGTTGTGGTGTGCTACGGGTGGGTGCTCGCGGGGTTCGTGCTCGGCCGGCCCCGGGCGACCGTTGCCGCTGTCTCTGCAGTCGCCGTGGTGGGCGTCGTGGTGGGGGCCAGTGCGCCGTGGGTGCGTCCTGTGGACGTCACCGGCCTGCACGCGCACGTCGTCACGCGAGAGCGCGACATCGATCCCGTGCCGGCGAACGCGCAGGTCGTGGTTGTGCTCGAAGAGGGCCGGCCTCACGCGCGACCGGTGGAAACCGCGGACGGGTTGCCGGTTCTCTACCCCAACCGTGATGGGGACGTTCGGCTCTACCCGGATGGGACGCAGCGCGCGGCGAGCGGGGCGTTTTAAGATGGCGGGCATGGTCGCTGCGCCCCCCTCGAATCACCCGGTTCACCTCGTCCTCGGTGAGGACGAGTTTCTCGCCGAGCGCGCGACGAAGGCGATCATCGCCGACGCCGGGCCCGCCGCCGAGGTGAGCACGTTCAAGGCGGGGGAGGTGGACGCGGGCGAGCTCCTCATGGCCACGAGCCCCTCGCTGTTTGCGGAGGAGCGCGTGGTGGTCTTCACCGGTACGGAGTTGGCGGGCAAGGAGGCGACGGAGCTGCTGCTGGCCGCCGCGGTCGACCCCGCGCCGGGAATGACACTGGTTATCCAGCACTCGGGCGGCGGCCGGAACAAGACGTACGTGGCCAAGTTCAAAAAGGCCGCCCAGGTCCACCCCGCCGACCCGCTGCGCGGAAACGACCGTCACGCGTGGGTGAGCAACGAGTTCCGCAGGTTGGGGACGCGCCCCACCCCGGATGTCGTGGCGGCGCTGCTCGAGTCGGTCGGGTCCGACTTGCGCGAGCTGGCGTCCGCCGTGAGCCAGCTGGTGTCCGACACGGACGGGGAGATCACCGTCGCCTCGGTGCGCGCCTACTACTCCGGGGTGGCGGAGGTTTCCGGTTTCGACATCGCGGATCTGGCGGTGGCGGGCAGGGCGGATAGGGCGCTCGCATCGACGCGCCGGGCGCTGCAGCTGGGCACCAGCCCCGTCGCTATCTCCGCTGCCCTGGCGCGCAAGGTCGGCGACATTGCCAAGTTGTATAACACACGCGGAAACCCAGATGCTCTGGCCAAGCAGCTGGGCATGCACCCGTTCGTGGCCAAGAAAACCATGCAGGTCGCCCGCGGCTGGTCTGGCGAGGCGGTGTCCGAGGCCGTGATCGTGATCGCCGACCTGGACGCGGAGGTCAAAGGCCAGGGCGGGGACCCCGACTACGCCATCGAGCACGCCGTGCTCAGGATCGCGGAGCTGGCCCGCTAGAGCGTAACAGTTGATGGTGACCGCAACTTACGCCGGAAATACCCGAAATTAGGGTGTACCCGCGCCCATTGTCACCCCGGTGAAGAAGCTCCGCTGGCGAGGCGGTGTCCGAGGACGTGACCGCGGTTGCTGACTTGGTCTGGGAGCCGGCCCGCTAAACTGTCGCGCATGGACGAGCAGACCACAGGGCAGGTGCCGGAGGAGATTCAGGAGTTCGCGGGCAGGCTGTTCGAACTCGCCCGCACGGGCGACGAGGCGCTGCTGGAATACATTGAGGCGGGCGTCGACGTCGATTTGGCGAACCAGGACGGCAACACGTTCCTCATGCTCGCCGCATACGCGGGGCACGCGGGGCTCGTCGAAGGACTGCTGCGCCGAGGGGCGGACGCCGACAAGCTCAATGCCCGCGGTCAATCGCCGCTTGCGGGGGTCATCTTCAAAAAGGAGGACGCGATCGTGGATCTCCTGCTCGAGGCGGGCGCGGACCCGCGGGCCGGCCAGCCGGATGCGATCGCGACTGCGCAGATGTTCGGCCGCGATGACCTGGCGAAGAAGATGATGTGATCAGCCCCGGCGACCTCGCCGTCATCGTCGGGCTCAACGTGGTGGGCGCGGCCTCCCCAGGCCCCGACGTCGTGCTTATCACCCGGACGGCGACGCGCTCGCGCGCCCATGCCCGTGCCGTCGCCGCCGGCATCCTCGTCGGGGTGCTCATGTGGTCCACCCTGACCGTGCTCGGCGCGGCGGCGCTGCTGCGCGCGTTCCCCTGGGTGCTCACGGCGTTGCAGATTGTCGGCGGCGTCGTCCTCGTGGCGATGGGCATAGCCAACGCGTCCCAGGGGCTCAAAGACCGGCACAATCCGCCGGCGGATCTCCATGATGCTGAGGCGCGGCTCGGGTCAGCGAGGGACTCGTTTATCAGGGGGTTGTCCACCAACCTGGCGAACCCGAAGATAGTTTTCGCGCTCTCGGCGATGATCGCGCCCTTGCTGCCGGCGAGCCCGTCCGCGTTGACGGCCGTCGCGGTGATCCTCGCGCTATGGCTCAGCACCGCCGTGCTGTTCGGCGTGCTCACGCAGGTGATCTCCACGAAGCGGGTGCAGCGCCGGTTGCTGGCGGCGGGGCCGTTCATCGATATCTGCGCCGGCGGGTTCTTCGTTGCCGTGGGCGCGGCCGTGTTCGTCCGCGGGGCGCTCAGCGCGCTGGGTTAGGCACCCGGGGCACAACAACGCCCCGCCTCCACGAGGGAGACGGGGCATTGCCGCGAAGGCGCGGTTACGCCATCTTGTTGAAGGCGCGGGCCATGTTGGACTTCTTATTCGCCGCGGCGTTGCGGTGGAACACGCCCTTGGTCACGGCCTTGTCCAGCTTGCGGGACGCGACACGCAGCTGCTCCTCGGCGGCAGCCTTGTCGCCGGACTCGACAGCCTCGCGGAACTTCCGCATCTCCGTGCGGGTGGCGGAGCGGATGGACTTGTTGCGCATGCGGCGCTTCTCGTTGGTGAGAACGCGCTTCTTCTGCTGCTTGATGTTTGCCATGTTTCTAGCACCTCTTGATTGCGTTGATGTGAATGAACGTTACCGTCCGGGCGGGAGTCACGCGCCGTGCTTGTGAAATAACGCGGGCCCAAGGTCCTGCTCGCGTAGCTCGGCGCACCCGTAGGTCCCGGTTGCGGACAACCACTACAAATTATCAGCGCGGCGGGTGAGAACCAAAACGGCTCAGATCCAGTCGAAGCGGTCGCGCAGCCGGTTGGCCACGCGCTCGAAGCGCCGGCGCGGGACGGAGGCGCCGCGGCGGTGCACATCGGTCTCCGCGACCATCAGCGTCTTATCCGTGCGCACCCAGCACGGTTCACCGGAGGCCTCCCATTCGCCGGAGCCGATGCCGAGCCAGTGCTCGTCGGTGGCGTGCTCTTTGTCGGGCGAGATCAAGAGGCCGAGGACGTCGTGGTGCTCGCGCCCCACGATGAGCATGGAGCGCTCCTGCGGCGGAGTGGAGGGCACGGTGACCCACACGACTTCGCCGGGTTCGGCTTGGCCGTCCATGTCGGGGGCGTAGTAGATGCTGCGCGCCACGCGGGTGGTGGGTTTGACAATCAGCCGTGCCGCGCTCGTCTTCTTGCGCCCGCGGGACCTGCGCGGGGTGGACCCGAGCCGCTCGTTGAGCAGCGCCAGCCCCTCCTCCAGGGCGCTGGGTTGCGCGCCCGCCCGGCGCGAGCGGCGGCGCTTTCGCGGACGGAAGAAGATGGCGTCATCACCCCCTCGGCGTGGTCTCGGCATGATCTTTTGGTTGCACCTGCCCACTTTAGAACGCGGTTGGTGTCTCTACAACAAGTTCCGCGAATGTTTGGTTTGCCCACGTGAGACGGTAAAGTGGGGCCAATCATGGCTGCCTCGAAAACCAATTTTGCGGAGAGAACGTTTACGGACCCGTCCAGGATCCGCAACTTCTGCATCATCGCCCACATCGACCACGGTAAATCCACCCTGGCCGACCGCATTCTCCAGCTCTCCAACGTGGTGGACGCGCGCGACATGCGTGATCAGTACCTGGACAATATGGACATCGAGCGCGAGCGCGGCATCACCATCAAGGCGCAGAACGTGCGCCTGCCGTGGACCCCGGCCAGCGGCGAGTTCGCGGGCCAGGAGACGATCCTGCAGATGATCGACACCCCCGGCCACGTGGACTTTTCCTACGAGGTCTCCCGCGCGCTCGAAGCATGCGAGGGAGCTATCCTGCTTGTCGACGCCGCCCAGGGCATCGAGGCCCAGACCCTGGCCAACCTCTACATGGCGATGGACAAGGATCTCGAAATCATCCCCGTGCTGAACAAGATCGACCTGCCCGCAGCCGACCCGGAGAAGTACGCGCTCGAGATCGCCAACATCATCGGCTGCGAGCCCGATGAGGTGCTGCGCGTGTCCGGCAAGACGGGCGTGGGCGTGCCCGAGCTGCTGGACAAGCTCGTCGAGCTGGTGCCGCCGCCGTCGAGCGAGTTCGGCCCGGACGCGCCGGCCCGCGCGCTGATCTTCGACTCGGTCTACGACACCTACCGCGGCGTTGTCACCTACGTGCGCATGATGGACGGCAAGCTCATGCCGAACCAGCAGGTGCAGATGATGAACACCGGTGTCAAGCACGAAATCCTCGAGATCGGTGTTGTCTCGCCCACGATGAAGAAGACGAAGGGCCTGGGCCCGGGCGAGGTGGGCTACCTCATCACCGGGGTGAAAGACGTGCGCGAGACCCGCGTCGGCGACACGGTCACGTGGGCGTCGAAAAGCGCGGCGGAGCCGCTCGCGGGCTTCGCCGAGGTCAAACCGATGGTGTATTCGGGCCTCTTCCCGGTCTCTCAGGAGGACTTCCCCGACTTGCGCGAGTCGCTGGAAAAGCTCCAGCTTAACGACGCCTCCCTGACGTGGGAGCCGGAAACATCCGTGGCCCTCGGCTTCGGCTTCCGGTGCGGCTTTCTGGGGCTGCTGCACATGGAGATCACCCGCGACCGCCTCGAGCGGGAGTTCGACCTGGATCTGATCTCTACGGCGCCGAGCGTGACGTACCGCGTGGTCGCCGAGGACGGGTCGGAAAGCTACGTGCACAACCCGTCCGACTGGCCGGGCGGCAAGCTGCGCGAGGTCTACGAGCCGGTGGTCAACATGACCATCATCGTGCCCCAGGAGTTCGTGGGCACGACGATGGAGCTGTGCCAGTCCAAGCGCGGCACGATGAAGAACATGGAGTACCTCTCGGAGGAGCGCGTCGAGCTGCGCTACATCATGCCGCTGGGCGAGATCATCTTCGACTTCTTCGACATGCTCAAATCCCGCACGAAGGGCTACGCCTCGCTGAACTACGAGGAGGCCGGCGAGCAGGAGGCGGACCTGGTCAAGGTGGATATTCTGCTGCAGGGCGAGCCGGTGGACGCGTTCTCCGCGATCGTGCACCGCGACTCCGCCCAGTGGTACGGCAACAAGATGACCAAGAAGCTCAAAGAGCTCATCCCGCGCCAGCAGTTCGAGGTGCCGGTCCAGGCGGCGATCGGCTCCAAGATCATCGCGCGCGAGAACATCCGCGCGCTGCGCAAGGACGTGCTGTCGAAGTGCTACGGCGGCGACATCTCGCGCAAGCGGAAGCTGCTGGAGAAGCAGAAGGCGGGCAAGAAGCGCATGAAGTCCATCGGCTCGGTCACCGTGCCGCAGGAGGCGTTCGTGGCGGCGCTGTCGACGGACGAGGAGTAGGCAGCTGGCTCAGAGCACCCGCTTGAGGTGGGCGGCGAGCGCCTCAATTTCCGAGGTGTCGAACATCGTGTCGTTGTGCGCGTTGCAGTAGTCCAAGATCGCGTAGCCGGCTTTTTGCACATCGACGTGGTTCGCCCACTCCGTGAGGGCCACCTCCGGGTGATCCAGCGCCAGCGAGCCGATTGCCTGGCGCTCGGAGAGCAGTTCGTACTGCAGATCCCGGCGCTCCTCTTTCGCCCCGCTTGGCGGGCTGACCAGCAGCGTTCCCAGGAGTGCGCCCATCGCCTTTGTGCACCTGGCAAGCAGGCTGCGGTGGTGCCACCGCTCCGCGCCGGGCCGCCACACCCAGAGGAACAGGGTCGGTGCGGGTCAGTGTACTCGCGACATCTCCACCTCAGGCCAGCCGCTGTGCCACCCGGGGCCGGGGAACCACCCGGGCGGCGGCGAGGGTTTCGCCGGGGCGTAGTCGCGCAGCACCACGAGCGCGGCGACCGCGCCCGCGTACTGGAGGAACACCGCGAGTGCGGGAACCAGGAGGCGGTTGTTGTCTTCCGGCAGCCCGGCCAGCCCGGAGAACTCCGCGAAGGAGATCACCAGGTTGTTGGTCGTGTGCAGCACGATGGCGGCCTCTAGGCCGCCGGTGCGGTGGACGAGCAGGGAGGCGAGCGCGGCGAAGACGGCCACACTGGTCAGCCCCGCGAAGTCGTAGAGGTGGCCAGCGACGAAGATGGGAAGCGGCGCCCCGTAAGTGATCCACGGTGAGCGCGCCCACGCCCCGATCGACTGCACGAGGGAGCCGCGGAAGATGAGCTCCTCGGCCGCCGATTGGAAGGGAACCAGCGCGAGACTGAGCACCACGCACATCCAAAACGTGGCTGTGAGCGGGGCGGGGACTCCGTTAACCAGGGCGTCGATAAGCATGCAGGCAGCCGCGGGGAGGAATATCCACAGCAGCGACACCCGCAGCGGCCGGCCGCGCAGCCGGCCCTCGACCGACAGCAGGGCGGCGGGTCGGCGCCCTGCCAGTCGCGCCGCGATGAAGGCCGAAAGCCCGGAGAGCGCCAGCGCGCCGTAGAAGTACAGCATGGACAGCGGGGTGGTGGTCGCCGGGTCACCGAAGATGAGGTCCTCCAAGACGCCGAGGTTCAACCCGCTGCCGGCGCTCAACGCGAAAAAGCACAGCGCGTAGATCAGCTGGATGACCACGAAGAGAACGAGGGCCATAACGATCTCAAGCGCCGGTTTCCACGGCCGGTACGGGCTGCGGCGCAGCGCGGGTTCGCGGGCGAGCCGGTGGTAGGCGGGAGCGTCAGGGGTGGACACGGACGCCACCCTATAGCATCGGGGTATGCAGACTCAGCGCGATGGGTTCACTATATTCGCACGTGTGCTCGGTGACGAGGGCAAGCCGGCGCTGCTCTTCCTCCAGGGCGGACCAGGGTCCCCCGGCCCGCGGGAGCGCTTCGACTGGATCACCGCGGCGCTTGAGCACTACCGCGTCATCCTGCTCGACCAGCGCGGCACCGGCCGCTCCACGCGCATCGACAGGGCGGAGCCCTCGCTGATTAACGCCGCGACATTGCAGCGCCTGCGTGCTGACGCCATCGTGGCCGACGCCGAGGCCATCCGCCAGCAGCTCGGGATCGAGCGCTGGGACGTGCTCGGCCAGTCTTTCGGCGGGTTCTGTCTGACGCACTACTTGGCCACGCACCCGGAGAGTGTGCGCCACGCGTTCTTCACCGGCGGCCTGCCCACCGTCACCCGCGGGGTAGACGAGGTCTACCAGGCCACGTTTGCCAAGCTCAGGGCGCGCCACCGACTCTTCTATGAACAGGTGCCGTGGGCGGAGACAATGGTGCGCGAGGTGTGCCGCCACCTGGACAGTTCCGAGGAACTGCTGCCCACGGGGGAGCGGCTGAGCTCGCGGCGTTTCCGCACCGTGGGTGTGAACCTGGGCCGCGAGGGCGGGTTCGAGTCACTCGCCGCGCTTCTGGAGGAGCCGTTCCACCCCGGCGGGCGGCTGCGCACCGACTTCCTCGCCGCGGTGGGCGAGCAGGTCAGCTTCGAGCGTGCCCCGCTCTACGCCGCCATCCACGAGTCGATCTACGCGGGCACGGTGCCGGGCGCGACCGCCTGGTCGGCCCAGCGCGTCTCGGAGACACTCGACGGCTTCGCCCCCGACGCGACTCCGGACGATACGGAGTTCTACCTCACCGGAGAGCACGTCTTCCCCTTCCAATTCGACGAGGACCCGGCGCTGCGCCCCTTCACGCAGGCGGCGCAGGAGCTCGCGGCCAAGGACGACTGGTCGAACCTGTACGCGGGTGCGGGCAGGGCGGAAAACGCGGGCAGCGCCGTGGCGGTGGTCTACACCGACGACATCTTCGTGCCGCGCGAGCTGTCGCTGGAGACCGCCGAGACGCTCGGGGCGACGGTGCACGAGACCGCCGCGTGGCAGCACGACGGGCTGCGCAAGCACGGCCAAGACGTCATGGGCGCGCTCATGTCCGCGGCGGGTCTATGATGTAGTGCATGCAGACACCTTTTCCCCGCGAACAGGTAGAGCTCAGCAACGCTGAGCTGGACAACTTTGACCAGCTGACAAGCGTTTTCGAGAGGGTGGAGGAGCATGTGCTCAACCCAGCACTCATGCTGTATGTGACGCGCTAGCGCGAGACGCACCCGGGCGGTTACTGCGCCGCCGCGAGCAGCGTGCGCGTGTACGGGTGCTGCGGGTCCGCCCAGATCTCCTCGGTGGCGCCCGCCTCCACGATGCGGCCCTGAGAGATCACGGCGACGGTGGGGCACAGCTCGCGCACCACGGCAAGGTCGTGGGAGACGAAGACCAAGGTCCCGTCGCCGACGACGGTGTCGAGGAGGTCGAGCACCGCGCGCCGCACGGTGACGTCGAGGGCGGAGACGGGCTCGTCGGCAAGCAAGATGGCGGGCCGGGTCGCGGCGGCGCGCGCGATGGAGATGCGCTGGCGCTGCCCGCCCGAGAACTGCCGCGGCCGCCGCGCGCCTAGCCCCTCCAACCCCACCTGGGCCAGCACCTCCTGCGCGCGGGCAGCGTCCACGCCGGTCTCGCGTATCGACGCCTCCACGGCCATGCGCGGGTCCAGGGAGGAGTACGGGTCCTGGAACACCATCTGCACGTCGCCGTCGACGGCGACGGAGCCCTCGTCCGGCTCCGACAGGCCGGTGATCACCCGCATCAGGGACGTCTTGCCGGCGCCGGAGCCGCCGACGATGCCGAGGCGTTCGCCGCGGCGCACGGTGAGGGAGACGCGATCTAGCACGCGCGTTGATCCCCGCGTCAGGCTCACGCCTTTGAGCGTGACCACCGGCTCGCCGAGCGCCCGCGGCGCGGCGGGCGCGCCGGGGCGCGAGGCGCTGCGTAGGGCGCGCGCGTAGTCGGAGTCCGGATCGACGATCGAGCCCTGCTTGAACACCAGCACGCGCTGCGTCATCCGGCTCACCACGGCGAGGTCGTGGGAGATGAACAGCAGCCCCATCCCGCGCGCGGTGACCACGGCGTCGATCAGCTCGAGGATCTGCTGCTGCACGGCGACGTCGAGCGCCGTGGTCGGCTCGTCGCAGATCAGCACGTCCGGGTCCTGGGCGAGCGCGGCGGCGATGAGCACGCGCTGGCGCTGCCCGCCGGACAGTTCGTGCGGGTAGGCCTCCGGGCGCTCCACGCCGACCTCGGCCAGCAGGGCGCGCGCCCGGGCGGGGTCGCGCGCCACCTGCCGGCCCACGGTCATGAGCGGATCCAGCGCCGTCATCGGCTCCTGGAACACCATGGCCACGTGCTTGCCGCGCACGCGGCGGCGCACCCGGTCGGGCGCGCCGACCAGCTCCACGCCGCCGACGGTGACGGAGCCGCTCATGGGCAAGGTGTCGATGAGCCCCATGATGGCCAGCGCCGTCATGGACTTGCCGGAGCCGGACTCGCCGATGATGCCCACGCGCTCCCCGCGCCCGATGTCGAGCGAGATGCCGTGGAGGATGCCGTCGATACGCAAATCTCTAACGCGGATCACGCCCGCCCCCGATCAGGTTGAAGCCGAGCACGGTCACCGCGATGGCCAGCCCCGGCCACAGCGCGAGGTGCGGGTCGGTGGCCAGGTAGGGCTGGGAGGCCTGCAGCATCCTCCCCCACGAGGCGTACGGCGCCGGGGTGCCCAGGCCGAGGAAGGACAGGCCCGCCTCGGCGAGGATGGCCAGGGCCAGGCCCACGGAGACCTGCACCAGGGCGATGGGCAGAATGTTGGGCAGCACGTGGGTGCGCGCGACCCGCACGGGCGGCACGCGCGACACCCGCGCGGCGAGGATGTAGTCCTGGCTCATGACCTGCAGCGTCGAGGCCCGCGTCACGCGGGCGAAGCCGGGGATGCCGGCGATGCCGATCGCGAGCACCACGATCCACACCGAGGCGCCGAACACCGCGGTGAAGACAATGGCCAAAAGCAGCGCGGGAAACGCCATGAGGAGGTCGCTGGCCCGCATGACCACGGTCTCCACCCAGCCGCGGCGCATACCGGCCCAGATCCCCAGCGGGGTGCCCACCAGTGCCGAGAGCGCGACCGCGCTCAGCGACACCACGAGCGTGAGCCGCGCGCCGTCCATCACGCGCGAGAGGATGTCGCGGCCGAACTGGTCGGTACCCATCCAATGCGCGGCCGAGGACCCCTGCAGGCGCACGTCCGGGGCGGCCTGCAGCGGATCGTAGGGGGTCCACACCGCGGCCAGCAGCGCGACGAGCATGACGCACCCGACGATGGCGAACCCGAGGGCCCGGGTGGCGGGCAAGTTCCTCACGCTTTCCTCCTCACGCGCGGGTCGATCACGGAATACAGCACGTCCACCACGAGATTGACCCCGAGTGTGAACGCGACGAGCAGCATCAGCACGGTTTGCACTGTGGTGAGGTCGCGGTTGGCCACGGCGTCGAGAAGCATCGTGCCCAGGCCGGGGATGGCGAAGACCCGCTCGATGACCACCGCGCCCACGATGAGGCTGGAGAGCTGGATGCCGGTGACCGTGAGCACCGGCAGGGCCGCGTTGCGCAGGGCGTGGGTGAAGAGCACCTCGCTTATCGACGCCCCCGTGGCCCGCCGCGTGCGCACATAATCGTTGCCCATTTCCTCGGTGACCGCGCGGCGGACGTAGCGCGAGAGGATCGCGGCCTGCACGAGTGTCAGCGCCGCCACCGGCAAAACAGCATGCGCCGGCGTGCCCCAGCCGTTGGCGGGCAGCCAGCCCAGCCGCACCGCGAACAGGGCGACGGCGAGGATGCCGACGAGGAAGCTGGGCACGACGATGCCCAGCTGGGTCACCGCCGCGGCGATGACGCCGTCGGCGCGGTCGCCGCGCCGCGCCAGGTACACCCCGAGCGGCACGGCGATGGCCAGTGAGAGCGCCATGGCCAGCACCGTCAGCGTGAGCGAGACCCCGGCGCGCTCGATGACCGTCGGCGTGATGTCGGTGCGGCTGGCCATGGACACGCCGAAATTGCCGGTGACAAGCCCTCCCATCCAGTCGAGGTACTGCACGGCCAGCGGGCGGTCCGTGCCCAGGGTGCGCGACAGCTCGGCGACGGCCTCGTCGGTGGCCGTCACCCCGAGGGCGACGCGCGCCGGGTCGCCGGGCACGGCGCGCAGCAGGAGGAAGATGAGCAGGCTGGCCACCAGCAGCAGGGCGGCGAAGCGCGCCACGATGCGGGCGATCACTTCTCCACCTCCGCCAGCGGCAGACCGTCGGTGACCACGTTCGGGTTGACACCGCTGACTCCGGGGGCGAGCAACACGATATTCGGGGCGTTGACCAGGGTCAGCGATGCCGCGTCCGCCATGATCTGGTCGACGGCGGCCTCCATGTTCTCCTCCTGCTCGCCCGCCTCGGCGGCTGTGATGAGCGCCTGCGTCTCCGCGGAGTCGTAGCCGATGTAGTAGTCCGGGTTGCCGAAGAGCATGGGGATGTCGCGCGGCTCCACGTGGGACACCAGCGACGCCTGGTAGTTATGGCCCTTGAGCACCTGCCCGAGCCATACCGCCGGGAATTCGACGGTCTCGAGTGTCACGGTGAAGCCGACGTCGCGAAGCTGGGAGAAGATGAGTTCGCTCGCCGTCTGCGCGTAGGGCAGGTTGGGCACGGTGATGGTCACCTCCGGGGTGCGCCCCGCGAGCAGCTCGCGCGCCGCGTCCGGGTCGAAAGGGTAGTAGTTCTCGCCCGTGTACCACGGGTCGGTCGGCGGGACGGGCGCGCCGCCGGTGTCGGTGGCCATCCCGTTGTAGACCACCCGGTTGAGCGCGTCGCGGTCGATGGCGTAGGCCACGGCCTGGCGCACCGTCGGGTCGTCGAAGGGCGCGACGCGGTTGTTCATGGACAGAAGCACCTCGCCGTTGGTGGTGCCCACCTCGACGCCGATATCCTCGGGCAGGGTCGGGAGCAGCTGCGGCGCCTGCATCATCCACACCACGTCGGCGTCCCCCACGCGCAAAGCGTTGACGGCGGCGGTGGAGTCGTCGAAGTAGCGGATCTTTGCGTCGTGGTCGACCTCGCCGCCCCAGTAGTCCTCGCGGGCGGTAAAGGACACGGCCTCGCCAACGTCGAAACGCGCCAGCCGGTACGGGCCGGTGCCCAGCGGGTCGGTAGCCAGCCGGGCGATGGACTCCGGCGTCATCATCGCGCCCGTGAGGGTCCCCATCGACCAGAGCCAGCTATTCGACGCCCGCTCCAACGTCACCTTCACCGTGTAATCGTCAACCACCTCCACTTGCGTGACGGGCGCCATCTGCGCCTTCAGGGCGTTGGTCCAGTGGTTGCGCACGTAGTCGATGGAAAACGCGGCGTCGTCGGCGGTGAACTCCTTGCCGTTGGAAAACGTCACGCCCTCGCGGAGATGAAAGACGTACTCGGTGCCGTCGGCGCTTATCTCCCAGCTCTCGGCGAGGAAGGGCTGCGGGGTTCCGGAGTCGTCGATACGCACCAGCGTTTGATAGATGTTGCCCATCATCGCCTGGGGCGCGGCGGCGCCGCCCGTGGTGGTGAAATCCAGGCCGGCCGGGGGAGTCTGGGTGGCCACCACGAGCTCGTCGCGCTGGGCGTGACGCTCGGCGGCGTCAGTGGAGCAGCCGACGGCCATCAGTGCGGCGGAGGTGGCGAGCAGCGCTGCGGCAGCCCTGAGGGACGTCATGGGAGGATAGAGTACCTCAGCCCAGCCAGCGCCGTGAAAGGATCTCCATCCCGGCGAGCACCTCTTCGTGGCTACCGTTCTGCAGAGAAATCATCAGCTCGTCCGCCTTGGAGTGCTCCGTGAACCAGGTGAGGTACTCGGCGACGTCGTCGGCGGTGCCGCGCGCCGTGTAGCGCAGCATGTCGATGATCTGCTGTCCCTGGAAGGAGTTGACGATGGTGTCGAGCTGGGCGTCGTCAAGCACCTGCCCGCGCTGGCCCATGAACGCCTTGACGCGGTTGCGGTGCACGATCCGCGTCTGGCGCTCGGCGTCCTCCGCGGTCGGCGCGGCGGTGACGTTGACGGCGGCGATGATGTGGGGCTCCGGGTAGCGCTCGGACGGCTCGTAGTTCTCGCGGTAGTAGGTGGTGGCGTCCACGAGGTGCTGGGGGGCGAAGTGCGAGGCGAACGAGTAGGGCAGGCCGAGCTTGGCCGCCAGCGACGCACCGAACATGGACGATCCCAGGATGTAGAGCGGGACGTTGGTGCCCCGGCCGGGCGTGGCCACGACCCCGGGCAGGGGGGATTCGTCGGACAGCCAGGCCTGCAGCTCGAGCACGTCCTCGGGGAAGCGCTCGGCGGCGCGCGGGTCGCGGCGCAGCGCTCGGCCCAGGGTCTGCTGGTCCGTGCCCGGCGCGCGGCCGAGTCCCAGATCGATCCGGTCGGGGTAGAGCTCCGCGAGCATGCCGAACTGCTCGGCGATGACGTAGGGCGAGTGGTTGGGCAGCATCACGCCGCCGGAGCCGAGCCGGATGGTGGAGGTCCGCGCTCCGACGTGGGAGATCAAGACCGCGGGTGAAGAGGACGCGATGGTGGTCGTGTTGTGGTGTTCGGCGTACCAGACGCGCGAATACCCCAGCGACTCCGCGTGCTGGGCGAACTCCACGGATCGTTGCAGGGAGTCGCCGACGGATTCGCCGGGGTAGATGGTGCAGAAATCGAGCAAAGCTAAGGGGGCGTTCATGCCGAACAGGATACGCCTCCCCGGCGCCGCCGTGCTAGGCCCCTAGGCCACCACGGATTCCCCGGTGTCGACTGCTTCGACGGTGCCGATCTTCAGCGGCGCCTTGGGCCGCGCGAGGTCCACGATGAGGCCGACAATGAACGCCGCGAGGACGGGGACGGCCCAGCCGAGGCCGGCTTCCTGCAGGGGCGCCCAGGAGACGAGCGGGGTCAGGGCGCCTGCGCCCCAGCCCAGCGAGATGGAGGTCTCGATGGCCGACCAGATCACGGCGACCCAGATGGGCAGGAAGAACGCCCAGGTGAAACGGGTGCGCGAGCGGAAGAGCGGCTCGACGAGCGTGACAAAGATCAGCGCGATTGCGGGCGGGTAGAGGAACCCGATGACCGGGGCGGCGATAGCCATGACGAACTCGAGGCCCTGGGTGGCGATCACGGTGGACATGATGCTGAACACGATCGCCCACGTCTTGTAAGAGCCGGTGAATTCCGCGGCGAAGTACTCCGCGGTAGCGGTGATCAGGCCCACGGCGGTGGTCATGCAGGCGAGCAGGACGACCAGGGAGAAGATGATCTGGCCGGCGCCGCCGAGGGTGAGATTCGCAGCGTCGGCAAGCAGGCCTGCACCGTTGTCGTACTGTTCCGGGCTCGGGATGACGCGACCGATTGTGCCCAGGCCCAGGTAGATCAGGGCGAGCATGACACCGGCGCCGACACCCGCGAGGATGGTGCCGCGCACCACGGGCGCGCCCTCGGGGAAGCCCTTGTACCGCAGCGTGGAGATGACCACGATGGAAAACGCCAGAGCCGCGATGGAGTCCATGGTCAGGTAGCCCTCGAGCAGGCCGGCCGTGAACGGGCCCTCGGCGAAGTCCTCGGTCGGGGTGGCCGGATCCGCGTTCCACTTGGCCAGGGACACGGCGATCATGAGCACGAGCAGAATGACCAGCGCCGGGGTGAGGAACTTGCCCAGCTTTTCCATGATGGTGTTCGGGTTCCACGACAGCGCGAGCGCGATGCCGAAGAAGATGATGTTGAACACCGCCGAGGCGAACAGGCCGTCGACCCCGAACAGCGGGGTGATGGCCGTTTCCATGGACACGGCGCCGGTGCGCGGCAGGGCGTAGAAGGCGCCGATGGACAGGTAGGCCAGCACCGGGAACACGACGCCGAAGACGGTGCCCGCGCGCTGCGCGAGGTCGCGGACGTTGGCGCCGGACAGCGCGATGGCGATGACGGCGAGCACCGGCAGCAGGGCGCCGGTGCCGAGGAAGCCGAGGATCGCCGGCCAGAAGTTGTCGCCCGCCTGGACGGCCAGCATGGGCGGGAAGATGAGGTTGCCCGCGCCGAAGAACATTGAGAACAGGGCGAGCGCGGTGATCACGATCGCGGTGGTCGAACCTTGGGGCTTAGATGGTGTCCCCGCGGACTCGCCGGAAACGGCGGTTGAGCCCATGAAATCCTCCTACATAGCGTTCCTTTTACATGGAATCGCCTAAGAGTACCCCGTCAACTGTCCACCGTGTCAAACTTTTTGGGAAACTCCGTCCCAAACAGTGGGAATTATGTCAGCCGCCGGATCGCGTCGAGGGGGATGTCCACCCACTCGGGACGGTTGTTAGCCTCGTAGGCCACCTCGTAGGCCGCCTTGTCCACGATGTAGGCCGCCAGCACCTCATCGCGCTTTACGCCATATCCCGCCAGAAGCTTGTCGACGCCCGCGTGCTCCCACCCCGCGTCATACCCACCGACCGCGCGGGCGTAGCCGAAGGAGCGGATCATCCCGGCGACGTCGCGCAGCGGGTGGTCCGGGGCGAGGCGCTGCGCCAGGGGGCGGGCCGGCTCGCCCTCGAAGTCGATCAAGTACCACCGGTCGCTCTTGAGCGTCTGGCCGAGGTGCAGGTCTCCGTGGATGCGGTGGATGTCGTGCGGGCCGTCGTCAATGGCCTCGTAGAGCGCGCGGATGGCGCCCTCGCGCTCGGCGAGCTGGGGGGCTTGGCCCACGAGCTCGTCGAGGTGGGAGTTCAGGCCCTCGCGCAGCTGCCGCCCGCTGACCTGCTCGGTGCCGAAGGCGCCGGCCAGCGCCTCGTGCACCACCCGGATCGCGCGCCCCAGCTCCGCCGGGTCGCCGAGATCGTCCGCAACGGCCAGGTCGAAGCCGTCCTCGCCGCCGCGGATGAGCTGCTGCTGCATCGCCACCGTGGCGCCGTCGCGCGTGACGTGCCCGCGCACCCCGGCCACGTGGGGACAGTCCGCGATCGCGGTGAGCAGCTCCACGTCCGGGTTGGTGCCCACCTCGAGCTTGCGAAACGCCTTGAGCACCCAGGCGTCGTCCACGACGAGCGACGTGTTGGACTGCTCCGCGCCCAGCGGGCGCGCATGCGCTCCGCCGACGTCGCCGTGGACCTCGCCCAGCCCGGCCACCGCCTCCAGGTAGGCCTGCGCGCCCGCGTCGGTGGCCAGCACGTCGCGGTCAGCGGCCTCGGAGAGAAGCACCTGGTAGCGGTCGGTGACGGGGGTGGCGCCGCCGCGTGTGACGTCGAGAAGCTGCCAGGTGAAGTCGCCGGCCGGGCGGGAGGCGGCGACCTCGACCCGGTCGATGGGTTCTGACTTGGCGCCGTAGAAACGCTCCTTGCTCAGATCAAACATGCTCGTTACTCCGAGATGTCGAACCACAGGAAGCCGTGCGGCGGCAGGGTAACCAGCCACGGCAGCTCGCCGATCGCGGGGAACTCCACGCCGCCCGAGAGCTCGCGCGGGTGCGAGCCTGCGTAGTGGCCCAGCTGCATCTCCACCGGCTGGGGGCGCGAGGACACGTTGTTCACGCACAGGATGCGCTCCCCGTCGTACTCGCGGATGAACGCCAGCACCTGCGGGTTCGACTGCTCCACCTCGATGTAGGAGCCGCGGCCGAACGCGCGGTACTGCTTGCGAATGTGCACCAGCTGGCGCACCCACTGCAGCAGCGAGTTGTCCCGGTTCATCTGCGATTCCACGTTGATGATGTGGAACCCGTACTGGTCGTTGCGGATCGGCGGCAGGTACAGGCGCTCCGGCTCCGCCTTGGAAAATCCCCCGTTGCGGTCGTTCGACCACTGCATCGGGGTGCGCACGCCGTCGCGGTCCGGCAGCCAAATGTTGTCGCCCATCCCGATCTCGTCTCCGTAGTACAAAAACGGCGAGCCGGGCAGGGAGAGAAGTAGCGCGTGCGCCAGCTCGAGGCGGTCGCGGTGGCCGCCGAGCAGCGGGGCCAGGCGGCGGCGGATGCCCACGTTCGCCTTCATACGCGGATCCGTGGCGTAGTTCTTGTACATGTAGTCGCGCTCTTCATCGGTGACCATCTCGAGCGTGAGCTCGTCGTGGTTGCGCAGGAAGATGCCCCACTGCGCCGACTCCGGGATCGCGGGGGTCTCCCGCAGGATGTCGATGATGGGCTGCGCGGACTCGCGGTGGATGCCCATGAAGATCCGGGGCATGACCGGGAAGTGGAAGGCCATCTGGCACTCGTCGCCGTCGCCCTCGCCGAAGTAGGCCACCACCTCGTCGGGCATCTGGTTGGCTTCCGCCAGGAGGAAGCGGCCGGGGTACTCTTCGTCGAAAAGCGCGCGCACCCGCTTGATGAAGCCGTGGGTCTCGGGCAGGTTCTCGCAGTTGGTGCCCTCGCGCTCGAAGAGGTAGGGGATGGCGTCGAGGCGGATGCCGTCCATGCCCAGGTCCAGCCAGAAGCGGATCACATCCAAGATCTCCTCCTGCACCGCCGGGTTGTCGTAGTTCAGGTCCGGCTGGTGGGAGAAGAAGCGGTGCCAGAAGTACTGTTTGCGCACCGGGTCAAACGTCCAGTTCGACTCCTCGGTGTCGATGAAGATGACGCGCGCGTCGCTGTAGGCGGTCGGGTCGTCGCTCCACACGTAGTAGTCGCTGTAGGGGCCGCCCGGGTCCATGCGGGACTGCTGGAACCATTGGTGCGAATCCGAGGTGTGGTTGATGGGGAAGTCCGTGATGATGCGGATGCCGCGCTTGTGGGCGTTGTCCACAAGCGAGATGAAATCCTCCACGGTGCCGAACTCGGGCAGCACCTTGCGGAAGTCGCGGATGTCGTAGCCGCCGTCGCGCAGCGGGGAGTCGTAGAAGGGGGGCAGCCAGAGGCAGTCGACGCCGAGCCACTGCAGGTAATCGAGCTTGTCCTCGAGCCCCTTGAGGGTGCCCGAGCCGGTGTTGTCCGGGTCGTAGAACGCGCGGACGAGCACCTCGTAGAACACCGCGTCCTTGTACCACTCCGGGTCGGGCCGCTCCCAGGGTTGCTCGGCCGGGGCCGGGCGGACGTAGTCGGTGGCCTGGGGCTCCTCAATCCTCATTTCCATGGTGACCAACTTTATCCAGAAAGGTTGTTCACCGCCGTGGAGATGCGCTCGACCGCCTCGCGCAGGATGTCGGGGCTGGTAGCGAAGTTCAGGCGCGCCTTGTGCTCACCGCCGGGTCCGAAGGAGGCGCCCTCGTTCAGCGCCACTTTCGCGTGACGACGCAGCCACGCGGCGGGACGCGGGTCAGCGAGCTTCGTCCCCGAAAAGTCGAGGAACATCAGGTACGTCGCCGCCGGGACATCGAACGCGATGCCGGGGATCTTCTTCGGCAGCGTGTGGACGAGCCAGTCCCGGTTCGCCCGCAGAAGCTCCACCTCCGCGTCGAGGTGGTCCCCGCCTTCGCGGTAGCACGCCTCGGCGGCGATGATGCCGAGGGTGCCCGTGCCGTCCTTCGCCACGCCGGTCAATCCTTGGAACACTTCGACGTCGGCGTCGTTGGAGAAAATCATCTGCGCGCACTTGAGCCCGGCGACGTTGAACGCCTTGGAGGCCGCGGTCACCGTGATGCACACGTCGGGGTTGTTCTTCGCGGCGCAGACGTGGGCGCCGTCGTAGACGAGCGGGGCGTGGATTTCGTCGACAAGCACGCGCCCTCCGTAACGACGGGCAATCGCGCAGATCTGGTCGAGCTCCTCCTCCTCGAAGATCCATCCGCCGGGGTTGAACGGGTTGGTGATGATGATCGAGCCGGCGCCATTGCGAAACGACGCCTCGACCTCCATCAGGTCCAGCCCGCCGGTGCTGCCGACCTCGACCCGGTTTCGTCCCGCGGTCTCCGCGATCTCCAGGAAGGGGTGGTAGGCGGGCACGGGCACGATGACGTCGCCCTCGGTGAAGTACTCTATCGCCAGCAGGATGCCACGCACCACGTCCGGGACGGGGAAGATCTTGTCCTCGTCCGGGCGCCAGCCGAACCGCTCCCGGTAGAAGTCGGCCAGCACCTTCGGCAGCTCTTGGGCCTGCGGGGCCGGGGTGTAGCCGAAGGTCTCGTTGTTCACCGCGCGCTGGATCGCGGCCTTGACGGCCGGGGCGGTGGGGAAATCACTCTCGGCGACCCACAGGGGCAGCACGTCGTCGTCGTACTGCGTCCACTTGCGGGTGCCACGGGCTTTCAGTGTGGCGAGGTCGGGAAACTCCATGCTGCCCCACGGTAGTCACCGACCCCGGCCGCGGCGCGATATCTATTCTCGCGGTCTGCGGCCCCCATCTCAACCGGGACACTCAGAAGGGGATATATCGCCGTCGGCCGTGCCGCAAAAATTTCGCAACGGCGATATATCCCCTTGTGGATATCCCGGTTTGCACCGAAGGCCACCATCTCCGCACGCCGCAGGTCGCCGAACGCCGTCGCACCGAAGACCACCACGCGCACCGCGGCCCCCATCTCAATCGGGACACTCAGAAGGGGATATATCGCCGTCGGCCGTGCAGCAAAAATTTCGCAACGGCGATATATCCCCTTGTGGATATCCCGGTTTGCACCGAAGGCCACCACGCGCACCGCGCCAGCCGGCGCCTTAGGAATCCGCCTCCTCCGCCGGGTCCACCTGGAACCCGAACGCCTTGAGCCGCGCCCGGTCCGCCGCGCTCGAGGACGCGGTGAGCCGCAGCAGCTCGGAGTAGATGCCACCGGAGACGGCGAGCTCGGCCGGGGAGCCGATCTCGTCGACGCGGCCGTCGTCAAGCGTGATGATGGTGTCCACATCCGCGATGGTGGACAGCCGGTGGGCGATCATAATGGTGGTGCGGTTTTTCATCAGCTCGTCGAGGCCGGCTTGCACCGCGCGCTCGCTCTTGGTGTCCAGCGCCGAGGTGGCCTCGTCGAGGATGAGCACGGGGGCGTCTTTGAGCATGGCGCGTGCGACGGCAACGCGCTGCTTCTGGCCCCCGGACAGGCGCAGGCCGCGCTCGCCGATCACCGTGTCGTAGCCGTCCTTGAACTTCAGGATGAATTCGTGGGCGTTCGCGCGTTTGGCCACCTCGACGATGTCCTCGAAGGTGGCGTCGGGCTTGCCGTAGGCGATGTTGTCGCGCACGGTGCCTGAGAACAGCGCGGGTTCCTGGAACACCACGCCTGTCGACGCCCGCAGGGTCTCCACGCCGATCTCGTCCAGATTGCGCCCGCACAGCGTCATCGTGCCCTGCTGAATGGGGTAGAGGCCCAGCAGCAGGTTGACCAGGGTGGACTTGCCGCCGCCGGACTCGCCGACCAGCGCGATCTTCTCGCCCTCGCGCGCGGAAAACGTGATGTCGCGCAGCACCGGCTCGCCGGGGGAGTAGGCGAAGCTGACGTTGTCGAAGGCGATGACCGGCTCGGCGGGGTTAAGCGGCGCGTGCGTGACTTCGCTGACGCGCGGCACGCCTGACGACGCAGTGGCGGCGACGATCTCTTTATTGGCGGTGGGCTCGACCTCCTCGTCCATCACCTTGAAGTAGTCGCGCGAGCCCGCCACGGCGCGCTGCGCGGAGTCGACCATCCAGCTCATCATGGTCACGGGCTGGCGCGCCATGGTGACCATCTGCACGAGCATGACCATGTCGCCGACGGTGAAGTGTCCGTGGAGGGTGCGCTCGAACAAGATGAGGTAGATGCCTAGGAAGAGGGCATTCATCGCCATGCCGCGCACGGCGTCCATGGAGTGCCACCACCGCGACTGGGGCCGGGTCAGCTCGACGGTGCGGCCGTAGTGGGTGGCAAACTTGTTCAGCTCGCGGGTCTCGGCCAGGAACGACTTGGTCACCTTCACCTGGCCCACGACCTCGGCGAAGCGGCCGTTGCCCTCGTCCACCTCGGCGTTTTTGTCCCCCTCCCACTTCTGCCAGCGTTTCGACGTCAGCGCCGTGAGCCACACGTACAGCGGAAACAGGGCCGCGAGCAGGATGGTCAGGGGCCAGTAGTACAGGGACGTGATGACCAGGATCGCGGCGACCTGCAGCAGCATGGGCAGGAAGCTGTTGGCGAAGGATTGGATGAACATGGTGATGTTCGCGATCGAGCGGTCCAGTCGCGCGATGATGGTGCCGGTGACCTGGCTGTCGAAGTACCTCTGCGGCAGGGATAGGAGTTTGGCGAAGTACCGGGTGGACAAGATCTGCCGGATTCGCGCCACCATGACGTCGCCTACGTACCCGCTGACGTTGCGCAGCACCCAGCTGAGCGCCTCGGCGACGAACAGCGCCACGGCGAGCCAGACGAGCAGGCGGGGAACCCCCTCGGCCACGCTTCCGGAACCCAGCGCGTTCACGATTGTGTCGGTCGCCCGCTTCAGGATGAACGGTGCGACGAGGCCCAGGCCGGCCACTACCGAGGAGACGACGACAACGAGGAGGTAGAAGGGCCACAGCGCCGACGCGCTACGAAGAACGCGAAACAAAGGTTGCACGGTTTATGGATCGTACCCGGGTTGTAGAGTGGGGGAGAATTACCGGCAACTGCCCCGAAGGAGACCATCCATGAGCTTCCGGACCGCCCCCTACGCCGCCGCAGCACTCGCGTGTGTGCTGGCACTGCCCGCGTGCGCGGGAACGGGCGGCGGGGACGGTGCCGCGGGTACAGCCTCCGGCACGCAGACGTCTCTCGAGGTGACCACGCCGACGGCGGCGCCCCAGGAGGAGTTCCGCATCGAGGACACGAGCAAGATGACCACCGACGAGCTCGACGGTGATCCCGTGGACGACCCGGCGATGGAGCTGACGTACAAGTGGCAGGGCGTGTCGAGCGCTCCCGAAGGGGGCACCGTCGTCGTGGTGGCAGTGACCAACAAGTCCGAGGTGCCGATGCCGGCGGACGCGCTGAAGCAGCCGACGTTGCGCTACTCCACGGGCGGCTCCGGGGAGCAGAACGCCACCCCGTGGTCGAGCGAGCAGTCCGGGGTGGACATCATCGGCCTGGATCAGCCGCTGCGCCCGGGCGCGACCGTGAACGCGAAGTACGCCTTCGACGTCTCGCCGGGCCGGCTGTGGGACGCCGACTTCACCGTGGGCAACGTCACGTTCTCAGGCAACCTCAACGCTTAAACGCGCCGCGCAGGTACCCCAGCGGGTCCTCCACGAGCTGCGGCCGCGCGCAGTTGACGTCGGTGCGCAGCGCGACCCGGCCGGGGGAGTACGTCGGCCAGCCCGGCTCGCCGTCGGTGCAGTAACGCACCATCCACCCGTTGAGCCCTTCGCCGGCCGCGTGGGGCGCTTGGGCGAACAGGGACGGCAGGTCGCCGCTGTGCGGGACGCTGCCGGCAGCACCCTCATGCGACACGAACTCCGCCTGCCACACCCGCCCCGGCGCGTCCTCGCAGACGCGGTCGACGAAGCGCCGCACGAGGCTGTCGGAGAAGAGCCGCCCGAGCACGTGCTCCGGGTCGATCTCGCGGCACGCCTCGATGTAGGCGCCGGCGCGGCCCGGCAGCAGGTCCATGAACCGGCCGGCCACCCGCACCCACGCCGGCCCGATGCCCGCGGAGTCGGCGGGGGCGCCGGTGCGGTAGAACTCGTCGTGCGTCGAGGTCACGACGAGGTCGACGTCGGCCAGCTCGGCGGGCTCGAGAGGGCCGGGGCCGAGCGCGAGGTCGGTGATGTGGCGGGTGCGGAAGCGCCGGTAGCCGCGCTCGAGCCGCTCCGGGTCCGCGTCGTTGAGCGTCCCTCGGGTCAGCGGCATGCTTAGCGACGCCCGCAGCGACGACCTGCGCAGCCGGTACACCTTGCGCGGGAAAGCGGGGGACATCGCCACCGCGCGCCGGAATCCCCCGCGGTAGTGGTCGCGGCGCGCCAGCCACAGCACGAGCGCCGCGCCGGCGGACTGGCCGACCAGGGTGATGTTCGTCGGGTCGCCGCCGAAGGCCTCTATGTTGCGCTGCACCCACTCGAGCGCGAGCTGGCAGTCGTGCGCGGCGCGGAAGTGGGAGGGCTCGTCGTCGGGAAACTGCACTAAGCCGGCGAGGGTGGTGCGGTATCCGAGGCGCACCTGGACTACCCCTTGGGCAGCGAAGGCCTCGGCGCCGGTGTTGGGGTCGGCGTGGGAGCCCTCCTCGAAGCGGCCGCCGTGGATCCACACCATGACGGGCAGATCGTCGGCGTCGGTGGCGCCCGACGGTGTGGTGATGGACAGGGCGGTTTTTTCGGGGCGCGCCACGGTGGCGTCGATAAGCATGCCCGTCTCGGCGGGCGTCGCGTCGTCGAAGGGGGCGGTGATGCGCGAATACTCGATGGAGTGGAAGTGTCGCACGGCCCCGTCGTCGATGCCGATGACGGTGCCTGCCGGGCAGGTGACTTCTGCGGTAGCCATGGGCAGGAGTCTACCCCGGCGCGGGGCTAGGATGGCGCCCATGAATCCCTTGCTTGAGCCGTCCACCTTGCCGTACAACCTGCCGGATTTCGCGGCGATCCGGTTGGAGCACGTCGAGCCCGCGTTCGAGGAGGCGGTCAGCCGGCATGCGCGCGAGATCTCCGAGATCCTCATGCAGGACACCCCGACGTGGGAGAACACGGTGGAGGCCTTCGAGCTGTCCGGGAGCGCGCTCGACCGCGTGACGGCGTGGTTCTTCAACCTGCAGGGCACCGACACCACCGACGAGTTCGACGAGGTGGCGGACCGGATCGTGCCCAAGCTTTCGGCGCACATGGACTCGATCTACCAGAGCGAGCAGCTCTTCGCGCGGCTCACCGCCGTCGAGGTGCCCGACGATCCGGAGTCGCGCCGCCTCCACGAGCTGCTCGTGCGCCGCTTCACGCGCCGCGGCGCGCTTCTCGACGCCGCCGGCAAGACCGGCCTGCTCGATATCAACCGGCGGCTGAGCCAGCTCTCGGAGGAGTTCGGCCGCAACCTGCTCGCCGACACCCGGGCCCTGGCCGTCGACATGACGGCCGACGAGCTCGAGGGGCTCAGCGCCGAGCAGAAGGAGGCCTACCGCGACGACGCCTCGCCCACCGGCTACCGCGTCCCGCTGGAGCTGCCCACCACCCAGTCGCTGCAGGCGCGGCTCACGCGGCCTAAGGCCCGCCGCACGCTTTTCGACGCCTCCCGCCAGCGCGGCCGCGACTCAAATGCCGCCCTGGTGCGCGAGGCCGCCGAGCTGCGCCTCGAGCGCGCCCGCCTGCTGGGCTTTGAGACCCACGCCGACTACGTCATCGCGGAGGAGACGGCCGGCTCGGCGGCCGCGGCGCGCCGGCTCATCGCGGACCTCGCGCCCGCGGCCGCCGCGAACGCCGAGGCGGAGCGCAAGCTGGCCGGCGAGCTCGCAGGCTTCGAGGTGGACGGGGCGGACTGGCCCTACTACCAGGCGCGGCGGCGCGAGGAGGAGCTCAACGTCAACGAGGCGGAGCTGCGCAATTTCTTCCCGCTCGAGCAGGTGCTCGTCGACGGCGTCTTCTACGCGGCCAACCTGCTCTACGGCATCACGGTGACGAAGCGCGAGGACCTGCGCGGTTACCGCGACGAAGTCGACGTGTGGGAGGTGATCGACGCCCCGGAGCGCGGCGGCGAGGGAATTGGGCTGCTGCTGACGGACTACCGGGCGCGGGCGTCGAAACGCGGCGGAGCGTGGATGAGCTCGTTCGTGGACCAGTCCCGGCTCGCCGGCACCAAGGCCGTCGTGGTCAACGTGATGTCGCTGACCTCGAACCTTTTGAGCATCGACGAGGTCACCACCGTCTTCCACGAGTTCGGCCACGCCCTGCACGGTCTGCTGTCCAACGTGCGCTACCCGTCGCTGTCTGGCACGAACGTGCCCCGCGACTGGGTGGAGTTCCCCTCGCAGATCAACGAGAACTACGCGTTCGCGCCCGAGATCGTGCGCAACTACGCCCGCCACGTGGACACCGGCGAGGTGATCAGCGAAGACATGCTAGACGCGGTGCGCGCCTCGCGGCAGTTCGGCCAGGGCTTCGACACCTCCGAGTACCTCGCCGCGGCCGCGATCGACCTGGCCTGGCACTCCCTCGACCGCGAGATCCCCAGCGACATCGACGCCTTCGAGGCCGAGGTGCTCGCCGAGTACGGGCTGGCGGTCGACGGCCTCGAGCCGCGCTACCGGTCCACCTGGTTCAACCACATCTTCGCGGGCGGGTACTCCGCCGGCTACTACTCCTACCTGTGGTCCGAGGCGCTCGACGCCGACGGCTACGAGCTGGTGGAGGCCGAGGGCATCAACCGCACGACCGGCGAGAAGTTCCGCGAGGAGATCCTGAGCCGCGGGGCGTCGCGCGACTACTCCGCCGCCTACCGCGCGTTCCGCGGCCGCGACAAGGACACCCGCCCGCTGCTGGTCCGCCGCGGGCTCGAGGGCACGGGGATGGGTACTGATGTTTGATCTGTCCCCCTGGCTGCAGCTGCCGATCGTGCTGGCGGTGGTCCTGCCGGCCGCGGGCGCGGCCGCCGCGGCCGTGCTGTGGCTCGTGGATAAGCTGTGCGCGGGCGCGCGGGGCAGGGGTATGATTCCTGACCATGGCTAACCCCGAAGAGTTGCGCCGCCAGGACGCCCGGCTGCCCAAGGAGCGTCGCAAGTACCCGCAGTCGCGCGTGACGCAGATCCTCTACGTCATGATCGCGCTCGTCGTCGTCGCGGCACTCGCCGGGCTGGTCTAGCGGCGCTCGGAAGCCGCGGCGACGCGCTGGAAGAGCGGGTTGTCGGGCAGATCGTCGAGAAGCACGGCGTTGCCGTCGCCGTCGGCGAGCGGGATGCACCAGTTGGGGTACTGCTCCGCGTTGGTGCCCGGCTGGTTCTGGATGCGGGTATCGCCCACCATGTCCACCAGGTTCGTGCAGGTCAGGGCCGACGGGGTGGAGGCGACGAAGCGGTTGAGCCCGACGAGCAGGTCCCCGATGTCGCCGAAGCTGTCCGGCTCTAGGTCGGAGAAGACGGTGTTTTCCAGGCTGGTCCCGTCGAACGCGCCGGACTCGCGCGCGGTGTCGAGCACCGCGGACGACCACACCGCGTCGGCGGCGTTGAGCTCCTCGAGGGTCTCCTCGACCAGGCCCAGCTCGACGCGCAGCTCGTTGTGGGCGCCTTTGAGGTAGCCCGCGGTCGGAGGCAGGTCGTGGGTGCCCACCGAGGTCAGGCACAGGTTGCGGTACTGGGTCGGGCGCTTCGGGGAGCCCTCGGGCTCGGAGGACTCGAACCACAGCACCGAGGTGCCCAGGATCCCCTTGTCGCGCAGCACGTCTTGCACCCACGGCTCGAAGGTGCCCAGGTCCTCGCCCACGACGATGGCGTTGGCGCGCTCCGCCTCGAGCGCGAGCACGCCCACCATGGCCTCGTGGTCGTAGTTCATGTACGCGCCCTCGGTGGGGGAGCCCGTGCGCGGGATCCAGAACAGGCGGAACAGGCCCAAAATGTGGTCCACGCGCACCCCGCCGGAGTGGCGCAGCACGGTGCGCAGCAGGTCGCGCCAGGGGGCGTAGCCCTGCTCGGCCAGCGCCTGCGGGTTCCACGGCGGCTGGGACCAGTCCTGGCCCTGCTGGGAGTACTGGTCGGGCGGGGCGCCCACGGAGGCGTCCTGGACGAGCACGTCGCGCAGCGTGTGCGCGTCGGCGCCGCCGGGGTGGACGCCCACGGCGAGGTCGGTGACGATGCCGATGTCCATGCCCGCGTCCTTGGCGCGCTGTTGGGCGGCGCGGCGCTGCTCGTCGGCGACGAACTGCTGCCACATGTAGAAGCGCGCCGTCTCCCCGTCGTGTTCGGGGCTGCGGCTCGCGTGGGTGCCGGCCTGACCCCCGTTATCGGCGACCTGCTCGGCGCACCAGGCACCGAACTCCTCTAGGCCCTCGCCCTCGTCGGCGACGAAGTCCGCGAACGCGGCGCGGCGCGACTCGCTCTGCTCGGCCACGTAGAACAGCTCGCGCAGGGCGGCGAGCTTGACGGCGTAGATGCTGTCGCGGTCGATGGGATCCGCGGACCGGTTGGTGGCCTTTAGAGGTTCCGCGGCCTCCTCGATCTCCCGCGCCACGTCCTCGTCCAGCTGGTCCCACTCAGCGACGTCCTCCACGGCGATGTAGAGGGGGTTGACAAAGCGGCGGGAGGTGGGCAGGTAGGGCGAGTCCTCCACCGGGGGTTCCGGCTCGGCGGCGTGCACCGGGTTGATCAGCAGGTAGTCCGCGCCTTCGGCGGCGACGATCTCGGCTAGGGCGCCGAGGTCGCTCAAATCCCCGATGCCCCAGGAGCGCGAGGACCGCACGGAGTACAGCTGCGCCATGACACCCCAGGCGCGCTGCGCGATGAAGCGCTGGTTGGTCTGCAGGGTGTTGGGGACGACGATGAGCGTGCAGGTCTCCTCCCAGTCGTCGGACTCTAAGTGCAGCTCGTGCCAGCCCGTGGGCAGGTCGCCCGGCACGTGGAAGGTCGCCTCGCCCCAGGCGGTCCCGTCCGTGTCGGTGTAGGGGGGCGAGAAGTTCTCGTCCTGGTAGGCGTCGCGCGCGGCACCGTCCTCGAGCCGGATCCAGCAGTGCGCGTCGTGCCCGTCGTGGACGTGGACGTTGAAGTGCTTTTCCCGGCCGGCGGTGGCGATGACGCACGGCGGCAGGGGTCGGGTGGCCGCTTCGGCGCGACGCTGCTGCAGGAAGAAGTCGAGCTCCTCGTCTGTGGGTTCGTCGCTCACCGGGACCCCCTGGGCGCGCAGGAGTTTGATGTAGGAGGTCTTCGGCGGCTCGGTGAGCAGACCGTTGGAGGCCCAGTAGCTCAGCCCGAACCCGTAGGAGGCGGCGAGGGAGTTGAGGAGGTCCACGTTCATCACAAAAGGACATTGTGCCAAAAGGCACCCAATCGCGATACGAGAGTGACGTCAGCGGGTATTGTGCGAAACTATGACTACGAACACGTATTCTTCCGAGGCCGGTTTCACCCTCGCGCCCGAAGACAACGCGCTGTCCACCATTATCGACCTGTGCACCGACAAGCCCGACCTGGTGCTGTTCCACCGGCCCAGCAAGTATGACTGGGCCGAGGTTACGGCGGCGGAGTTCCTCGCGGAGATATACGCCGTAGCCAAGGGGCTCATCGCCAACGGTATCGAGCCCGGCGACCGCGTCGTGATCCACTCCAACACCCGCTACGAGTGGTCGCTCGCGGACCTGGCCATTTGGGCCGCCGGCGCCGTGACGGTGCCCATTTACCCGTCGAGCTCCGCGCACCAGATCCAGTGGATCGTGGAGGACTCCGGCGCCAAGCTCGCGTTTACCGAGAAGCCGGAGAACTCGTCCGTGATGGAGCACCTCCTCATCAACGAGGAGGGGCAGCCGCGCCTGAGCGACTCGCCCTCGCAGCTGGGCCGGATCATCGAGTTCAACTCGGGCGGCCTCGAAGAGCTGAAGAAGGAGGGCGCTGATATCGCTCAGGAGCGTGTCGACGCCCGCGTGGCCGACATTACCCACGACACCCTGGCCTCCATCGTCTACACCTCGGGCACCACGGGCCGCCCGAAGGGCGTGAACCTGACCCACCTGCAGTGGTTCCACGAAGCCACCGCGCTGGCGCACAACCCGATCGGCGCGGTCGCCCGGCCGGGGAAGCATATTGTCACGTTCCTCCCGCTCGCCCACGTGCTGCAGCGCGCGGTGTCGCTGGCCCTGACCATGTACGGCGCCACCCAGTCGCACTGGGGAGACACCTCCACCCTGACGGTGGAGCTGCAGCGCTCGCACCCCAACATGGTGCTCGGCGTGCCGCGCGTGTTTGAGAAGGTGCGCGCCGCCGCCTACAACAAGGCCGCCGACGGCTCCGTGGTGGGCAAGCGCGTCTTCCTCGCCGCGGAGAAGGCCGCCATCGCCTACTCCCGCGCCCTGGACACGGACAAGGGCCCCGGCCGCCTGCTCAAGGCCAAGGTCAAGGTGTTTGACAAGTTGGTCTACTCCAAGCTCAAGGACGCGATGGGCGGCGAGGTGGAGTACGGCATCACCGGCGGCTCCGCGCTCGGCGCCGATCTGGGCCACTTCTTCCGCGGCATGGGGGTGCCGATCTACGAGGGCTACGGCCTGACCGAGACCACGGCCGCGGCGTGCGTGAACAACCCCGTCCACATGCGCATCGGCACGGTCGGCCGCCCCGTCGAGGGGTACTCGGTGCGCGTGTCCGAGGAGGGCGAGCTCGAGATCAAGGGCGACGGCGTGTTCTCCTCCTATTGGAACAACCCCGAGGCCACCGCCGAGGCGCTAGACGACGGCTGGTTCAACACCGGCGACCTCGGCGAGATCGACGACGACGGATTCGTGCGCATCACCGGCCGCAAGAAGGAACTCATTGTCACCGCGGGCGGGAAGAACGTTTCCCCGGGCCCGCTCGAGGAGATCATCCGCCAGGACCCGCTGGTGTCCAACGCGCTGGTGGTCGGCGACGGCAAGCCGTTCATCGGCCTGCTGGTCACCCTGGACGCCGACGAGCTGAAGCGCTGGAAGGAGACCAACGGCGTCGCGGAGTCGACGTCGCTACGCGAGCTCGCCCAGGACCCGGAGCTGCGAGCGGCGGTGCAGGACGCAGTGAACGTGGCTAACGCGACGGTGTCCAAGGCCGAGGCGATCAAGAAGTTCCGCATCCTGGAGCGGGACCTGAGCGAGCAGGACGACGAGATGACGCCGACGATGAAGGTCAAGCGCAACGTCGTCTCGCAGCGTTTCGCCCGCGAGATCGAGGCGCTGTACGCGCGCTGACGCGCCGCCTCCGGCGCGCCGCCGGGCCTGGGGTCGGGCGGCGCGCTAACATTCCTGCCAGCTAATCCGGACGTTGCCAGATCTTTAAAAGGGGGCATGCTGTGCAGAAAACCGCCGCGGTACTGCGCCATCGTGAGCTGACCCAGGAGATCTACAACATCGGCGACGAGGTCGCCGAGTACATCGAGCACATCGCGGAGGCCATCGCGGACTACGACGGCGAACTCACCGACGACTGCCTGGCCGAGTTCGCCGAGATTGTCGACGACGCCCGCCAGGATGCCCGCCGCGTCGTCGGCGAGCTGATCGGGCTGCGGCAGGCGCTCACGTCGGGCATGCGGGCGGGGGTGCTCTCGGCCTCCGCGTCCGCCGAGGAGCGCATCCCGGAGCCCGAGCTTCTCGACGCCGCCGGGTTCGAGGACCTCTTCCCGCTCACGGCGCCGTTCTCGGTGCGCACGATGAACGACGCGCTCACCGGCCGCACGGAGCTCGCCGTCCAGCACCTCACGGAGCTGGTGGCCTACGCCCTGGAGCAGACCGACATGGTCGCCCGCGAGCTGGGAGCCGTGAGCCTGCCGCACCTTTTCGCCCGCGTCGGCGACCTCGTGGAGGCCTGCGTCGACGGCTGGGTGGAGACCGTCTGCGTGGACCACCCGGCGTTCACCCGCACCATGCGCGGGTCGAACCCGCCGGCGTTTCTCGCCGAGCGCGCGCGCATCGACGCCGTCGTGGCCAAGGTGGCCGCGAAGCGTTCCCGCCGGGGCGCGTAAGTTTGGGGCCATGTTCGGCCTTTACATCCACGTCCCGTTCTGCGCGACCCGCTGCGGCTACTGCGACTTCAACACCTACACGCCCACGGAGGTCGACACCTCGCACGAGGCGTACCTGCAAGCGCTGGAGGTGGAGCTGGCGCTGGCGGACACCCGCCCGGCGGAGACCGTGTTCATCGGCGGCGGCACGCCCTCGCTGCTGGGCGCGGAGGGCCTCGGCCGCATCATGGACATGGTGCGCGAGCACGTCGGCCTGGCCCCGGGCGCGGAGGTGACCACGGAGTCCAACCCCGAATCCACGGACCCCGCCTACTTCGAGGGGCTGCTGGACGCGGGGTTCACGCGTGTCTCCCTGGGGATGCAGTCGGCGTCCACCCCGGTGCTCAAGGTGCTCGACCGCAGGCACACCCCGGGCCGCGCGGTCGCCGCCGCGCGCGAGGCACTTGCCGCCGGGTTCACCCACGTCAACCTGGACATGATCTACGGCACCCCGACGGAGACGGATGACGACGTGCGCGAAACCCTGGACGCGATCCTGTCCACCGGCGTCGACCACGTCAGCGCGTACTCGCTCATCGTGGAGGACGGCACGGCCATGGCGCGCAAGGTGCGCCGCGGCGAGCTGCCGGCGCCGAGCGAGGACGCCTACGCCGACCGCTACGAGATCATCTCGCGCACCCTCGAGGACGCCGGATACGGCTGGTACGAGGTGTCCAACTGGGCGCGCGGGGGCGGGCAGTGCCGCCACAACTTGATCTACTGGCGCGGCGGCCAGTGGTGGGGCGCGGGCCCGGGCGCGTACAGCTTCATCGGGGACCGCCGCTTCTCCAACGTCAAGCGCCCGGAGCGCTACAGCGCCCTGCTGTCCGCCGGCGAGCTCCCCGTCGCCGACGAGGAGACCCTGACCCCGGACCAGCGGCACTTCGAGTCGATCATGCTCGGGCTGCGGCTCAAAGAGGGCATCCCGCGCGAGTGGATTTACCCGGGCGCGTGGGGGGTCGTCGATAAGCATGAGCGCGCCGGGCTTTTGTCGGTGGGGGAGCGGGTGGCGGTCACTGACGCGGGCCGCCTGATTGCCGACGGCATCATCACCGACATTCTGGCGGCCGAATAACGCCGGGATGGGTGAAACTGAGCGAGGGTAAGGTGGCGCGCATGAGTGACGCAGAAGATCGCAGGCAGGCTGTGCTTCGCGCCATCGTGGCCGATTACATAGCCCTGCAGGAACCGGTGGGCTCGAAGGCGCTCGTGCAGCGGCACAACCTGTCGGTGTCGTCGGCGACGATCCGCAACGACATGTCGGTGCTGGAGCGCGAGGGCTTCATCGCCCAGCAGCACTCGAGCTCGGGCCGCGTGCCCACGGAAAAGGGGTACCGCGCGTTCGTGGACGCCCTGCACGACGTCAAGCCGCTGTCCGCGCCGGAGCGCCGCGCGATCATGGACTTCCTTGAAAACGGCACCGACTTGGAGGACGTGCTGCGCCGCTCGGTGCAGCTCTTGGCCCAGACCACCAACCAGGCGGCCGTGGTGCAGTTGCCCACCCTCGACGTCTCGCGCGTGAAGCACTGCGAGGTGGTCGCGCTCGCCCCCACCCGGTTGCTGCTGGTGCTGATCACGGACTCGGGCCGCGTGGACCAGCGCAACGTCGAGCTGGACGCCCCGATCGGCGACGCCGGCGTGCGCCAGCTGCGCGACGGCCTCAACGCGGTGCTGGTGGGCGAGACGATGGCGGAGGCCTCGGCCTCGCTCGCCCAGCTTGCCGACGGCGCGCCGCCGGAGATCGCCGACGCGGTGCGCCGCGCCACCGCGGTGCTCATTGACACGCTGGTGGAAAACCCGAGCGACAGGCTGCTCATCGCGGGCGCGGCCAACCTCACCCAGACGGGCGACCTCTACAGCGTCATCGCCGCGCTGGAGGAGCAGGTGGTCGTGCTCAAGCTGCTTGCCGGGGCCCAAGAGCTCGAGCGCGTCAGCGTGCGCATCGGCAGGGAGAACGAGGAGGAGGAATTTTCCAGCGCCTCGATCGTTACTACGGCATACGGCACCGGTGAGGCGTTCGGCGGACTAGGGGTGGTGGGTCCCACCTACATGGACTACCCCGGTACGATTCAGAAAGTTGCCACGGTGGCTCGCTACATCAGCCGGATCCTGCGTGGTGAATAGCGTTATTTTGACGAAAGGCGTATCCAAAAAGTGGCTCGTGACTACTACGGGATTCTCGGAGTCGACCGTGAGGCGACCGAGCAGGAGATTAAGAGGGCGTACCGCAAGCTGGCGCGCAAGTACCACCCGGACGTGAACCCGTCGGAGGAGGCCGCGGAGAAGTTCCGCGAGATCTCGCTGGCCCAGGAGGTGCTCCTCGACCCGTCCAAGCGCCGCATCGTCGACCGCGGCGGCGACCCGATGGAGCAGGGAGGCGCCGCCGGCGGCGCGGGCGGTTTCGGCGGCTTCGGGGACATCTTCGAGGCGTTCTTCGGCGGGTCGGGCCAGGGCCGCGAGCCCCGCTCCCGCGTGCAGCCCGGCAACGACGCGCTGCTGCGCACCGCCATCTCCCTCGACGAGGCGTTCACGGGCGTGAAGAAGGACGTCACCGTCGACACCGCGGTTGTGTGCGACGTCTGCTCCGGCACGGGTTCCGAGTCGAAGTCGAAGCCCGTGACCTGCGACAATTGCCACGGCACCGGCACGGTGGAGGAGATCCAGCAGTCGTTTTTGGGCAACATCATGACCACCCGCGACTGCCCCAAGTGCCACGGCTTCGGCGAGCTCATCCCGGACCCGTGCCGCAAGTGCGCCGGCGACGGCCGGGTGCGTGCGCGCCGCGACCTGACGGTCAACATCCCGGCCGGCATCGCCGACGGGATGCGCATCCGCATGGCCGGCCAGGGCGAGGTCGGCCACGGCGGGGGACCGGCGGGCGACCTCTACGTCGAGGTGCACACCACCGCCCACCCCGTGTTCGCCCGCGAGGGCGACAACCTGCACCTGCGCGTGACCGTGCCCATGTACGAGGCCGCGCTGGGCACGTCGGTGACGGTCGACAGCCTCGGCGGGGGCGAGGCCGTGATCGACGTGCCCGCCGGCACCCAGCCGAACGAGCGCATCGTGCTCGCCGGCGCCGGCATGCCGCGCCTGCGTAGCCAGGAGACCGGCGACATGATCGCCCACATCGACGTGGTCGTGCCCACCGAACTCAACGACGAGGAGCGGGCCGCCTTGGAGGGGCTGCGCGACGGCCACCCGCACACGGCCTCCGTGGCCAGCGAGGGCGAGCACAACCGGGACGACTCCTTCTTCGGCCGGATGCGCGGCCGCTTCCGCCGATGAGCCTGCCCTACTTCATCGCCGCCGACCCGGCCGCCGGCGTCCTCGGCGGCGCGGAGGGCCGCCACGCCGTCACCGTCAAGCGCATCGCCCCGGGTGAGCGCATCATGCTTGTCGACGGCCACGGCACCGCCGCGGAAATCCTCGTGCGCGAGGTGCGCGGCAAGGACCACCTCTCCGGCGACGTGGTGCGCGTGGCCGAGGTGGCCCAGCCCCGCCCGCGCGTGACCGTGGTGCAGGCGATCCCGAAGGCGGACCGCGCCGAGCTCGCCGTCGACTTGGCGGTCCAGGGCGGGGCGGACGCGATCGTGCCGTGGATTTCCCAGCGCACTATCGCGCGCTGGCCCGCGGACAAGCAGGGCAAGCAGGTGGCCAAGTGGCAGTCCGCCGCGCGCGAGGCGGCCAAGCAGTCGCGCCGGGCGTGGGTGCCGGAGGTCTCCGCCCCGGTGACGACGAACCAGGTGCGCGAACTCATCGCGGGCCGGCAGGCGCTCGTGCTGCACGAGGACGCGGCCACCCCGCTGCGCGACGTCGAGTTCGCCGACGAACTGTTCCTCCTCGTCGGGCCCGAGGGCGGGATCGGCGCGGACGAGCTGGACTCGCTCGGCGCCCAAGCCGTCAAGCTCGGCCCGGAGGTTCTGCGCACGGCGTCGGCGGCGTTCGCGGCGTTGTGCGCGATCGGCGCGTTGAGCGGGCGCTGGTAGGGTTTCACACTATGGAAGAAGTGGTGTCGCGCAAGATCGAGCTCGATGCGGGGTACGCGCAAGCGGTGCTCGGAATCAACGACGCGAACCTGCGGGTGCTCAACCAGCAGCTTGGGGCGGACGTCCACGCCCGGGGCACGACCGTCACGCTGCGCGGCCCGGTCGCCGCCGTGGCGCACGCCACCCGGGTGCTCGAGGAGCTCGAGTCCATGGCGCGGCGCGGCGTGCCCGTCGACCCCGACACGGTGGTGCACGCCACCCGCATCATGGAGACGGAGGCCCCGGAGTCGGTCGCCGAGATGCTCGGCGCGGAGATCGTCGCCCGCCGCGGCAAGGTGATCCGCCCGAAGACGGCCGGCCAGCGCCGCTACGTCGACGCGATCGACGAGAACACGATCACTTTCGGCATCGGCCCGGCCGGCTCCGGCAAGACCTACCTCGCGGTGGCCAAGGCGGTCCAGGCCCTGCAGGCCAAGCAGGTCAAGCGGATCATCCTCACCCGCCCCGCGGTGGAGGCGGGGGAGAAGCTGGGCTTTCTGCCCGGCACCCTCAACGACAAGATCGACCCGTACCTGCGCCCGCTGTACGACGCCCTGCGCGACATGCTGGACCCGGAGATGATCCCGAAGCTGCTGGAGGCCGGCATCATCGAGGTTGCCCCGCTGGCGTACATGCGCGGGCGCACGCTCAACGACGCCTTCGTCATCCTCGACGAGGCCCAGAACACCACCGGCAGCCAGATGAAGATGTTCCTCACCCGCCTCGGTTTCGGCACGAAGATGGTGGTCACCGGCGACGTGTCCCAGGTGGACCTGCCGCGCGGCACCGTCTCGGGCCTGCGGGTGGCCCGCCGCATCCTGGAGGGCATCGACGACATCTACATCGAGGAGCTGGGCGCCGAGGACGTGGTGCGACACCACCTGATTTCCCGCATCGTGGAGGCGTACGACCGCCACGACGCATCGAATGCGGCGCGGTACGAGAAAAAGCAGGCCGAGCGCGAGAGGGAAGCACTGTGAGCATCGAGGTTTTGAACGAGTCGGGCGAGGGTGACATCAACGAGGAGATGCTTGTCGACGTCTGCTCGTACGCCCTGGCCGCCATGGACGTCCACCCGGACACCGAGGTGACCGTCACGCTCGTGGACGAGCCCACCATGGCCGACCTCCACGTGCGCTGGATGGACCTGGAGGGCCCCACCGACGTGATGAGCTTTCCCATGGACGAGCTCACCCCGGGCGGCGGGCGCCCGGACGCAGCCCAGCCCGGCCCCGCCATGCTCGGCGACATCATCCTCTGCCCCGCGTTCGATCGCCGGCAGGCGGAGCTGGCGGGCCACGGCCTCGGCCACGAGCTGGCGCTGCTGACCGTCCACGGGGTGTTGCACCTGTTGGGCTACGACCACGTCGCGCCCGAGGACGAGCGAGAGATGTTCTCCCTGCAGAACGAGATCCTGGCCGACTGGTACGACGCCCTGGCCGCCCGCGGGGTTTCCTACCAGCCGAAGCCGACGGGGGCTCAGGCGTTCCCCTCGGCCGCCGACCGCGACGATCTTGACCGCCGCATGAAGGAGGGCTAGCCGCCCGTGGAGTTCACTATCACCTACGCGGTGGTCGCCCTCGTGGCGATGCTGCTGTCCGGCCTGCTCGGTTCGATCGAGGCGGCGCTCACCCCGATCTCGCGGGCGCGCGTGGAGAACATGCTCAAGGACGAGGTGCCGGGCTCGCGCGCCCTGATGCGCGTGGTGGAGTCGCGCGCCAGCCAGATCAACATGCTGGTCCTGGTGCGCACTGCCCTCGACGTCACGGCGGCGGTGTTCGCCGCGATGCTGGCGACGGACCTGATCGACTCCGACCTCTGGGCGATCGTGGCCGCCGTGGCCGCCGTCACCCTGCTCCAATTCGGCATCATCGGGGTCTTCGCCCGCACCGCGGGGAGGCGCAACCCGTATTCCATCTCGCTGCGGGCGGCGCAGTGGCTCGTCGTGGTCAACCGCGTCCTCGGGCCGGTGGCGCGCGTGCTCATCTGGGTGGGCAACCTCTTCCACCCGGGCCGCGACTTCCGCGAGGGCCCGTACGCCACCGAGGTGGAGCTGCGCGAGATGGTCGACATCGCCCAGGAGCGCGGGGTGGTGGAGACCACCGAGCACCGCATGATCCAGAACATCTTCGACCTCGCCTCCACCTACGCCAAGCAGGTGATGGTGCCGCGGCCCGAGATGATCTGGATCGAGGCGACGAAGACGGCGGCCCAGGCGACGCGCCTCATGGTGCGCTCGGGCCACTCCCGCGTGCCCGTGATCGGGGAGAACGCCGATGACATCCTCGGCGTGGTGTACCTCAAGGACATGTTCACCCACGAGGGCCGACCCGTGGACCCGGGCACCCCGATCGCCGAGATCATGCGCGAGCCCCTGTTCATCCCCGAGTCGAAGCCGCTGGATGTCCTTCTGCAGGAGATGCAGAAGTTGAACACCCACATCGCCATCCTTGTCGACGAGTTCGGCGGCGTGGCCGGCCTGCTGACCATGGAGGACCTGCTCGAGGAGATCGTCGGCGAGATCACCGACGAGTACGACGAGGCCGAGATGGCGCCGATCGAGCGCATCGAGGATGCCGGCGGAGTCTCCTACCGCGCCCAGGCCCGCCTGCCGCTGGATGACCTGATCGACCACCTGCAGGACGACATCGGCTACGAGCTCTCCTTCGACGACGAGATCGTCGACGCGGTGGACACCGTCGCGGGCCTTTTGTCCTACGAGCTGGGCCGCGTGCCGCTGCCGGGGGCCGAGGTGACCCTGTCCGGGCTGACGTTTACCGCGGAGGGCGGCCGCGACCGCCGGGGGCGGATCAAGGTGCGCAGCGTGCGTATCGACATCCCCGATGTCATCGACGAATACCAGGCCCAGGAGTAGGCCCCGCCCCGTTGTGGTGCACAATGGGGTTTTATGAACATTCTCTCCATCCAGTCGGCCGTCGCCTACGGCCACGTGGGCAACTCCGCCGCCGTGTTCCCGCTGCAGCGCATCGGGCATGAGGTGTGGCCGGTCTACACCGTCAACTACTCCAACCACACGGGTTACGGCGCGTGGAAGGGCCCGATGATCCCGGCCGCCGACGTCGCGGCCGTCATCGACGGCATGGACGAGCGCGGGGCGCTCTCGCGTGTCGACGCCGTCCTGTCCGGCTACCAGGGCGGAGACGACATCGCCGGGGTGATCGTCGACGCCGTCGCGCGCGTCAAGGAGCAGAACCCGTCCGCCGTCTACGCCTGCGACCCCGTGATGGGCAACGCCAAGTCCGGGTGCTTCGTGGCCGACACCATCCCGCCGCTGCTGCGCGACAAGGTGGTTCCGGTCGCCGACATCATCACCCCCAACCAGTTCGAGCTGGGGTACCTCACCCAGACCGATGTGTTCGATCTGGACTCCACCCTCGCCGCCGTCGACGCCGCCCGCGACATGGGCCCGCGCACGGTGCTGGTCACCTCGGTGGAGCGCCCCGAGGCGGACCCGGAGAACTTCCTCGAGATGATCGTGGTGGACGATAACGGCAAGTGGATCGTGCGCACCCCGCGCCTGCCGTTTAAGCGCAACGGCTCGGGCGACGTGGCGGCGGCACTATTCACGGGCAACTACATCCGCACCGGTGACGCTGCCGACGCCCTGGCGCGCACGGCGTCGTCGGTGTTCGACCTGCTTTCTGCCACGTTCGAGGCAGACTCGCGCGAGCTGCTGCTCGTGGAGTCGCAGGAGGCGTACGCGCAGCCTCGAATGCAGTTCCAGGTAGAGCGGATCTAGTTAGCCGGTTGCGGGGAACATCGGCGGGTCGGGCGGCTGCCCCGGGTCATCGCCCGGCCTGATCCGCCCGGCGGCGCGCAGCTTGGCCCAGGCCGAGTCGTGGAACCCGGCGGTCTCATTGAACTCGATGGTGCCGTCCGGGCCGACAACCCCGATCCGCCCGGAGTCCGCGTCCCGGTCCACGTGCGATTTCCCGTGGGATCCGTCCCGGGCGTCGTTGTTCCACCGGTGGTGCCGGCGACATAACGCGGCGAGATTGTCCACATCCGTGTTCCCTCCCCGGATGTAGGACAAGATGTGGTGCATCTCGGCCTCCGATGTGGGTACGGAGCACCCGGTCCACGCGCACACGCCCTGGATGGCGAGCGCCACGATGCGCTGTTCCACGCTGGCCAGGCGGACCTTGCCCAGGGAGAGTGGCACGCCGGTGGCGCGGTCGACCTGGAGGATGAAGTCCTCGGTCCCGCTCATGCCCAGGCGCACCAGGTCGAAGCAGGTGAGCTCCGCACCGGTGTTGGTCATGAACGTGGTGGTGTGGTCCGCGTTGGCGAGGTCGTCCAGCGTCACGGAGACCACCACGGATGCCGCGCCCCGGTTTTTCGCCTGCTGCCCGTGCTCGTAGCGCATCATGATGTTCCACAGCTGGTCGAACTTGCGCTGCCCGGGCAGGCGGGTGTCGTCGGCGGAGTCGGCGTCGACGTTGGATCCGGGGCCAGAGCCCTGATCCAGCAGCGCCTTGATTAACGCGTAGTGGGCGTCCGTCAGCGCGACACTCATGGTGCGGGTGCCGTCGGACTTCTTCTGGGAGAAGTGCACGCCGCGCTTGTCGTAGCCTGCGTTCGGGTCGCCCGCCGGCTTGTGCTTGCGGTTGGCGCGGTCCACCATGCGGCGCACCACGGCCCGGAGGTCGTCGGCGGGGCGGGTCTTCGCCTCCGCCATGGCGCGGGCGAAAATGCCGGGTCGCTCGCCGGCTGCGTCCTTGGTCAGCCGGCGCAGCTCGCTGTTGATGATGTCCTGCTTTTCCGCCGAGACGTCCTGGCTGTCCTCCCGCGCCTTGCGGCCTGCGTCCCCGCCCGGAGGGAACAACGGCGGCGCCTCCCCCGGGGAGCCATCCCCCGGAGTGTCCCCCGGGGAATCAGGCCGTGGCGAATCAGGCCGCGGCGGGGCTGGGTCGAACAGGTCCTTGCCCCGGTCGACGCGGCGGAACGCCTCGGCGCGCGAGATGTCGAGCGCTTTTTCGAGGTAGTCGCTCGCCCAATTGCCGCCGACGAGCCGCCCCGCGTTGTCGCGTGTGCACACATGAGCGAAAGCGGCGTCGACGAAGGCTTTCTTCGCGGACGCTTTTTCTAGGCGTTCCATCTCCCCGTGAATTTCGGCCAGGGGCAGGTGTGACGGATCCGAGAATAGCTCGCAGAGCTGGTTTAACGTTGTCTCGTGAACGTCGACAAGCATGCGCAGGTTTTCCATCAACCCTCCCCCCATTCGAAAGTGTGTGCCCTTAATTATACCCACCCCGACATAGAACCCAAGTGCTAATTTCACACTAGAGTGTGCGAGGAGGGGAAATGTCGGCGGCGCAGCTAAGATGGCCCGCATGGATATGAATGCGCCTGAGGGCTTCCGCTCCGGCTTCGTCAGCTTCGTCGGGCGCCCGAACACGGGCAAGTCGACACTGACGAACGCGCTGGTGGGGGAGAAGATTGCCATCATGGCGGACCAGCCGGAGACGACGCGCCACCCCATCCGGGGCATCATCAACC
This sequence comes from Corynebacterium mycetoides, assembly GCF_900103625.1. Lineage (NCBI taxonomy): Bacteria > Bacillati > Actinomycetota > Actinomycetes > Mycobacteriales > Corynebacteriaceae > Corynebacterium > Corynebacterium mycetoides. The sequence continues at coordinate 1,095,281 of NZ_LT629700.1, read as the reverse complement.
GCCCGGACGCGCAGGTCATCGTCGTGGACACCCCCGGTGTGCACCGCCCGCGCACGCTTTTGGGCGAGCGGCTCAATGACGTGGTCCGGGACACCTTCGCCGACGTCGACGTCATCGGCTTCACCGTTCCGGCGGACGAGAAGATCGGCCCGGGCGACCGCTTCATATTGGAGCAGATCCGGGAGACGAAGCCGGGTACCCCGATCGTCGGCATCGTGACCAAGCTGGACAAGTCGGGCAAGGACACCGTGGGCGAGCGCCTGCTGGAGCTCCACGATTTATTGGGCGAGGGATGCGAGGTCGTCCCCGTGTCCGCAACCAACGGCGTGCAGCTCGACGTGCTGCTGGACCTGCTGGTCAGCCAGCTGCCCGAGGGACCGCAGTTCTACCCCGAGGGCCACATCACCGACGAGGACACCGAGACCCGCATCTCCGAGCTCATCCGCGAGGAGGCGCTCCAAGGCCTGCGCGAGGAGCTGCCGCACTCGGTGGCCGTGCAGATCGACGAGATGCACCCGGACCCCGACAACCCCGACAAGCTGAGGATCTACGCGGTGATGTTCCTCGAGCGTCCGGGGCAGAAGAAGATCATCGAGGGCCCCGACGGGCGCCGTCTCTCTGGCATCGTGCACCGCGCCCGCAAGCAGATCATCGAGCTGCTCGGGCAGAACGTGTTTTTGGACCTGCGCATCAAGGTGCTCAAGAACTGGCAATCCGACCCGAAAGCGCTCGGCCGCCTTGGCTTCTAAAACAGGCTCCCGCAAGCCGAGCTACCGCGACCGCGCGTTCGTCGTGCGCACCTACGACTTCGCCGAGGCCGACCGCGTCGTCGTGCTGCTGACGCGCGCCCACGGCCTGGTCCGCGCGGTGGCCAAGGGCGTGCGCAAGTCCCGCTCCCGCTTCGGCTCGCGCATCCAGCCGTTCGTGGACCTCGACGTCCAGCTCTACCCGGGCCGCAACCTGGCCACGATCACGGCCGCGGACACGGTGGCCTACTACGCGGGCCGCATCATCGAGGACTTCGACCGCTACACCGCCGGCTGCGCGATTCTGGAGACCGCGGAGAAGCTGAGCTATTCGGATGCCAACGAGGGGGCCGAGCTTTTCGACGCCACCGCCGACGCCCTCCACGCCCTCGGCCAGTCCGGCCAGCACCCGACGCTGGTCCTCGACGCCTTTATCCTGCGCGCCACCGAGTACGCCGGATGGGGGCTGAGCCTCTTCGATTGCGCGAGCTGCCAGGCCCCGGGGCCGCACAAGGCGTTCAACGCCGCGGCGGGCGGGGCGGTGTGCAACAACTGCCGCCCGCCGGGCTCGGTAAGCGTGGACCCGGAGACCCTGCACGTGATGTGGCTCATCCAGCACGGCCACCCGGCGAGCACGGAGATGGTGGATCACGTCCACCGGCTCACCTCCGCCCACCTGCAGTGGCACGTGGAGTCGGCCGTGAAGAGCCTGCGGATCATGGAGCAGGCATAATAGAGCAATGAGCAGACCCGACATCGCGCCCGAGTTCATTCCCCGTCACATTGCCGTGGTCATGGACGGCAACGGCCGCTGGGCGCAGCAGCGCGGATTGAGGCGCACGGAGGGGCATAAGCGCGGCGAGGCGGTGCTCATGGACTGCGTCGACGCCTGCATCGAGCTGGGCACTGTCGAGTGGCTGTCGGCGTACGCGTTTTCCACGGAGAACTGGCGGCGCAGCGCCGACGAGGTGCGTTTCCTCATGGGCTTTTCCCGCGACGTCCTGCGCAACCGCCGCGACGAGCTGCACGCCAAAAACGTGCGCATCCTCTGGGCCGGCCGACGCCCGCGGCTGTGGCGCAGCGTGATCCGCGAGCTCGAGGCGGCCGAGGAGCTCACCCGCGACAACACGGGGTTGACCCTGGTGATGTGCGTCAACTACGGCGGCCGCGCGGAGATCCTCGACGCGGTGCGCGCGCTTGTCGACGCCTCGGCGAACGGCCAGGTCCGCGCGAAAGACATCACGGAGGACAACTTCCCGGAGTGGCTCTACCAGCCCGAGATGCCGGACGTGGACCTGTTTCTGCGCCCGTCGGGGGAGCAGCGCACGTCGAATTTCCTGGTGTGGCAGTCGGCGTACGCGGAGATGGTGTACCAGCAGAAGCTGTGGCCCGACTTCACCCAGGACGACCTGTTTGACGCGGTGCTGGAGTACGCCAAGCGCGACCGCCGCTTCGGCGGCGCGGTCGAGCACAACGCCTAAAACCTAATTCCCAACTACCGCGCGGCCTGGCAGCCGCGGCAGACGCCGAACACTTCGGCGTCGTGGCCGACGAGCTGGTAGCCGTAGCGCTGCGCCACCAGCTGCGCCCACTTCTCCACGGGCCCGCCCTCGATTTCCTCGCTGCGCCCGCAGACGGTGCACACGAGGTGGTGGTGGTGATGGTCGGTCAGGCAGTGGCGGTAGAGGGACTCGCCGTCCTTGTTCTGCAGGACGTCCACGGCCTCGACGTCGGCCAGCGATTGCAGGGTGCGGTACACCGTGGTCAGGCCGACCTTCTCACCGCGGCGCTCGAGCTCCTCGTGGATCTGCCGGGCGGAGACGAACTTGTCTATGTCACGCAGCGCATCGACGACGGCCGTGCGCTGCCATGTGTTGCGCACCCCGAGTTTCGGGGTGGACGAGTAGGTAGCCATGCATACACCTTATTCGCGAACGGGACCGGGCGTCTTTGGGGTCAGGCCGGGGTCCTGATCGGGGCGCACGTCGGCGGGGGGATCGATGATTGCGGCGGCGCCCGAACCGGAGTTCCGCTCGTTGCGGCCTCGGCGTCGAAAAGCGAGCTCATCGAGCTCATCCTCGGTGGAACCGGCGGCCTCGGCGGACTCGGCGGCCGTCGCGGAGATGTCCGCGAGCTCGTGGATCACGTCGATGACCTCGGGCTGGGCGAGGGCGTAGACAACCTCGCGGCCGGAGCGGGTGGCGTCGACGAGAGCGCACCGCTTCAGCACCCGCAAGTGCTGGCTCACCAGCGGCTGGGACTTATCCAGTTTGCCCACGATCTGGTGCACCACGTGGGGGCTGTCATTGAGCAGCAGGAGTATCTGCAGGCGCAGGGGAGAATCGAGCGCGCTCACGAGCTCGGCTGTGCGTTCAACATCGCCCGGTTGCATTCTGTCCACGACGCTCAGCCCCTTTCTCAACCAAAATCCCTGCAGGCAGTTCTACCTTATTGCTACCAGAAAATATACTGGACGCGTGTCTTTGTTTAGTGGAAACGACCACCCATTAGGCGATCGAACCGGTTGTCATATCGACCCGCTACACTGGGCAACTAGTTTTCGCTGCCGTCTGAATTAGTAGGAGTTGTCTATGGCCTCCAGCAACATTGATACCGTCGTAAATCTCTGCAAGCGCCGCGGCTTGGTGTACCCGGCGGGTGAGATTTACGGCGGTACCCGCTCCGCGTGGGACTACGGCCCGCTCGGCGTGGAGTTGAAGGAGAATCTGAAGCGTCAGTGGTGGCGCCACATGGTTCAGTCCCGCAAGGACACCGTGGGCGTGGACACCTCCATCATCCTGCCGCGTCAGGTGTGGGTGGCTTCGGGCCACCTCGAGGTCTTCACGGACCCTCTGGTGGAATCACTCTACACCCATAAGCGCTACCGCGCCGACCACCTGTTGGAGGCCTACGAGGAAAAGCACGGCCACCCGCCGGCCAACGGCCTGGCGGACATCAACGACCCGGAGACGGGCCAGCCCGGCAACTGGACCGAGCCGCGCGCGTTCTCGGGCCTGATGAAGACCTACCTCGGCCCCGTCGACGACGAGGAAGGCCTGCACTACCTGCGCCCGGAGACGGCGCAGGGCATCTTCGTCAACTTCAAGAATGTGATGACGTCGGCGCGCATGAAGCCGCCGTTCGGCATCGCCAACATGGGCAAGTCCTTCCGCAACGAGATCACCCCGGGCAACTTCATCTTCCGCACCCGCGAGTTCGAGCAGATGGAAATGGAGTTCTTTGTCAAGCCGGGCGAGGACGAGCAGTGGCACCAGTACTGGATTGACAACCGCCTGCAGTGGTACATCGACCTGGGCATCGACCCGGAGAACCTGCGCCTGTACGAGCACCCGAAGGAGAAGCTGTCCCACTACTCCAAGCGCACGGTGGACGTGGAGTACGCGTTCAACTTCGCCGGCTCCAAGTGGGGCGAGCTCGAGGGCGTGGCCAACCGCACGGACTACGACCTGAAGACGCACGCCGAGGCCTCCGGCGAGGACCTGAGCTACTTCGAGCAGGACTCGGGCGAGCGCTGGATCCCGTACTGCATCGAGCCCGCCGCCGGCCTGGGCCGCGCGATGATGGCCTTCCTGATTGACGCCTACCACGAGGACGAGGCCCCCAACTCCAAGGGCGGTGTGGACACCCGCGTCGTGCTCAAGCTGGATCGCCGCCTGGCCCCGGTGAAGGTCGCGGTGCTGCCGCTGTCCAAGAAGCCCGAGCTCTCCGGCCCGGCCGAGGAGCTGGCCCAGCAGCTGCGCCAGCACTGGAACGTGGACTACGACACCTCCGGCGCCATCGGCCGCCGCTACCGCCGCCAGGACGAGATTGGCACCCCGTTCTGCGTCACCTTCGACTTCGACTCGTTGGAGGACAACGCTGTGACGGTGCGCGAGCGCGACACGATGGAGCAGGAGCGCGTCAGCCTCGACGAGCTCGAGTCCTACCTGGCCGCACGCCTGATTGGATGCTAGGACCATGCATTACGTCAGCTGGGATCGCAGCAACAAGGACAACCTGAAGCTCCTGGCCGAGGACGGCCCGGAGGTCCTCGGCGTGTTCACCCACGAGCGCGCGCAGGTGGGCGACGAGGAATGGGAGCTCGTCGCCTCGCCGGAGTCGGGGGCAGTGGCCACCCGCGGCGGCCGGGAGATTGTCCGCGCCATGGGGAGCCTCAAGCGCGACAAGACCATCGCCGTGGATGTCGAGGGCCGCCATTACGCGCTTGTCAACGAGTGGTCCAAGAACTGGATCGTCGACGACGCCCGCGGCGACAAGGTCGCCCAGTTCACCCAGGATCACAACGGCGTGCGCCGCGCCATCGTCGAGTTCGAGGGCGAGACCGACCTGCCCGCCACCGACGTCGTCGCGCTGGCGTGGGTGGCCCGCGAGGTGCTGGAGACGAAGAAGATGATCAACTCCAACGCGCTGATCGCCTTCCTCGTCTTCCTCTCCATCTTCGTCGTCGTGGTTTTCCTCTTCCAATGATCTGGGAGGGAGCCTCGCTTGTCGACGCCTCCGGCACCCACGCCGAGGCAACCCCCGACACGCTCACCTTCGGCGACGCTTCCCTGCGCCTCACCTCCCCGGCGCACGCCGTCGCCCCCGACGGCGCCGAATTCCGCCTGCGCAGGGCGGGGATGACGGTGCTGCGCTACCGCGCCGACTGCGACGGGCGCCAGTACGCGCTCAACCGCGTCGGCGGGAAGCGCCGCGAGATCCTCGACGCGCACGGGCGCGTGGTGGCGCGCACCCGCGGCCGCGCCGACGGCAGCCTCGAGGTCGACCCCGTCGCCGAGCTCGACCTGGACGTGGTGTTCATGACGTGGGCGCTGACGTTTGTGGACACGCCCACGCGGCGCACGATGCGCTAGAACATCCCGCCGCGGCCGACAGGGCCGCCGCCGGAGAACCCGCCGCCACCGCCGAAGCCGCCCCCGAACCCGCCGTTGTTCCCGCCGCCGAAGCCGCCGGACAGAATCGAGCCCCAGATAATGGCGTTGGCCATGTTGCCGCCGATGCTTCCGGCCATCTGCTGGTTGCGCCGCTGCTGGTAGCGCTGGATGTCGTCATTGGCGGCGGCGATCGCCCGCCGCGCGGTCTCGGTGGCGGCGCGCGCGAAGTCGATCGCCCCCCGTGTGTCCGAGGTCGCCCGGTTGCGCGACTCCGCGTACTGGCGCTTCGCCTCGGCGAGCAGGGTGCGCGCGTGCGAGCTGATGATCCGCCCGCGCGAGTTGATCAGGTCCTCTGCGGTCTGCAGCTGGGTCACGGCCACCTGCAGCTGCTGCTTGAGCACCTGCAGCTGGCGGTTCTGGTCGGAGGCGGCGCCGCGCGCGCGGTCGATGTGAGCGTCGATCCGCGAGTCCAAATCGGTCAGGTCGGTGTAGAGCGACAGCGGGTCCGTCTCCGCCCGGTTGCCCATGCCCGCCAGCGCCTGCCGGGCCTCTTCGGTAATGGTGTCCAGCGCGGCGACGTCGATGTCCGCCCCGATCTGGCGGGCCTGCTTGAGCTCCGCGATCTCGCGCAGCTCATCCTCAATCTCACTCGTCAGCGCCGGCAGGTTGGCCTTGGCGTCGCGGATGTTGGTCTCGGCGTGCTCGATGGCGGCGAGGTTGGTGTCGGACACCTCCACCGCGTGCGACGCCGAGGCGAGCAGGTCCACGAGCGCGCCCTGGCGCCCGGCGGGCTGCTTCGACACCGCGCGGGCCTCGCCGAGCAGCCTCTCGGCCTCATCCAGCGAGTCCTGCGCCACCTCGACGTTCGGGCTAATCGACGCCAACATCTCCCCCGAGTACCGCGCCCGCAACCCCTCCAGCGTCTCCTGCGCCGGCGCCAGCCGCGCGCGCAGGTCGATGGTGCGCTGCACGACCTTGTCAATCTCCTCGTCGGCGCGCATGAGGGTGCCGCGCATCTCGTTGAACTCCGCCGAGCGCGCCCGCAGCGCCTCGTTCGCCGTGCCCGCCGACGAAATGATGTCAATCAGCATCGCGCGCTTTTCCGGCTCTGTTTCCGGGATGGCGTCGTAAAGCTTCTGATGGGTGGAAAACGCGCGCTGCAACGTCGTGCTCGCGGTGTTCATCGCGGAGGTGAAGGGGCGCACGCGGTCCGCGCCGAACTCGGCCGTCGCCAGCTCGAGCTCCTCCTTGCCCTGGCGGATGGACTCGTCGGCGTGGACGAGGGCGTCGCGGGCGAGTTCCTCGAGCGCCGGCGTGGGCAGGCGGCCGAGCGAGTCAGTGTCCGTGGGGTCGAGCTGGCGCGCGTCGGCCAACTGCCGCTCGCGCGACTTATTCGTGCTGCGCCTCTGCGCCGCCCAGATCCCGCCGCCTGCCAGCGCCGCGACGCCCAGGCCGCCCGCGACCCAACCGGCGCCGCTCGCGTCACCGGTGCCGCCGGTCCCACTAGCGCCGCCCGTCGCCGCCGCGTCGACCGCTGCGAGCGCCGCACCCGACCAGTCGTCCTGCGTCAGGCGCGAGTAGGCGGCGTTGTACATCGCGTCCACCTCGCCCTGGGTCCACATGTCGCCGGCGTCGACCGCGAACGCGCGTTCGGCCGGCGAGATCGCTACAATCGCTGTATTCGACCCATTGGCGTTCACCGCCGCCTGCGCCCAGTCCTGCGCCGACATCGCGCCGAAGGAGTCGAGGTACACCACGCGCACCGTCTTCTGCTTCTCGGCCGCCACCTGCTGCGCGGCGGACTCGATCTGGCTGACCTCGCCGGGGGAGAGGACCCCGGCCTCGTCCGTTACCACGGAGGTGAGCCGCCCGGGCTGCAGGCTGGTGGCCGGCGCCTGGGCGTCGATATGAGTGGCAGCGGCCAGTGCCACCGGAGCGGCGGCACAGCCGACACCGGCGGCGAGAAGGGGAGCGGCGAGCACAATGCGGAAGTAGCGCAGTTTCATGCGCACCAGGGTAGCCGTTCCCGCGACATCGGAGGTTAAGCTTGACAAACGTGTACCCCTACGCTGATGCCGACGCAGAGCGCCGCGCCCCAGAAGGCCCGAAGGGCGCCCAGCTCGCCCCGGACGCCGACAACCGCGACGCGTTCTCCCGCGACCGCGCCCGCGTGATGCACTCGGCCGCCCTGCGCCGCCTCGCCGACAAGACTCAGGTGGTCGGCCCCCACGACGGCGACACTCCGCGCACCCGCCTGACGCACTCGCTCGAGGTCGCCCAGATCGCCCGCGGCATCGGCTTGGGCCTCGGCCTCAACCCGGACCTGTGCGACATGGCGGGCCTGACCCACGACATCGGCCACCCGCCCTACGGCCACAACGGCGAGGTCGCCCTCAACGAGCTCGCCAAGGAATGCGGTGGCTTCGAAGGAAACGCGCAAACACTACGGATCCTCACCCGCCTGGAGCCGAAGATTCTTCACGGCGGAGCATCATTCGGCCTCAACCTCACACGCGCTGCGCTCGATGCCGCGTGCAAATACCCGTGCACCCGCACCAACCCGGACGGGACCATCAACCGGAAATACGGGGCGTACGACGAGGACGCGCACATTCTCACCTGGCTGCGCGAAGGCCACACCGACAACAACCCGCCCATGGAGGCGCAGGTGATGGACTGCTCCGATGACATCGCCTACAGCGTCCACGACGTCGAGGACGGAATCGTATCCGGCCGCGTCGATCTGAATGTGCTGTGGGATCTCGTCGAGCTCGCCGCGCTCGCGGCCAAAGGCGCGAAAGCTTTCGGCGGCACAGCAGACGAGCTTATCGACGCCGCCGCCCGCCTCCGTTCCCTCCCCATCGTCTCCGCCGCCGCCGATTTCGACTTCTCGCTTTCCGGCTACGTCACCCTGAAGAAGATGACCTCTGAGCTGGTCGGCCGCTATGTCGGCGCCGTGATCACCGCGACGGAGGCCGCCAACGACGGCCCCATCGGCCGCATGCACGGCTCACTCGTCATCCCGCCCGAAGCCGAAGCCGAGGTCCGCCTGCTCAAGACCGTTGCTGTCCTCTACGTGATGGACATGCCCGCCCACATCGCCCGCCAAGACCGGCAGCGCAACCGCATCGTGCGCGTCTACGACTACCTGTCCGCCGGCGCGCCGGGGTCGCTGGACACCATGTTCGCCGCGTGGTGGCACGAGGCCAATACGGACGCCGAGCGCGAGCGCGTGATCATCGACCAGATCGCGTCCATGACCGAGTCCCGCCTCGAGCGCACCGCGAAGAAGACCGCATCTTTCGAGGGCTACCTCTAGAAACGCAAGAAGCGAGAGAGCCTCAAGGACACAGAACCTGCCACACTCAATACGTCAGCCGGCGGTTCCGCAAGCGCGTTGCTCCGAGCACTTCACTGACGAAGCCATCCGGGTCCGCCTCGATTTCTTCGGCAGTGAAGTAGAGCTTGCGGAATCCGCGCGCGGCAATCCACCTCTCGCGCCTGCGGCGGTTGCGCGCTAACCCATCGCCGTCACCTTCGCTTTCCAGTTCGCGCCACAGCGGATCCTCGTCGACGGCGATGACGAGGTCGTTCCCAGCGAGCAGAACCGCGTGCCCCATCTCATCCAGTTCGCAGTGGGTACGGACTGAAACTGGGGAGTGCTCGAGAAGCGCATACGCGAGCAGATACGGAAACGAGCCGACATCCCGCGCACGGCGGGGAAGCGACACGGCCAGACGCTTCCTGTTCGGATGCATCGGACCATCGAAGCTCTCCGCGTACTCCGCGATCTCCTGGGCACTGATACCGCGCTCGAGCAGCCACCCCGCCGCGAGCCAGGCATTCGTACGGTTCCGCATGCGGCACAGATCGAGGTAGGTGCGCAGCGGATTCGTTACGCGCACGCCGTCCAGTTCCATGACATCGCCCTCCCGGAGCTTCAAGGACCTGAAACGCACTCCAGGCGGAAGCATGCTTTTCGACGGTTGATGCCCCGACGGCAACGTGAATTCCACCGCCGGATCATTCGGCAGCACGAACCACATTCCCCATTGCGCGGCCGCCCAGGCACCGATGAGCACAGCCTTTCGCGTCTCTTTCGCGGCAGCCGCACCGCGCACGACGAATTGCTGCTTCATCCGGAGGCTGCGAAACCAATCGGACGCGATTCCACTCGTCGGAGACACGAAGCTAAGTCCTGGCGGGGGCATCGTGCGATCCTGACGCGAAACCTGAATTCGCTCTTCCAAATATCGCTGCCGGAGCTCCCGTACGTCCTGTTCAGCGAACTGTACCCATTCCCGAATTTCCCCCATGCACCCTGTTTACCCCGGGTGAGTTCAGGAGTCTCCTCGAAACCTGAGTTCAAAGCTCATTTGCGCACTGAAATGTGCAATCCGGCGGTGATTAGAGCGCGCGGACTCAGGTTTTGTGCGAGGGATGCACTATCCCCGCACGAGTGTGACGCCTTCGTGGGAGAAGACGTTGAGCAGCTTTCCGGTCAGCTCTTCCGATGCGCGCCAGTCCGTCACGACGAGGCGGTCTGTCTGGGTCTCGCGCAGAAGGTCCGCGAGAGCGTCGAGGTTGCGGGGGACTGGGCGGGCGTCGGGGCCGGGGTCAAGTTCCGCGCTGGGGCTGGCGGAGTTGGTGGCGGGCTTGTCGGGGGAGTAGACGGCGTCGATGATGCCGACGCCGAGATCCGCAATGGAGTGCACCGGGCGGGAAACGACGACAGTTTTCGAGAAAGTGGTCGAGTCTGCGGAGGTGTTGTCGGAGTCGTGCGGAGTTGCCGGATCGAGCGTCATTCGACGGTCACCTCGCAGAAGGATTCGTAGTGGTCGTCGGTGTAGTAGTACACGTCTGGATCGGTCTCGGTGCCTCCGCCGGTGACAATGCGGCGTTCCCCGCGGTGATCCACACCGGGGGTCTCCACGGTGTATTCGCGGTAATAGTCCGAATCCTCCCGCGGCAGGATCTGTTCGTAATTGCCGAAGTGGCTGCCGTCGTTCGAGGGGTGGTCGAAGGGGCCGCCGGAGTGGATGTCGTCGATAAGCTCTGTTGCTTCTGGCGGAATCGACGCGCACTCGCTGATCCCGCTCTCGTTGCTTTGCGGGGTGCCTGTGCGCTCCGGGCTGTCTGGGTCGTGCACGATCGAGTACACGACGGCCACGAGCGTGATGAGGCCGATGATGAGGATCAAAGGCAGAGCCACTGAATGGCTCGAACTGTCGCCGTCAGTAGACATGCATTCATTTTAAACGAACCCCCGCGCGGTAGGATGTGCGCCATGGCTAGGGGCAGAATTCCGGATAGTGACATCGAGGCTATCCGCGAGCGCGCCAATATCGCCGACATCGTGGGCGAGTACGTTCAGCTCAAGCCCGCCGGGCACGACTCCTTGAAGGGGCTGAGCCCGTTCAAGGACGAGAAGACGCCGTCATTCCACGTGCGTCCGGTCCGCGGGTACTACCACTGCTTCTCCACGGGCAAAGGCGGCGACGTCTTCTCCTTCATGATGGAGATGGAGCAGCTGAGCTTCCCCGAGGCGGTCGAGGCCGTCGCGGAGGAAATCGGCTACCACATCAACTACCAGGGCGGATCCACGGGCGCCCGCGACGTGAAGCCCGGCACCCGCGCCCGCCTCATTGCGGCGAATAAAGCCGCGCACGAGTTCTACCGCGCCAAGCTCGAGCAGCCTGAAGCGGAAGTGGGCCGCCGGTTCCTGCTCGACCGCGGCTTCGACCGCGACATCATCCACCACTTCGAGTGCGGCTACGCCCCCGAAGGCTGGGACACACTGACGAAGCACCTGCTGCGCAAAGGCTTCGACGTCCAGGAGCTTGTCGATGCGGGGCTGTCGACAATGGGGCGGCGCGGTCCCATCGACAAGTTCCGCCGCCGTCTGCTGTGGCCGATCAAGGATGTCGCCGGCAACGTGATCGGTTTCGGCGCCCGGAAGCTCTTCGACGATGATCCGATGGGCAAGTACATGAACACCCAGGACACGATGCTGTACCACAAGTCCAAGGTGCTCTTCGGCCTCGATCTGGCGAAGAAGAATATCGCCGACGGCCACCAGTGCGTGGTGGTGGAGGGCTACACCGACGTCATGGCCATGCACGCCGCCGGCGTGAAAACAGCTGTGGCTGCGTGCGGCACTGCCTTCGGCAAGGACCACATGAGCATCATCCGTCGTCTCATGCTGGACGACAACTACTTCCGCGGCGAGCTGATCTACACCTTCGACGGCGACGAAGCAGGGCAGAAAGCCGCGATGCGCGCCTTCGAAGGCGACCAGCAGTTCACCGGCCAGTCTTTTGTCTCCGTCGCCCCGGACGGCATGGACCCGTGCGATCTGCGCATGGCACGCGGCGACGCCGCCGTCCGCGACCTCGTCGCCTCCCGCGTCCCCATGTTCGAGTTCGTCATCGAGTCCCTGCTGAAGGACTACTCGCTGGACACCCCCGAGGGGTGCCTGCAAGCTTTACGACGCACCGTCCCCGTCGTCGCCCAAATCAAAGACACCCCATTGCAGACCGAGTACGCCCGGCAGCTCGCCGGTTGGGTCGGGTGGCCGGACCCGAACGAAGTAATCCGGCAGGTGCGGCAGGAGGCGAAGAATCCCTCGGCTGGTGGGCGCCGGCGTTCCGCCTGGGAGCAGGCGGCCGGTGCCGCTGGTTCTTCTGTTGGTTCCGCCGGCTCCGGCTCGGGCGGCTCTGGTGTGGGCGCCCCCGCCTTCCAGCCCCCCTCGCCCGACGACCCCCGCCTCTGGGCCCAACGCGAAGCCCTCAAAGTCGCCCTCCAGTACCCGGCGGTGGCCGGCAGTTACTTCGACGGCATCAACCCGGACGCCTTCACCCACCCCGCCTACTCCGCCGTCCGCGAGGCAATGACGAAGGCCGGCGGCGCAGTCGCCAACTCCTCCAACGGCACGGCCTGGATCGCGGCCGTCAGCGCCGAGATGCTCGACGACACCGGCCGCAACTTCGTGTCCGAGCTCGCCGTCGAGGAGATCCACGCCGCAGATCCCGCCTCCTACGCCGATTCGGTGCTCTCCCGCCTCCAGGAAGTCCGCGTGGGCAACCAGATCGCGCAGCTGAAATCGCAGCTTCAGCGCATGCGCCCCAGCGACGACGAGATGGCGTACAACGCGCTCTTCTCGGACCTGGTAGCGCTGGAGCAGGCGCGGCGGGAACTTAACGAGAGGGCGTTCAGGGGCAGCTAGTTCTCTTGGAACCGAAGTGGGCCCAGCAACTGTCGCAAAAGCGAGGGAGTTTAACTGGGCCCTACCGCCAAGGGATCAACCCGTTGAACGGTCTGTCCCACACAGTACCTCGGCCACACCGATTCTCCATAGGAAGGAGGGGCAGGGTTCGGTTTTCGTCAAGTCGCCTCGTTATTTCCACCTAGACGAACTGAGGGCAGCGTGCGAGACCGGCGACTTGGACAAGGAGTAATTTGTTGACGTGCTGGAGTTAACTGTTTTCAAACCTGACAGTATGATCTGGAACAGGCTCTCACCAATTCGGTGAACCAACCCCGCCGCACCCCTCGCCTAGCGCGAGGGGTGATGTGCTTCTTTAGCTCGGCATCTCCCCGTGGATTCCGCAGCAACTAAATGCCACTAACATCGAATCCATGAGCGTTCTGGTTTTGGATCCGCGGTGGCCGGACATGGTGCCTATCAACGTTGCCATCCGCGTGGAGGGCCCCATCGCTTTCACAGATGAGGTGCCGGTGTCGGCCCGCTGGAACTTTGGTGACCTTGTCCGCGGCGAGGACGCCACCGGCCAGGGCTGGCTGGTCACCACCGATCCGGGCGACCCGGCGGTGCGCAAGCGGCTGAGCAGGGGAGAGCCTCTTATCGAGGTCACATCCCGCCACGACCCCATCAACGAAGCCCAGCGCGTGATGCACGTCGCCCGCAGCCGCGGCGAGTGGGAGAGGGCGCAGACCCACGAGAGTTTGCTCACCTACCTCGAGCAGGAGTCGGCCGAGTTCGCGGAGGCCGTGCGCACCCGCCAAGACGACGCCGAGCTGAAGAAGGAGCTGTCCGATCTCCTCCTCCAGGTCCTTTTCCATGCTGAGATCGCCGACCAGCGCGGGGCGTTCACGTTCGCTGATGTGGCGCAGGCTTTCGTCGATAAGCTGAAAAACCGCGCGCCGTACCTTTTCGACGGCAGCACCGGCACCGTCCCAGGCGATGTACAAGACCGGTTGTGGGCGGAGGGGAAGAAGCGGGAGCGATCGACAATCAGGGACTAGGGAATTTTAGACGCATTGACGGAAAACGTTCGACAGGGTCTGAGGGGCTAAAATACTTCCGATGGAAGGAATCGAACAGAGAGAAGGTCTCACAGTGTGGGCGAAAGACTCATTGTGGTCAACCTTCGAGAGGACAGGGATTTAAATGTCTCAGTTATCGGATTCACAAGATCCGAGACCTGATGAAGTCACCGTGCCTTCTATGACGGTTCGACGTGAAGGACTTCGGACAGTGCGCCAGAACCTCGGCTTTGGCAGCTACATGCGCGAGCTAGTGCGCCGAGATGATTTCATCAAGGCGGACGCACGGGCCAAGGCGTTCAGAACAACCCGAAACTACAATTGGTGGCGCTTTTGGCTGGTGGCCAGCCCAGTGCTTGAGGCTCTCCTCTACGGTGCGATTTTCGGTCTGCTATTGAGGACGAATCGAGGGGTGGACAACTTCGTCGGTTTCGTCATCATTGGTATGACCGTCTTCAGCACCATCAGTCGTATGCTCATGGGTGGCATCGGTCTACTAGAAGCGAACAAGAGCATGATCCAGACTTTCGCTTTCCCTCGCGCCGCGATAGTGCTCTCGAACTCACTCCGTTATATATATGACACGTTTCCCGCGATGGTGGTCGCTATCGTTGCGGCTTTAGCGTTTCAAATCCCCTTCGTTCCCTCTTGGAGCTTGCTGTTAGTGGTTCCCCTTTATCTCCTTACTATGGGGTTTTGCGTCGGACTAATGTTCATTTCGGCAAGACTTACAGCGCTCTTGCCGGACACCAGGGTATTGCTCGAATTGTTCGCTCGCGGGTGGATGTTCGCGTCAGGCATTTTCTACTCGGTAGAGGTCTATGCGGATAACCCGGTCGTCTACAGTATTTTCACCTCTAATCCGGCTTATCGGTTCATTCAGGGGTTTCGTGAGGTAGCAATGTACGCAAATCCGATGAGCCTACGGGACTGGGGCATTCTCTTAGCTTGGTCGCTCGGCACCCTAACTTTCGGATTTTTCTATTTTTGGAGGGCTGAACCCCGCTATGCCAAGGCATTCTAAGGATGGTGGATCTGAGTTCGTCGAAGATCCAGCTGTAGTTCTACGAGAAGCAACGAAAATCTATGCCGTGACGGATAGCAAATCAATTGATGCAGGAGGCAAGTCCGGGGGGAAACGTCCGCGCTATGTTCATTCTTTAAAGCCCACGAATTTGGTGGCGGTGAGGGGTGAATCTATCGGTGTGATCGGGCGAAATGGCTCTGGTAAGTCCACCCTCCTAAAACTTATAGCTGGGTCAGAAACGGCAACGCGGGGTGAAGTGCTTGTAAAGTCCCAACCTATGCTGCTTGGAGTTTCTCCTGCTCTACAGCCTTACTTGACTGGTCGGCAGAATGTAATTCTAGGTTGTCTAGCGCTTGGTATGACTAGGGCAGAGGCTGAAGAACTTGAACCTGATATTTCGAACTGGGCAGATATCGGTGATGCTATCGAGAGGCCTCTGAAAACTTACTCGGCTGGGCAGGGCGCAAGATTGAGCTTCGCTATCTCGACGGCCGTTAAACCGGAAATTCTGTTGGTCGATGAAGCCCTTTCGACTGGTGATGCAGCGTTTGCGGAGAAAGCGAGTGAGCGCATGTCGAAGCTGCTCGAGGATGCGGGAAATCTATTCTTGGTTTCTCACTCGGCGGAGCAGGTTCTGAGTAACTGTGCTCGAGCAGTGTGGGTTCATCGCGGCGAAATCATCGCTGATGGATCTTCAGACGAGATTGTCTCGCTCTACCAAGAGTGGACTGGATTGGTGAAGTCCGGAAGGGATGCGGGGTACATCGAAAATATCAGAGCTGACTACATCCGCCCCCAGATAACCTTCTCGAGTTAAAAGGCTTGGTCATTATGAACCATATTTCGTTTCAACCTGAGCGATGGAATGGTACCCACCTAAGTATCTCGGTGGGAACCGATGGCAGTGAAGAAAAATTAAACTTTGTTTTTGATGAGGTGATTCCGCTAGAGGAGGACAGTCTCGCCATTGCTCTGAGCACTTTATGTGGCACGCGCTTCGATCGAATTGACTTTGGCTTCCCAGTGAGCAGTAGTGTCGTATCGGGAATCGCTGAGTGGACGGGTTCCGATGTACAAGCTTCCGGAAGCCTGGATTTCATCCCCAACAAAAAAGACGGATCAAATGCAGTTCTCAATTTCAGTGGGGGGCTCGACTCTCTGGCCTCAAAGTTCCTGTTGGGAGACTGTGAGCTCGTCTCTCTGGATTTTGGGGGGCGGTTCTCCCGAGAACGGAATTTCTTTCAGCAATTCGACACAAGGATCATTGAAACAAATATTGTGACCACGGGATTGCGCTCGAATAGTTGGTCCTTTATGGGAATTGGTCCTTTGCTACTAGCAAATTGCTTCGAATCGCCCTACTTTGCCTTCGGGTCGATTCTGGAAGCTTCGCAGCTGAGGTTAAACGCTCCAGCTTCTGCTGCCCACACGTTCCCACCTTTCAAGCTCGCGGGGTACGAGAGTGTCGCCCCAGTGGCAGGTATTTCGGAAGTTGGGACTGTCCTCCTTGTGCTTCGGCACAATCCGGACCTTTTATCAAAATCTTTATTGTCTCTTGCAAGTCCCGGAGAAGAGAAGTACTTCCGGAAAATTGCGCTGGCTCAACTTGTTGATGACATTTTCGGTTTCGGCATCGATGCCCCTCCGCTGCCGACTTCCCAGAAAGTGCATTACAAATTTGGTCAGAATTTTGCCGTTGACCTGACTGCGTTGCTTTTGTTTGCGTACGGCCGGACTGAGCAGGCTGAGGCGCTAGTTTCGGGGGTGCCTACTGAAATTAGCTCCCAACTTTCGGCAGGTGATTTCGATTTCATGTTTAAAACGGATCCTCGTTTCTACGAGCAGTATCCGGATGCACTCCGCGGTCCGTTAGAGGATGGATTACGGCGTGGTGGCTTAGGATGGTATTCTAGTCGAGATTACGAGTCTGTGAGTAAGATTCGGGAGATTTTGACGGGGTACTATGCGTTTTAAGCAGCAGCACTCGCTAGTTCACAATGTAGTTTCGGTCCTGTAAAGGTCCCGCCGAGATGAGTGTAAAAAACAAGGATCGCTATGGCGCACGACGATAAGGGAGTCCGTATGGAGTCCGTGAAACCCAAAGTAATGACCGTCTACGGTACGCGGCCGGAGGCGATTAAGGTCGCTCCCGTCATCTCTGCTCTTCAACAAGATGAGCGTTTTAGTTCTGTGGTTGTCTCGACCGGCCAGCACAAAGAGATGCTAGAGCAGGTTAATCGGCGTTTCAATATTGTCCCTGATTTCGACCTAGATCTAATGAAACCGGGACAATCCTTGAACCAGCTCATAGCCCGAGCGGCAGAAGGGTTAGACGAGATCATAGAGGCTGAGCGGCCCGACGTGATCATAGCCCAGGGTGACACAACTACAGCTATGGTGGCGGCCCTTGCGGGTTTCAACCGAGGTGTCAAGATCGTTCATCTTGAAGCCGGTCTTCGGACTGGGAACATTCTCTCTCCTTTTCCCGAGGAAGCTAACCGAAAAATAATTGGCCAGGTATCCAGTTTGCACTTGGCTCCAACCAAGGATTCGCGGGAGAATCTGCGTCGCGAGAACATTAGATCCAAGGATATAGTGGTAACGGGGAATACCGTCATTGATTCTTTGAAAGTTTCGACGGTTTGGGATGTCGAATTCTCGGACGCTCGGTTGAGTGAGCTCTTGGGCACCGACGAACGCGTAGTCCTTATCACTACACATCGCAGGGAAAACCTTGAGGCTATGCGAGGCATTGGCGGGGCGGTGAAGGATCTAGCACAAAACTACCCAGACGTAGTGTTCGTTCTTCCTCTTCATTTGAACCCGGCGGTAAGGGATAATGTACTCCCCGAAGTTGAGCACTTGCCGAATGTCGTCATCTCGGATCCGCTACCGTATGACCAGTTCACCGCACTGATGAACCGTTCCTACTTGGTTCTCACTGATTCGGGAGGAGTGCAGGAAGAAGCGCCATCGCTTGGCAAACCCGTCTTAGTGTTGAGGGACAATACCGAACGGCCGGAAGCAGTAGTAGCTGGGACGGTGAAGTTGGTAGGGACAAATCGGGGATTGATCGTGGCAGAAACATCGAATCTTCTCGACAAGCCTGCTGTTTACGCTTCGATGGCGAACGCGGTCAATCCATACGGTGACGGCAAAGCTACCGAGAGAGCAGTAGCCGCAATCGCCGAGTTAATGGGTGTAGGCAAGCGGGTGGCCGAGTTCGATCCTTTAGTGTCCTCATCAAGGATAAGCTAGTAACATCGATGAGAGTTTGAGTTAACTAGCTTTTAACTCTCAAGGATGATTGAGACTTTGGCCAGGCTATGAGGAAGGACCCAGCGCTAGCAATGGAGAGTACGACACAGTTTCGAAAAGTATGCGTAGTTGGGCTTGGGTACATCGGCCTTCCAACCGCTGCGTTCATTGCGTCTAAGGGAATTCCTGTTACTGGAGTTGACGTTAACGAAGGGTTTGTCTCAGCAATTAACAACGGAGAGGTTCCCTTCGTTGAACCTGGATTTGATGTGCTTCTGAAGCGAGTGGTTGATGAAGGGCTACTCACGGCGCAGACTGAGCAGACGGAGGCTGATGCTTACATAGTTTGCGTGCCGACCCCATTCAAGGGCGAGGGCCACGAAGTGGATCTCAAGTACATCAAGAGTGCAATCGACGCGATGGCAAAGCATCTGGCACCTGGCGCTTTGGTTGTTTTGGAGTCAACTTCCCCGCCCGGCACCACCAAGCTGATGGCTGAGTACGTTGTGGAGAAACGTCCTGATCTAACCCACGACGGATTCTCCTCGAACTCTATCCATGTAGCTCATTGCCCTGAACGTGTTCTTCCTGGGAAAATCATGGAGGAAATGGAATCGAACGATAGGGTCATCGGTGGTTTGACCGAAAGCGGTACAGAGCTCGCATGTCAGCTGTATTCCACTTTCTGCAGTGCAGATCTGCTAAGGACAGATGCCACCACAGCCGAGATGGCGAAACTCACCGAGAATTCTTTCCGAGACGTAAACATTGCATTCGCAAATGAGCTCTCCCTTATCTGTGATCGGCTTGGAATTGACGTTTGGGAATTAATTGAGATTGCTAATCATCATCCCAGAGTGAACATACTGAATCCTGGCCCAGGTGTGGGTGGCCACTGCATCGCGGTCGACCCTTGGTTCATCGTGGCTGCTGCGCCAGAAGAATCCAATCTCATCCGAACCGCTCGAGAAACAAACGACTCCAAACCGGATCACGTGGTAAAAAGCGTACTGGAAGCCGCTGCCGGCTTGGAGTCTCCTGTGGTAGCCGCGTTGGGACTTTCCTTTAAGGCGGACATCGATGATTTGAGAGAGTCCCCAGCGATGTACATCGTCCAGCAACTTGCTGGAGCGGAGCCTGCGTTAGATATCAAAGTTGTAGAACCGAACGTGCCCGCGATGCCAGAGGGGCTTCAAGGGCACAACAGTCTCGAGTTCGTGGCGTCTCCGCAAGAAGCAGTGGAGTCAGCAGATATCGTTCTGCTGCTAGTCGATCACCGCGAATTCAAGGAGATCGGAGAAAGTTCACTAACCGGGAAGATCGCAATCGATACCCGGGGTCTTTGGCGTTGATAGAGTACAGTTTCCGTAGAAGTGCCGATTAGCTTCCCCGCTAGCGCTCCAGCATGAAACCCGCTTGCACACCACGAACCCTGCAGTTGCAGCAAGGTGGATTCTCGAATAGATGAAGATCCTCATTATCTCCCAGTATTGGCAACCAGAAAACGGGGTGCCTCAGAGGCGCTGGAAATGGCTGTCTGACGTTCTAGTGGATACTGGGCACGAGGTCGTAGCCATAGCACCTCCGCCGCACTATAAGCGCAAAGTGTCGATGAGGGAGTGGCTGCTTGCTGAGGGGTTAAGTTTCAGATTCAAAGTCGAAGAGGAACCTTCCGGAGTGAGAATTTTCCGCTCGGGATTCTTTCCTTCAGGTCCTAGCTTGACACAACGTATTTGGAATCAAGCGTGGATTTCAATGGCGATGATTGTCGGATTGGTTTTGCGCGCGGGTCCGGTTAGAGACTATCGCCCTGACGTCATCATTGGGACGGTTCCAGCCTTACCAACAGCTTTGGTTACTTGGTTCGCATCCCGAAGGCTTCAAGCGCCGTACGTCATCGACTTGCGGGATGCCTGGCCTGCTTTATTTGAGGAGAGCGCTAAGTGGAACCAAGCGACGGGGCACCCGTCTCTACGCGAGAAGCTGCTCACTAAAGGCCCCTTCCAGCTGCTAGTCGCTACTACAAAGCGAGTAGTGAATTTTGCGTTGGAGAAGGCTGATGGGATAGTCACAACCTCGTCTTATCTGGAGGAACAACTTAAGCAAAGCGCTCGAGTTCCAACCGCGGTAGTTCGCAACGTGTTTCCCTCGGTACTCAGATCCGATCAAAAACGTCAATCAAGCGTTAAGGGCCAGTTGAACGTGCTCTACGCCGGCACACTAGGAAGGGCTCAGCGACTGGATAACGTAATTGAAGCCGCGAAGATTGCTCAGAATCAACTTGGCCTGGACTTGGCTATCCGGTTCGTAGGTGACGGTGACTCGTGGCACAATTTAAACTCACGCGCCCAAGAACTATCAGCGCCGATTCAATTCGAGCACCAAAAGCCCCCAGAGGAACTAACTGCTGACCTAGATTGGGCAGATACCGCACTCGTTCATTTAACCGATTGGCATTCTCTGGAAGCAGCGATTCCTTCCAAGACCTACGAGTTAATGTCTAACGGAATACACATCTGTGCTGTTGTCTCAGGCGAGGCGGCCGAGATTGTGAACAGGTTTCAGGCCGGGCATGTGGTCAAGCCCAACGACCCAGTGGGACTAGCGCAGCTATGGGTGGATCTAAGCCAGAATCCCAAGCTGCTCGAGGTGCCTCAAAGCGGGGCAAAATGGGTTGCGCATGAGCGAGAGGTTGCGGCTCCGGCAGCATTCCTGAAGCTTCTTGAAACCGTTTACGAGAACAACACGAGGTAGTTTTCATGCGAATTCGGTCTTTGAATCAGGTGGCTGAATCGACGGAGGCTCCAGTCTTTGTTGCCCAGAGTTTTGTCCTTCCATGGTCCTTAGGAGAAATTCCACAGTGGAGTGTCTTCATGTGTTCAAACTCCTCGAGGATCGCGGCACGGAAGGAAACTGTAATATACCTCGGTTTTATCCCCAACGATTTTGAGATTCTATCTAACAAGGGTCATGTGCAGCTATGGCTTGATAGAAGATACCCTGAAGTGACGATCGCCATACTGGAAGAATGGGACTCGATCGCAATCTCCGGTTGTTCTATCGATGGTCAAGTTCTCAAACTGCAGTTGGTCGGGTCTCTAGAAACAGACCGCGACGCGGATGATTTCATCCGAGGGATTTGTGTACCGTCTGGCCGCCCAGTCGAGTCTGGCAACTCAAAGGTGATGGAGATGCCTGAACCCGCTAGAAGCGATCTGATTATATGGCTAGCCGCGCGGGCGAAGCCCTTTAAACCCTACATACCAAAACGGATGATTCCGTACATGTACAAACTTTTACAGGTATTCCGATGAGTCAACTCCATGGTCTTAGCCTCTTGGTCCCTACATATCGGGCGTGCGCTACCTTACCTAGATTGCTGCAGTCCCTAAAAAGCCAGACCGCGAGCTCTCAGCTGTGGGAAGCGATCTTCGTTCTGAACGGTCCTGATGACGGTGCAGAACAGGTCCTCAATTCCTTTGTCGAGCAGTATCCCGAGCTCAACATCCGCGTTCTCCGATCACTTGAGGATGGTGCTGGTCGAGCAAGAAACATTGCGCTTGCTTGTGCTCAACACCAGTTCATTACCTTCGTCGATGCAGACGATTGGCTTGAAGTTGGGTTTATTGAATCCGCATTGGGGGCCAGTGAGGATAGACGTTTGACGCTAATGCCCCTAGGCAATGACGTGGGTGGAAAAGTAGATTTTTCGAACTCACTCAACTTACGGATAAAAGCGAACGCTAATTCAACTAGGCGCTTAATTGAGATTCCTTGGGCACTCGGTTTCAATGCTTGCAAGATCTTGCCCTCCGCCCTAGCCGCAAATTTGCGCTACGACGAGAGTCTGCGATCAGGGGAGGACGTAGTATTTTACGCGCAGTTACTTGAACGACCTGACTTGGAAGTCTTCGTGCCTCCCTCCGCAGAAAACGAAGCTTACATCAGGGTCATGCGAGCTGACTCGGTCTCCCGACGTTCAGAAAGTTTTGGTTTCTCGGTGGCTGAGCGGTTCCGATGCATTGCGGCATTGCGTCAGATTAAGGTACCGATTGAGGCTCACTCGGCTATTGACGCACTTGTTGACGCCCAGTTTGACTTTGTTGTCCGTTACTTAGACCGCCATCCGGACGAGATCGAACGAGCCGCAGAGCAAGCTGTTCTCCTTGGAGCTTTTGGGCTTCCGTGGGGGAAGGTGAGAAAAAACAAGACCAAGAAGTTGATAATCTCGTACAACTTTCCTCCATTCGCTGACCCGGCAGCCAACGTAATCTCCAAAAGAATCAGAACGCGGCGGGAAGTCGTCGACGTCGTGCACGGGGATATGTCTTTGGTACGAAAGGTGGATCCCAGTAGTTTGATAGTTTCAGAAAGTTTGGTAAAGGATAGAAAGGTAATTAAGTCTCCTCCTTCTTTCTCCGACTGGCGTAGCATTGAAGACTTCGCTAAACAGGCTGTGAAGGTATCAAGATCCGATTACGATGAGCTCTATACGAGAGCAATGTGGTCGGGTTCCCACGTCGCTGGGGTACTTTATAAACAGCGCCACCCTCGCGTGTACTGGACAGCGGAGTTTTCGGACCCTATGCGATGGGACTCGCAAGGTCATGATCGCGTGGGGGACGTCCCGCGTACGAGGTTAACCCGGCGTATGGCAAGAACATTGCGCAATTCGGCTTGGCCTGACCTTGAATGGCAAACCCATTTCGATCTAACGGAAGCGGTAACTCTGCTGCGCGCAGATTCTTTGATCTTTACTAATTCTAATCAGCTGGATTTGATGCTTGGGTCATACCCAGCATCATTCCGAGAAATGGTCGACGCTAAGTCCTCTGTCATCGCCCAACCTTCTCTTGACCGCTCTTTCTACTTCGCGGTACCCCATGAGCTGAATTTGGAACCCACGCAAATCAATATCGGCTACTTCGGCAATTTCTACCAAAACCGTGGGCTTGATGATTTCCTTCGAGCCTCCGAAACTTTAACTTCGGCTGATCGATCACGAGTAGTTCTGCACGTCTTCTCGTCGAACGCTCCAATTCTGAACCAGGATGATGCCCCGATTACAATCCGGACGTATTCGCCCCTTCCTTACCTTCAATTCCTAAATGCCTGCACACAGCTTGATGTTCTGCTCGTAACTGATGCGGTGACAGCAGGAACGCGCTTTTCGAAGAACCCCTTTCTGCCTTCGAAACTGGCGGATTACGAGGGTTCAGGTCAGCCGATATGGGCAATGGCAGAGCCGGGATCGACCCTATCGCGTTCATCCGTCGCTTTTATTTCCGACCTTGGGGACGTCCGTAGTGCAGCTCAAGTTTTGCAGAAAATACTGGGCTTAAAATGATTGCTCAAGGAGACCGCCAAACTGAAAGTTGGTGGATAATCGTTCTCATCGCCCGGTCGGCAGCTAGACAACCCGAGGGTAGTCCTCTCTGGTGCAAACTAGTGCGGAACTTGTAGTACTCTTGACGCAGCTAGTATTAAGGTTTGGCACCCGCCGAAGTGGGCACTGACGATTGGTGAAAGGTCTATTAGATGCGTAAACCTAAAACTTTCCTTCTTTCTATAGGGCTGATGGGAGTTGCATCTGTTGCCTTGTTGGTGGCAATCGTGCTCATGGGCGCAGGCCTTCGAGCGACCGCGTTAGCGTTCATGATCATTGCTACGCTGGCCGGTTCGGCGTCGATCATCTTGCAAAGCGCCCGCAACGAGAAGCAGAGCCAGCGCGTTAATGATCGGTTGGAACGTGGCTTTTCGTCATTGACGCAAGCCGGAACGAACAGATCAGAGACGCAAGACTCTGTCGATCAGCTCTCGATAGCGATCGATCAATTGCCTCGTCGTATAGAGCAGCAGTTTGGTGAGCAGCTTGGTCGTGTCGGTGACCAGTTAAGTACGGAAATCACGGCCTTAAAACCGTCGCTTGGCGCTTCTATTGGGGCTACTAACCAAGCGGCAGCCAAGGCACCGAAGCTTGTTAAAGCGACTGAGCCGACTTCGTCGAATAACGGGAAAAGCGTCTCGAGACCTATGACGGATACCGCCAAGCCAGTCAACCCAGCTGCAGAGTGCAGTGAAAAGACGAATTCACGGCAGGAGAATTCGCGTGGGGAGTTCGAAGAAGAAACCTCCGTAACCGTCGATCGAGTTCTACCCAATTACGAGTACTTGGCACTCGGTAACGACTTTCTGAAATTCCAAGTTTCATTAGAAGGAGTTGAGAGCCTACAGATCGAATTAGAATTATTGTCTCGCCAAGAATTGAAGGATCCTAAAGCAGCATTGGTGACGGCAGTTCTTCTGGGCGACCGTGACGAAAAGATCGAGTACAGTCTGCTTTCGTCAGTTAGCGACCAATTCGGCGAATTCCAATACCTATCAACTGCAGGCGCTCAGACCAAAAACTGCATTGCGTTTAATGTGCCCCGAAATGCGAAAGTCCTCGAAATCGGCTTACGCAAATGGGACTCAACGCCGGCCATCCGTAACTCCGTTAAGGTCGTGAAAAGGGGCTTCACTGAAAAGTGGTTCGAGCTGCGAGACCCCCGCGATATTAAAGTCGCTTGCATCCTAGATGAGTTCTCGTTCAACAGCTTCAGATACGAATGCAACCTCAAAGAGGTTTCTGTAGCAAACTGGAAGAAAGAGATGGACCAGTTCCAGCCCGATCTCTTTCTCTGTGAATCCGCATGGAGCGGACGAGACTCGGAAGCTCGACCTTGGAAAGGCCGTGTTTATGCCTCAGAAAACTTCAAAGGAGAGAACCGAACGGCCCTTCTTGACATTTTGAGTTATTGCCGACAACGTAGCATTCCAACGGTCTTCTGGAATAAAGAAGATCCGTCCCACTACGACGACAAGAAGCATAACTTCGTTGATACCGCGCTCAAGTTTGACCATATATTTACAACGGATCAGCAATGCGTGAAGCGGTACCAAAAGGAGCATGGACACAGAAGTGTCGCGGTTCTGCCTTTCGCCGTTCAGCCTCGCTTGTTCAACCCGATAAACAACGGTCCCCGGAGCCGTGATGTAGTTTTCGCCGGCAGCTGGTACTCGAATCACAAAGAACGAAGTCGAGCCATGGAGCTAATGTTCGACGCTATATGTGAATCCGATAGAGATCTTAAGATCTACGACCGCTTCTACGGCTCTACGGACGAAAGCAAGAAATTTCCGGAACGGTTTGAGCCGTACCTTGAACCTCCCGTGCCAGCATCGCGCATGGCTAGTGTCTTCAAAGAGTCGGATGTGGGCATGACGATCAACACGGAGACGAAAAGTACAACGATGTTCGCGAGGCGCATCTTCGAGTTGATGGCCTGCAATACGTTCGTGGTGTCGAACTACTCACGCGGCGTCTATTCGTTCTTCGGGGATAACGTGCTCTATCTGGATCGAGACCCGAACGGGTTGGAGCACCTAGACGAAGAGACTATGAAGCAAGCACGCTCTGAGAACTTAAAGTGCGTCCTAAGTTCACACACTTACCGCAACCGGTTCGCAGACATTCTCGAAGTGGCTGGCGTTCGATTCAACCGTAGTCATTCGAGACCTCCAATTGTCGTTGAGGTAGACGATCTTCGTACAGCGAAAATCGCATTCGATGCACTGCGCCTTGCGGGGCACTGGGATGGGGGGAAGGTGCTCCTTCTCAGCGAGAAAGCCTCAAAGCTGGATTACGCAGATGCCCTCTGTCTCTACGGCCGTGATGGAATCTCGGTAGTTTCATCTGAACTATTGCGCTCCGGACATACCTATCCAGAGGAACTGTTCGGCGAGAGTGAAGCCGGTGTTTTTGTGATGTCTGATCAGCTCGACCGAAAACTGCCGACTAAAAATCAGATCAAAGACTTAGAGTTGCACTCTCAATACGTGGACGTGCCTGTTGTATTCAGAGAATCATCTGACAAGACTGAGTTTCAGTTCACCAGGATTTCTGATCCTGAATTCGCTCTAGTTGGACGAAACAGCCTTCAAAACTGGCTCAGAGACAGGGCGAGTGGATCCCAGAGTCTTGTATTAGCTGTTTGATCTCCAAGGTAATTGCGCGACTTAAGGAGGCTGTAGACATGACCAAATTGTCGGTTATCATCCCGTGTTACAACGTATCTTCGAAGCTCACTCGTTGTCTGAATTCGTTAAACGACCTAAAGGAAAGTCTCGGGGAAGTAGAGGTGATTTTCATAGATGACTGTTCCACGGACAACACCTTCGAAAAACTTGTAGACTTCGCAAAGACTCGCGACTGGGTTGTGGTTGAGCGCCTTGATGGGAATTCCGGAACGCCTTCAGTGCCTCGTAACGTGGCCCTTGGTTTGTCGAAAGGTGAGTTCGTATTCCATCTAGACCCGGACGACGAGATCTTACCGGCCGGCATTCAGGCCGCCCTTAATGTTGCGGTGGAGACCGGGGCAGATTTCGTTAGAGCGCCTCTGATTAGAGATAACGGGCACGAGCGAAAAGTAATGAATCGCATTGAGAAGTGGCAGGATCTCGAATCGGATTCTGAACGAATCTCAGCAATCGTTCAGAACCACAGCACAACTGTCTGCAGCGTTTACCGGTCGAGTTTTCTTGCTGACCACAACTTGAAGTGGCCTGAGGATTTGAGGCTTGCGGAAGATGCCATCTTCCTGTACCGCGCCTTGAACGTCGGAAAAGTTGAGTATTCGGACGAGCCTGACTTCGTCTACCATGTTGCGCTGAGTCAAGGCGTCGAATCAAGTACGCAACAGTACCAGGATCGAGAGCTGCTGAATCATTTATCGGCTTGGGCCACTTCTTCGCAGTTACTATCGCCCCTTGGTATTGACTACTTTGCATTACGTGGACAGGCGGCTTTGTCGGCTGCTATCCAAAACATGATTCGATTCAACTCTGGAGGCTTCACTCGAGAGAACTTCCTGAGATTCAGTGAGTTCCTGAAACTGCATAAGGACGCAGTTGAGAACTTCACTTATGGTCCTCGGTTCCGAGAGATTTGTGAGTTGGTGCTCACTGCGAACTACGAAGAATTCCTTGAGAGCATCAAGATCAGGCTTCTAATAGCCGGGTACGATCTCCGTTTTATCGTGCCTGCAATTCCTGAACTGTCCGATCACTACCAAATTCAGGTGGATGAGTGGAATGGTCACGACACCCACGATGTCGCAAAGAGCCAGCGGCTGCTGGATTGGGCTGACGCAATCCATTGCGAATGGATGCTTGGAAATGCAGTCTGGTACTCAGCCAAGAAGAACCCGCGGCAATCTTTAACTATTCGTCTACATCGGTTCGAGACGTCGAAAAACTATGGCAATCAACTAACTCGTGAGAACGTCGATAGGATAATTACGATCGCGCCTTTGATGTTCGAGGAAACACAGCGAGTCTTCGGTTTCGATCGATCAATTGTGCGATACGTTCCCAACTACATTGACGTGGATAGTTACGAACGCTCAAGTGACCCGAGCAAAGTGTTTAATCTAGTCATGGTTGGAAGTATTCCAATTAGAAAAGGATATCGTCGCGCACTCGAACTTCTAAATGGCTTGGTCAGCATTGATCCACGCTATAACCTGACGGTCTTCGGGCGACGCCCTGAGGAGTTGGGCTGGGTTTACAATGACCCGAAAGAACGAGCCTACTTCAGCGAGTGCGAAGAATACATCCAGCGAAACGGACTCGACGATCACATTTCATTCCAGGGTTGGGTTGATACAAAGGAGGCGTTAGCAGATAAAGGATTCGTTCTTTCGATGAGTGATGCTGAAGGGTCACATGTGGCTGCTGCGGAAGGTTTTGCCTCAGGGAACATCACGCTACTCCGGCCTTGGGAAGGTGCAGACTATATGTATCCCGAAGAATACGTCCTCTCTTCACTTGGAGAAATGCGAGACTACATTCTCGAATGCCGTGATTTCCGAGTCTTCGAACAAAAGAGACTCGCAGGCGACGAATACGTGAATTCGCGGTTCTCCATGAAGGAATTTTTACGTCTGTATAAAATGGCCCTCCCGATTCCCTATAGCGTACCTTAAGTGACGGATGACGTGTAGATCGGGAAAGGAGTTTATTAAGAGATGCATACACCGGAGGGGCGGATCGAGTGCCTGCTCGACGACTCGGCCAAGGAATACCATCTTTCGCGAATCGAGTCAACATATGTTGAAGGTCTCGTTAATTCTCTTGAGCTTGGGGCACTGCAGATTTATCAGATTGGGCGAGAAGCATATCTTCGCAATGATCACAAACTCGCCTACCGGTGCGAACGGTTGAACAGAATAATCAATGGTTGTCACCTTCCGTCGAGTGTGTATGTGGGACGCGGCACTGATATCGCTTATGGTGGGCTTGGCGTTTTATTCCATGCTGAGACGCATATCGGAGACTGGAGCACTATAGGCACTAACGTCTCGCTTGGGGGAGCACCGGTAATTGGTGATCACGTATACATCGCAACAGGTGCTCGTATCGTGGGGCATGAAAGCAAGATCGGTGATTTCTCCATCATTGGAGCGAACGCGGTAGTCACCGGAGACGTAAGCCCAGGCTCAATCGTTGCGGGAGTTCCGGCAAAACCAATTAAACGTATCACGCCCGAAAATATTGATGGGTACATCGGGAAATATTTCTCCGGGAAGGGATCCGGTGATCCTGTGTTTCGCGAGCGAATCAAAGAAAATTTCCTGAACGTATATTACCGTTGATCACCGAAAGTTAGCTACGCCGGCATTCCCGATGCGGGAGTGGCGAGGGCTTGTGCTCACCAAATAGACCTGATGAAATCTGTTGCAACCTTTTGGAAGTCGGATTTCGTCGGAAGGTAGATAACTCCTTGGTCGTTCGATATGTGGAGAATTTCGAAATCGCGCGGATTTGGTAGACTCAGTCGAAACTCAATCTGCTCCCAGGTCGAGCCGAAAAAGACGATCGGGCGTGCGCATTGAGTCACTTGAAGGAACAGGCCGGACTCTACAACGTTAGTCGTGGCGTCCGCGATGAGCACGCTGTCCATTAGGCCCGTCGGATCGACGCTGGCAAACGCAGGTAGCGAGTTGATGCTAATTGGGGGTAGGGACGGGTTAAGTTCCAATATGCGTCTCAACCCCGATTCGGTGGCGTTCCCGGAGCAAACTGCTTCGACTCTCGCGTTTGACCGCGCCAGAAGAAGACCGGTGGCAACCGGGTTGCCTGAAAAGTCGATGACCCGTGGATCAACGCAACCAAATTCAGAGACAATACTTATTAATCTCTGTATAGCCCCCAGGGTTTCGGCCCGAGGCGAAACCCATCTTCCCTCATACTCCGTGAAGTTTTCCAGCTCTCGATCTGGAACCCGTAACGCGGGGGATTGGGACCAGACAGTATGAAGATTCTCGTTCTTCAGCGTAAACTGTTCAGAAGTGTAGTTGTGGTCGTAGGTCTCGGCCGAGCCCCAATCTACGGATGTCTCGATAGTCTTACGCCCGTAAGAGGGCGAGATTTCGATCACGTGGGTCGGAACTTTTTGGTAGGGTTCGAGTACCCGCCAGCCACTCGCAGAGTCACCGGAAACGCCCCACTTAACACGAATTGACCCTTCTGACTCTAGCGTTATCCGCATACGAACGTCACCATTCTGGATGCGAACCAGATTTCCGTCAATCTCAATCAGCGAATCTTCGTGTAAAACGAAACGCTGTATAGCGTACTCGTCGGAGTTAGGTGCCTCAAACTGGTCCGAAATTCGAATGTGGTTTTCCTCCAGCACATACTCACGTTCAACCTTCCACTTTTCGTCAATCTCGCTCCTGCAAGTGATCTTCGTTAGGCCGTCTGCGGTAACCGTCTTGTCAATCTCGCTCCGTACCCGAGGTGTACCGTAGCGGAAAAGTTCGACTCCTCGGTGCCGATCAAAACGAGGGAAGAACAAACCCGAATGTCCCCTTTGACTTTGAATCATTGCGGCGATCGGGTCATTCGGATCGTAAGAGAGAAGACCGCAGTCGACTAATAGATCCTTACCTTTATGGGCGAGTCGGATTGAAGTATCGTCCGCCTGCTTGTGTACGGTGCCTCGGCAACCACTGATGATTGAGAGGGTTGTCTCGTCATCTTTAAAATAAAAACAACCATTCTCTTTCGAGAACAGCTCGCCAAAAGCAGGATCATAACCACTGGGGCGTCCCCATTCGTCTCCCACCGGCGGATAACTTCCATCCTCCCGGAGCATGAGCTGCAATGTTTCAGTGCCCATTTCAACTAGGGTTTTCCATTCGTCCACATACTCCTCACCCACTTCAGCGAATTCACAGAAAGAAATGAGGTCGGAAACCATGTGAAGATAAAACCCCTGATAGAATGGCGTATTCTCATTGGTAATGCCTGTTTCGTCGAAAACTTCGCTCAGAATCGAACTGCAGGCGATCAAACCCTCATTAAGGAACCGAGTTCCTAATTTTGATTCAGGCTTGAGGCTCAAAAGGACAGCGCCTGCATCCACGAAAGACTTGGCCACCATGAAGCCGTGGTTATTCGGTTGCACATACTGGGGGTCGAAGACAAAGGTTGCAAGGTCATCGAGAAATTTTTCAGCAGCCTCAGCGGCAACCCTTGCTCTTTCGTCGAAGGTCGAGCGCGCTAATGTTGATGCGGCCACTTTCAGCTGAACCGCAATGGCATGATCCTGGCTGTTATATTGCCGGTAACCATCTGCAGAGCTAATTTTGCTGATCCAAGGACCATACGTGCGAAAAGCATCCGAAACTGACTCCCAGTCGCCATGTGCCAAACCTAAAGCAGGCAGCCAAGCGAGGCATTCAAACCACAGCCTAGTCGAAAGCGGATCGTTTTGGAATTTTCGGCCCCAATTCCAATTACCTGGAACTACCTCAACAGTTTGGTTATTGGGGAGCGACAACTGATAACCATTCTCCGTGGCATCAACCGACCATTGTCGCGGAGTGGGCATCTTGGTTGCGAAGCGGTCCCAATACTCTTTAAAGTTCATTTTTAGCACCTTTCGTTAGAGAGTGGAGCTACGGTGTGTAGAGACTGGGAGTTGCCTCCGCCCGAGCGATCTTTAGCTCATTTTATCTAAGAACGGTGAATGTAGGTTTAACAGGATGGCGATGTCGGTCCCAGCCGAGTCCTCTGATTGTCGCATTACGGTACTTAATGCTTTCGAATCCCCCGATTGGTAGCGGGAATTGAAGCCGTGGGACGCGTCCTTCCTTCATCCTTAAGCTGTTAGTTTGCTAGGTTATTGCTTCTTTATCAGTTGGTGACGGGACCCAATCGCATACACTAACGCTCTATGCGGAATTCGAGCGTGAAGACGGTGATTGTGCCTGCTGCCGGGATGGGGACCCGGTTCTTGCCTGCGACGAAGACGGTGCCGAAGGAGCTGCTGCCTGTTGTGGACACCCCTGGCATTGAGCTCATCGCTGAAGAGGCCGCGCAGTTGGGTGCGGAGCGTTTGGCTGTGATTACCGCGCCGGGCAAGGGCGAGATCATGGATCATTTCGGCGAGTTCGAGCAGTTGTGCGCGACGATGCGTGCCCGCGGCAAGGATGAGCAGGCGAAGAAGGTTGCTCGTGCTGCGCAGATCATTGATGCTGAGGCTGTGGTGCAGGATGAGCCGTTGGGGCTTGGGCATGCGGTGGGGTGTGCTGAGTCGGTGTTGGAGGCCGATGAGGATGCTGTGGCTGTCATGCTGCCGGATGACCTTGTGTTGCCCACGGGTGTGATGGAGAAGATGGCCGAGGTCCGCGAGGCTTTGGGCGGGTCTGTGTTGTGCGCGTTCGAGGTCAGCCCGGAGGAGGTGTTCAACTACGGCGTGTTCGACGTCGAGGAACTCGCTCCGGACGCTGGTGTGGATGCTGCGAGTGTGAAGCGTGTTGTGGGCATGGTGGAGAAGCCGGAGCCGGAGGAGGCGCCGTCGAATTTGGTGGCGACGGGCCGGTATCTTTTGGACCGCGGGATTTTTGATGCGTTGCGCCGGATTGAGCCGGGCAAGGGTGGGGAGCTGCAGCTGACTGACGCGATTGAGTTGATGATTAGCGAGGGTCACCCGGTGCATGTGGTGGTTCATGACGGTAAGCGCCACGATTTGGGCAACCCGGGTGGTTATATTCCGGCGAATGTGGATTTCGGTTTGCACCACCCGAAGTACGGTCCGGCGCTGTACAAGGCGATCAAGGCGATCATTGCCGATTACGAGTCGGACAACCCCGATCTGACCGACTAGAAACCGAGACGTTGTTCACGCATTTCAACTTCCGCAACCTTTCGCCTGAACGCCGCCGCTGGATCTTCGGCGCCCTCGTCATCTTCGGCGTCATCGTGTGGATCACGTCCTTCCGTGTCGACGGCACCACGGCGAACTTTTACTCATTCATTCTCGTTGGCGGGGCGCTGATCCTCACTGGCGGATGGTGGTTGAGGTGCGACCGGGAGGGGGCGCAACGCGGGTGGAAGGTCGTCGGTGCGATTGCGGCGGTCCTGTTTTTGGTCGGCATTGCGATGTTCCCGCGGCCAGCGAGTCCGCCGTGGAATCCGTCGCGGATTCCGGAGGAGAACTTGCGTCCGTCGGTACCTGAACGGGGCGATGAAACTCCAGCCCAGCCAGGAGACCAGGTCTAGGCTTGAAGCCATGAAGAAGACAGTTCTGGCTCTAAGTATCGCCGCTGCATTGACATCTACCGCCGTTGTGGCTCCCGGGGTGGGGGCAGCGGAGGAGATTGGGGCGGGGGCGTCGGCAAGCGGGAGCTCGGGGGAGCTGAGCCCGGGCGCGATCGCCGGCATTGTGCTTGGCGTGCTGGCGGCAGTTGGCGCGGCGGGCGTGTTCGCGGTGCAGCAAGGGTGGATTCAGCTGCCGGCGATCCCGGGGCTGCCGGCGCCGGCGCCGAAGCGGGGATCGTGTGCGGCGCAGGAGTTCGACAGGCTGGTGCCGGGGTGGCCCCACTTCACGGGCACCGTGGTGAACTACTGCGACGGTCAGTGGGCGGTCGCGTCCGCGAACCAGACCGACTGGATTGTGCGGTTCCGGTACGTGGGGGACAGGTGGACCGTCGTGCCCACCGACGGCGTGACAGACCGCGGAATGCGGCAAGGGTGCTACAACGGCATCAAGCTGCGGGAGCAGGGGGCGCCGGAAGAGTTCATTCGGCGGTCGCCGATCTGCACGCCGGGGGAGATTGGGCGGAGGTAAGGGTCTTTTCGGGACGACAAAAAGCGCGGGACCTGGTGGGCGCGCGCTTTCGTCGATAAGCGAAGGGGCTCTACTGCGAAGACAGTGCCGGCAGAATGTTGCGGGCCTCCGGCAGGCCGGCCTCCGCGGAGGGTTGCGATGCTCCTATATTGTGTCAAGCGCTTTTCAGAAATTTTTCGTAGGCCGATGCTAATTCCGTCAACGGGCGTTTTCCAGTCTCGATGTCACTGATCCTCGCCGGGGCACACCCCAAATGCTTCGCTACAACCACCTGGGTGAGATGCTTCGCGATACGCAGTTCTTTCAACTCATCCCGACGAAGATCCCTGGGCTGTGACGTACTGCGCCTGGTGCATATGACCCGGTAGATCTCCCGGACGATCGCGCGCTTCAGGCAGCGAATAATCTCCCTTTTCGACAACCCCTCCTCGGTACGCCGGGCGACGTACTCCCTGGTGCGCTGGTCACACTTCATCCTCACCATAGCGATTCGGTACAACGCTGAGTTCGCCCGCCGGTCACCACCACGATTGAGCCGGTGCCGGTTGGTTCGCCCAGAGCTTGCCGGCAGTGGAGCCACTCCACATAAGTGCGCCAGCGCTGCTTCGGAGTGGATGCGCTCCGGATTATCGCCGATGCTGATCAGCAGATCAGCGGAAACAAGAGCCCCACATCCCACGATGTTGCTGACATGGGGATTGATCACTGACACCAGGGCAGCGATCCGGGTTTCCAGCTCATCGCACTGCACCCGCAATGCGCGGTAGGTCGTGGCCAGAATCTTCAGGCTGGTCAGCACACCATTTCGCGGATCAGTAACATCCGACGACGGTCGGCAGTACACCAACGCGTTGACCAGAGCGTGGTTGGTCATCGTGGCGTAGCGGGTGCGGATGTCATCAGGGGCTGTGACCAGCAACGACTTCATCGTTGTGATGAGTTTCGCGGTGGTGGACACCAGCTGTTTCCGGGTGATCTGTAACGCTCGTAACGACTCCACCGGGCCCGTGGAATCTTTAGGCGTGCTCAGCCCTTCCCCGGTCAGGACCTGTCGCGCGGCGGCAAGGGCATCCACCGGATCTGATTTCCCGTCCCGGCGTCGAATGCTGCGGGCCGGGCGCAGGACTTCAACGACCGTGTAGCCACGGTCTATGAGGTGCCGGGTTAATCCGGCACCGAAGGAGTTGGTTCCTTCTACTCCGACGGCGCCGACACCGTGCTTGCTGAGGAACTCGGCGAGGTGTGTGTAGCCGGGCCTGGTGGTGGGGAAGGTTTCGGTGGCCAGGTGCCGGCCGGTTGGGGTCACCGCGGCAACGGTGTGGGTGTCGGTGTGGGTGTCGACCCCGGCGACGGGGCTTGCGGAGAGGTCGATGTCTGTGGTCATGGCTGTCAACGCTTTCGCATAGGGAAGTGATGAAGGTAGCCGCTGATCCGAGGGTTCGAGCAGACAGGACACTGATGGGACTACTACTATGGCACCTGCCGGGGTGCTCACGGTGAGAGGTCACGCTCCTATGAGGTCATGACCGAATCGCCGGATCGCGGTGCGGGGCGAGAACCAGCCCGGAAGACAGATCGCAACGAAAGCACACAA
Organism: Corynebacterium mycetoides; assembly: GCF_900103625.1. Lineage (NCBI taxonomy): Bacteria > Bacillati > Actinomycetota > Actinomycetes > Mycobacteriales > Corynebacteriaceae > Corynebacterium > Corynebacterium mycetoides. Next base: position 1,060,297 of record NZ_LT629700.1, on the reverse strand, counting down.
TCAGATTGTGGCCAGTCCGTTAGTGGGTCATTCCGGATGGTTCTTGTCCCGCACTCCCATTATCAGTGTCCCTTAGTGTGGTGTAACGCTTGCTGATGGTGGGCCCTGGCAGATATAGGGGCGGCCATCGTCAGTAACCTTTCGACTCAACTACCACATCTCACCGAAAGGCACATGACGATGACCGCTGCTCCGCATTCTATCGACCCTGCAACCTATCTGGACGATCTGCTGGCACAGGCCTCCCCGGATCTGATGCGGCAGATGCTGCAAGGGTTTATCAACCAGATCCTCTCCGCCCAAGCTGACACCGTTTGCGGGGCTGAATATGGTGTCGCTTCTGCCGAGCGGGTCAACCACCGCAACGGGTACCGTCACCGCGACCTTGATACCCGTGTGGGCACGATCGATGTGGCGGTGCCGAAACTGCGCCACGGAGCGTTCTTCCCGGACTGGCTGTTAGAGCGCCGCTCACGGGCCGAGCGCGCCTTATCGACTGTGATCGCGACCTGCTACCTCAAAGGGGTTTCCACCCGCAGGATGAATGACCTGGTGGCAACACTTGGGATTGTCAATATGTCGAAATCTCAAGTCTCGCGCATGTCGGAAGAACTCGACGAGATGGTCACAGATTTCAAAAACCGCCCGCTTGATCCCGGCGGGTACGCCTACCTGTCGTGTGACGCGTTGACGATCAAAGTCCGTGAAGGCGGGCGTGTGGTCAAATGCTCCGTACTGCTTGCCACCGGGGTCAACGCCGACGGGTACCGCGAAATGCTCGGCATGCATGTCGCCACCGCGGAATCCAACGCGTCGTGGAAAGGCTTCTTCCAAGATCTAAAAGCCCGCGGGCTTCGCGGCGTCTTCTTAGTCACCAGTGACGCCCATGAAGGTATTCAGCACGCTATCTCCGAAGTGCTGCCTGATGCGTCGTGGCAGCGGTGCCGCACTCATTTCGCGAAGAACCTCTACGAGAAAGTCCCGAAAACACAATGGCCGATGGTCTCTGCGATGTTCCAGACAATCTTCCAGCAACCCGATGCCGCATCCACCTGGGGACAAGCCCGTGAGGTAGTTGACCTGTTGGAACCGAAATTCCCGCAGGTCGCTGCCTATCTAGAGGAATCACTCGATGAGGTGTTGGCGTTTACCGCAGCGCCGAAACCAGTGTGGACGAAGGTGTGGTCGAACAACCCCACCGAGCGGTTAAACCGGGAAATCCGCCGGCGCACCGATGTCGTGGGCATCTTCCCGAACCGCGAATCCATCATCCGGCTTGTCGGGGCGGTTCTTGCCGAGCAACACGACGATTGGATCCAGCAAAAACGCTACATGTCACTGTCCGCACTCGAACACACCAAACAACTCATGCACCCCACAGGAGACGACCATGGTGACCATCACCAGCTAACCGCCTAACCACAACCCCGAACTACATACCGAGCCGAAAGCTAGACGGCTACACCACTACACGGGACTTGACCACCTCGAAGGCATTTAGCTCACGATGCACGATGCTAGGGGTGACCGAGGGTGTCAAGTTGTTTGTGTGTGGGGCGTGATTATTAGAGGTAGGGCTCGAAGCGGTCAGGGTAAGCCACAGACATCTGGTTGATGGCCTGCTTCCAGTTCGTCACCCGACTGCCCTCGATCAGCCGGCCGCTGGTCGCCGCGACCCGTTTGCCCTGCTTAGCACGCTTGGCGGCCCGTTTGTCCTCAATGTTGCAGATCATCAACCACAAGGTTTTGATCGCAGACTCATCGTTGGTGAACTGCACCCGATTCCGGGTGGCTTTACGCAGCTCGTTGTTCATCGACTCAATCGAGTTCGTGGTGTAGATCACCTTCCTAGCCATCGGTGGGAACTCCAGGAACGGGATGAACCGGTCCCACGCATCGCGCCACACCTTGACTGACTGCGGATACTTTTCCCCCAGCTCGGAGGCCTCGAACTCCGTCAACGCCGCCAGAGCGGTTTGCTCGGTGGGGGCGGTGTAGATCTTCTTCAACTCGGCGGACACCGCCTTACGATCTCCATAGGCCACCCACCGGTTTGCTGCCCTGATCAGGTGGACGACACAGGTCTGGACCATCGAATCCGGCCAGGTGGCTTCCACAGCCTCCGGCAGACCCTTGAGCCCGTCACAGCACACGATGAACACATCGTGCACTCCGCGGGTAGCGAGGTTGGCACACACCTGCGCCCAGAACGAGGCTCCTTCCTCTTTAGCCAGCCAGATACCCAGGATGTGTTTGATCCCCTCCATGTCCACCCCGATAGCCAGGTACGCGGATTTGTTGACCACCCGGCCCCCGTCACGGACTTTGATCCGTAACGCATCGAGGAAGACCACGGGGTAGAACTCATCAAGTTGGCGGTTCTGCCAGATCATGACCTCCTCGAGGACCGCATCGGTGATCGCGGAGATTGTTTCATGGGAGATGTCCACGCCCATGGCGGTGGCCATGTGGTGCTGGATGTCTCGGACGGTCATGCCACCGGCATAGAGACTGATGATCATGTCGTCGACGTCGGTCAGCCGGCGGGATCCTTTGGGCACCATTGTCGGCAGGAAGGATCCGTCACGGTCCCGGGGAACAGCGACATCGACCGGTCCGTAGTTCGAATCGACCCGCTTGGGGTAGGAACCGTTACGGGAATTGTTCTGACCAGCGGCTTCCTTGCTGTTCCGGTCGCCGTGCTGGTAGCCGAGGTGGGCATCCATCTCGGCGTTGAGGCCCCGGTTGATCGAGGCCTGGAGCAGGCCCCGGACGAGATCGTTGGCATCCGTGGTGGAGGTGCCGAGCTCGTCGATCAGCTTCGCCATCTCAGGATTGGCGAGGAGCTTTTCCTCGATCGCTTTGATCTTTGCGGAGTCCTCTGGGTTTCGTCGTGCCACGGTAGTCATTCTGGTTCATCTCCTTGTGTGTGAGGGGAATCCCTCACACACAAACCATCTGACACCCTCTGGTGACCCAATCGATGGGAGCGGTGGGAACCAGCGCAGACAACGCGCTAGCGGAGTCGTTCAACGCGACATTGAAACGCGAGGTGCTGCAAAACCGGAAATGCTTCGACTCACTGCTGCACGCAAGACGGGACGTCTTCGCGTGGTGTGTGCGCTACAACCAGAAGCGCAGACACTCATGGTGCGATTATCTGTCGCCCCTCGAGTTCGAAAACCGCACCTGCGGTAAACTCACCTTGACCGCATAAGTTCAATTCCCTGTGTCCACTTTCCAGGGGTCGGGCCCCCACCCGTTGGGCGTTCAATAAGCGGAACGAAAACCAGGACGCTTCAGCCCCCGAAACTGGCTCCTGGCAGCGGTTCCGGTCGAACACGCACCGCCGCACCCCCGCTCGCGGCCGCCACGCCACGCCCTGTTCGACCGGAAGCGGCCAGCGCCTCCGAAAACGTCCTCCCAAACCAGTTCCGGTCGAACACGCACCGCCGCACACGGCGCCCTGTTCGACCGGAAGCAGCAAGACCCTCCGAAACCGGCCTCCTAAACCCGTTCCGGTCAAACACGCACACCAGAACACGAACACCAGGACACTTCAAACCCCCAACACCTACCCAAGCGGCCGCCCACGGTTCTCCACCAACTGCAGAATCGTCCGGATCACCCTTTCGTCCTCACGCACAATCTCCAGCGGCGAGAACCGGGCGAAGACGAATCCCATGTTGGTCAGCGCGTCCTGCCGGCGTTTCTCGCGCAGCAGCTCCTCCTCGGCGCGCCCGGCGTATTTGGAGTTGCCGTCGATTTCCACCGCCACCAGGTCTTTGATAAGGAAGTCGGGGCGAAACTTGCCGATGCTGGGCTGGAACGTGAAAGGAATCCGGCGCTCAATGAGCACAGCGCGGAACCAGCTTTCGTAGGGCGACTCCGACATCCCGGTGGCGTGCTCTAGTACGCGGCGCACAGTTCCGATTCCAACGAAGCGACGGGAACAGGAGAGTTCGCGGTGCATGTCAGCGAGCCGCACGCCCGCCTGCGACAACGCCCAGTCGGCGCAGACGAGCCCTTCGCGGAATCCGTGACGCGCGGCGACATCGAAGGTGGTCCGCAGCGGGGTGGTGCATCGTGCTCCGTAAGCGTCGAGGATTTCGTCGTCGCGAAGGGGCACCCGGCGGTACACGGTGCCCACGGGAGTCTTGGACCGCGGCGGTGCGGTGCGCGAGCACAGGGCCAGTTCGACGGGTTCCGGCTGCTCGGTGAGCATCGCCCAGCCGCCGAGGAGTCGGGCGGCGGATTTCCCGGTCAGGACGGCTTTGCGCGCACGCAGCCCGGCGGCGAGCACCACGAGGCGCTGCTGCTCGTATGTGCGCAGGCGCGCGAATTGTTCGAGCGGGTAGAAGTAGTCCCCCGCCAGCCGGATGTGGTCGTGGCCCAGCCGCTCGGCGTCCATCGCGCGAGCCGCCCGAACGAGTTCCGACGCGTACATGAAATCCCCCATGCGGGCACTCTCGCACACGAAGACAGGAGCCGGGCGCCATAGACGAGAGCCTGTGGATAACCCCCGCGTTGTCCGCAGTTACACGCCGGGGACCTCGCAGAAGCTTTCGTAGTGGTCGCCGGTGTAGTACCATTCGTCGACTTCCCCGTCGTCGCCCCCGCCGGTGACGATGCGCCGTTCGCCGCGGTGCCCCAGCCCGGGCGTCTCCACGGTGTATTCGCGGTAGTAGCCGAGTTCCTCGTCGGGGAGCACGCCCTCGTAGTTGCCGAATCGCTTGTCGTCGGTTTCCGGGTGGAGGTAGGGCCCGTCCTGTTCGACAAGCTCGATGGTGTCCCAGGCCTGCGCGGGAACGTCAGAGGGCGCGCAGAAGGGGACGCCGGTGGGCCCGCCTTCCGCGTAGTTCCGGTACCCGAACAGGCTTAGCGACGCCCCGACGAGCCCGATGAGCAGCACCCCGAGGTAGCGGTTGTTCAGCCCTGACGTTCCTCCCATGCGCAGCATTGTCGCACATGTCGCGCGCGTGGCTATGATGAGCGCATGGCGAAGGGCAGGATTCCGGATAGTGACATTCAGGCTATCCGCGAGCGCGCCCCGATCGAGGACATTGTGGGCGAATACGTGCAGCTCAAGCCCGCCGGCCATGATTCGCTGAAGGGTTTGAGCCCGTTCAAGGATGAGAAGACGCCGTCGTTCCACGTCCGCCCGGCGCGCGGTTACTACCACTGTTTTTCCACGGGCAAGGGCGGCGACGTTTTCTCCTTCCTGATGGAGATGGAGCAGCTGACGTTCCCGGAGGCCGTGGAGGCGGTGGCGGAGCAGATCGGCTACCACATCAATTATCAGGGTGGTTCGACGGGCGCGCGCGATGTCAAGCCGGGCACGCGGGCGCGGCTTTTGGCCGCGAATAAGGCGGCGCACGAGTTCTACCGCGAGCAGCTGGAGACTCCGGCGGCGGAGGTGGGCCGCCAGTTCTTGCTGGACCGCGGCTTCGACAAGGAGACGATCTACCACTTCGAGTGCGGGTACGCGCCGGATGGGTGGGACACGTTGACGAAGCACCTGCTCCGCAAGGGGTTTGATGTGCAGGAGTTGCAGGATGCAGGCTTATCGACGCTTGGCCGGCGCGGCCCCATTGACAAATTCCGACGCCGGCTGATTTGGCCGATCAAGGACGTCGCCGGCAACGTGATTGGTTTCGGCGCGCGCAAATTGTTCGACGATGATCCGATGGGTAAGTACATGAATACCCAGGACACGCTGCTCTACCACAAGTCGAAGGTGCTCTTCGGCTTGGATTTGGCGAAGAAGCACATTGCGGAGGGCCACCAGGCGGTGGTGGTTGAGGGGTACACGGATGTAATGGCGATGCACGCGGCCGGGGTGAAGACGGCGGTGGCGTCGTGCGGGACGGCGTTCGGCAAGGATCACATGGCGGTCATCCGGCGGCTGATGCTGGATGACAGCTACTTCCGCGGCGAGCTGATTTACACCTTCGACGGCGACGAGGCGGGCCAGAAGGCCGCGATGCGCGCGTTCGAGGGGGACCAGGCGTTCACGGGCCAGAGCTTCGTGTCCGTGGCCCCGGAGGGGATGGACCCGTGCGACCTGCGCCTGGCCAGGGGAGATGCCGCGGTGCGGGATCTGGTGGCCAGCCGCGTGCCCATGTACGAGTTCGTCCTGCAGTCCCTGCTGAGCGCGTACTCCCTGGACACCGCCGAGGGCCGGTTGCAGGCGCTGCGGCGCACCGTTCCGGTGGTGGCGGAGATTACGGACCCGGTGCTCCAGACGGAGTACGCGCGCCGGCTCGCGGGTTGGGTGGGCTGGCCGAACCCGGGTGAGGTTGTTGCGCAGGTGCGCGCGGAGGCGAAGAAGCCGAAGAAGGCCAAGCGCTCGGTCCGGGAACCGGAGCAGCCGCAACAAGCCCAACAAAATCAGTTAACAAAACCGAAAGCAGACGACCCGCTGCTGTCGCCGCAGCGCGAGGCGCTGAAGATCGCCCTGCAGTACCCGGACTCCGCCGGCGACTACTTCGACGGCATCAACCCGGACGCGTTCACCAACGGCGCCTACCGCCAGGTGCGCGACGCGATCTCCGCGGCCGGGGGCGCGGCGGCGGCGGACGGCGGCGCGGGGTGGATCAGCGCGGTGGCCGGGGAGATGCTGGACCTCGCGGGCCGCAACTTCGTCTCGGAGCTGGCGGTGGAGGACATCCACGCCGACGACATGACCACCTACGCCGATTCCGTGCTGTCGCGGTTGCAGGAGGCGCGGGTGGGGGACCAGATCGCGCAGCTCAAGGCGCAGCTGCAGCGCATGCGCCCGTCGGATGATGAGAAGACCTACAACGCGCTGTTCTCGGATCTGCTGGCGCTGGAGACGGCGCGCCGGGAGCTCAATGACAGGGCGTTCCGCCCCAGCCATTAAGAGTCACTAGGAGCTCAGGGCGTACTCCACGGCGTCGAGAGGCGCGGAGGCGTCCCACTCGTCGCGCGCGGCGCTGACGGCGTCGAGGTAGGCGGCGTACTCGACGGCGTCCCAGGAATCGCCGTCCACGCCGAGCGCGGCGGCCGCGGGCTCAGACAGGATCACGGGGGCGGGGGAGCCGTCCTGCGGGCCGGCGAGGAAGTACACCAGCACGGAAGCAAAGCGCGGGGGCAGCCCGGTGGCGCGCACGCGCTCGTACTGCTCCACGGGGGTGAGCCCGCCCAGGGAGCGCAGCGCCTGCAGCAGGGAGTTCGCCTGGCCCTTGTTGCGTAGGAACTGCTGCAGCTTGAGCTGCGTCTGCGGCGACTTTCCGGCAGCGAAGGCGAAGGCGGCGCCGATGAAGTCGATGAGCGCGTCGCGGTGGCGGCCGGAGGAGTGGACGTCGTCGGCGAATTGGAACACTTCGGCCCTGGTCAGGGAGGCGAAGGCGTCGTCCCGGTACGGCGGGACGTGGCCCAAGTGGTGCGGCCAGCCGGTTTTCCAGCGGCGCGGGGAGAAGGTGGACGCCTGGCCGAGCACGTCGTCGGGGCTCGGCGAGAGGCGCGCGAGCTGCGCGGAAACATCAGTCATGCGCTCCATTGTGGCAGACTCTCGCCGGCCAATATGATGAGGGACCATGACTGTCCTGGTTCTCGACCCCCGCTGGCCCACCATGATCCCGTTCGATGTGCGGATCACGGGCCGGGGCCAGTTCACCGCCGAGGTGCCGGTGTCGGTGCGGTGGGCGCTGGAGGACGGCGAGGGCACCGGTGACTGGCTGGTCACCACGGATCCTGCGGATCCGCAGGTGCGCGAGCGCGCCGGGGAGGATGTCATCGAGGTTCCCAGCCGCCGCGACCCGGTGTTCCAGGCGGTGGAGACGATGCGCCAGGCGCGCCGCCGCGGGGAGTGGGAGCGGGCGATGACGCACGAGAGCCTCCTGCCGTACCTGGAGGAGGAGGCCCGCGAGTTCGCGGAGGCCGTCCGCGCCGGCGACGAGCTGGAGCTGAAGAAGGAGCTTGGCGACATCCTGCTGCAGGTCCTGTTCCACTCCGAGATCGCGGAGGGTTTTGGGTTCGCGGATGTCGCCCAGGCGTTCGTCGACAAGCTCCGCTCGCGGGCGCCGTACCTTTTCGACGGCTCGACCGGCGTGGTCGGGATCGTGGAGCAGGACCGGCTGTGGGCGGAGGGGAAAGCGCGCGAGCGCTAGAGCGCGGGCAGCAGGTTGCGCAGCTCGGGCAGGCCGACCTGGGAGGAGAGCTGGGAGGCGAAGGCGACGGCCTGGTTGAGCGGGGTGACCGGGTCGGGCTTGACCGCGCCGCACTCGAGGGCGCGGTCGCCGATGGTGTTGATGGTGAGGGCGGCGACGAGGCGCAGGGTGGAGTCGTCGCCAACCGCCTTGTTCAGGCTGGTCACGAGTTCGCCGCGGGTGGTCTCGGCGCCGACGAGGCCGGTGGCCTTCAGCCCTGCGGTGACGGCTCCGCAGTCGGCGGTGGCGATGCCGCCGTTGACCAGCTCGGCTATCTCGAGGACGTTGGTCTGTGCCTGGGCGGGGGCGGCGAGGGCGGCGGTGATCAGGCCGGCGGCGAGGATGGGGGCGGTGCGACGCATGTGGGGTCCTTTTCTGTGCAAAATCAGGGAACGACCGAAAGAATATCCGTAACCACTGAGGCTGGTGGGACGGAAGTGAAGATTGTTACCAAAATGTGCCCGTCGGGGTCGCCGACAGCCGGCCCGGTAGGATAGGCCGACATGACGTACCGCCCGCCCCGGCCCGTGCCGGACCGCAACCGCCCCGGCCGCGTCAACGCCGGTTGCGGGTGCGCCGGGATTGTCATGGTGGTCACCGCCATCGTGCTCATCATCGCGCTGACGGGCTGGATGTTCTCGGTCTTCTCGGATGTCGCCACGCCCGCGACCCGCGAGCCCGTGCCCGCGGATGTGCCCCCGGCCGCAGCACAGGCGCCGCCGCTTATCGACGTCCACGCGCCCGGCCGCACCTCCGACACCCTGGCCGAGTGGGCGGCCCCGATCGCGGAGCAGACCGGGATCGGCCCGCAGGCGGTGCGCGCCTACGGCAACGCCGCGCTCGTCGCGCAGGAGGCGTGGCCGCAGTGCAACCTGGCGTGGAACACCTTGGCGGGCATCGGCTGGGTGGAGACGCGCCACGGCACGTACACCGGCCGCACCTTCGACACGGGCAGGCTCGATGAGGCTGGGTTCGCCCAGCCCCCGATCATCGGCCCGGCGCTCGACGGCTCGGGGCAGTTCGCCGAGATCCGCGACACCGACGGCGGTGCGCTCGACGGCGACGCCACCTTCGACCGCGCCGTGGGGCCGATGCAGTTCCTGCCCGGGTCGTGGCGGATCTACGGCCGCGACGCCAACGGCGACGGCGTGGCCGATCCGCAGCAGATTGATGACGCCGCGTTGGCGTCCGCCAACCTCCTGTGCGCCGACAACCGGGATCTTTCAACCCCGGAGGGGTGGCGCGACGCGATCTTCAGCTACAACAACTCCAACGACTACGTGGTCAAAGTGCGCGACGCCGCGGCGAACTACGCGATGAATCAGCCGGCGCACCGCTAGTGCGCCACTAGTGCGCCACAAAGCGGGAAAACTCTGGAACAATTGGGTGCGACACCAGCGCCGACAACTATAAGGAGTAACAGTGGCTGACATCATTCACGCATTCGCCCGGGAGATCATGGATTCCCGCGGCAACCCGACGGTCGAGGCCGAGGTCTTCCTGGACGACGGCGCCCACGGCATCGCCGGCGTGCCCTCCGGGGCGTCGACAGGCGTGCACGAGGCGCACGAGCTGCGTGATGAGGACGAGCGTTACGGCGGCAAGGGCGTACGCCGCGCCGTGGACAACGTCAACGAGGAGATCGCCGACGCCATCGCCGGCATCGAGGCGGATGACCAGCGCCTCATCGACCAGACCATGATCGAGCTCGACGGCACCGAAAGCAAGTCCCGCCTGGGCGCAAACGCCATCCTGGGCGTGTCCATGGCCGTGGCCAAGGCCGCCGCCGAGTCCGCCGGCCTGCCGCTGTACCGCTACATCGGCGGCCCGAACGCCCACATCCTCCCCGTTCCGATGATGAACATCCTCAACGGCGGCGCGCACGCTGACTCCGGCGTGGACGTCCAGGAGTTCATGATCGCCCCGATCGGCGCCGAGAGCTTCGCGGAGGCCCTGCGCATGGGCGCGGAGGTCTACCACGCGCTGAAGTCCGTGCTCAAGGCCAAGAACCTGTCCACCGGCCTGGGCGATGAGGGCGGCTTCGCCCCGTCCGTCGACTCCACCAAGGCCGCGCTCGACCTCATCGTCGAGGCCGTGGAGAAGGCCGGCTACACACTTGGTGATGACGTCGCGCTCGCCCTCGACGTCGCCTCCTCCGAGTTCCACGAGGACGGCGTGTACAACTTCGAGGGCGGCAAGCACTCCGCCGCCGAGATGATCAAGGTCTACACCGAGCTGGTGGAGCAGTACCCGATCGTCTCCATCGAGGACCCGCTGGATGAGGACGACTGGGACGGCTACGTCGAACTCACCGCCCAGATCGGCGACAAGGTGCAGATCGTCGGCGACGACTTCTTCGTCACCAACCCGAAGCGCCTGGCGCAGGGCATTGAGAAGAAGGCCGCCAACGCGCTGCTGGTCAAGGTCAACCAGATCGGCACCCTGACCGAGACCTTCGACGCCGTCGACCTGGCCCACCGCAACGGCTACCGCACGATGATGTCCCACCGCTCCGGCGAGACCGAGGACACCACCATCGCCGACCTCGCCGTGGCACTGGGCTGCGGCCAGATCAAAACGGGTGCGCCGGCGCGTTCCGAGCGCGTGGCCAAGTACAACCAGCTGCTCCGCATCGAGCAGGAGCTGGGCGAGGCCGCGGTCTACGCCGGCCGCTCCGCCTTCCCCCGCTTCAAGTAGCAGCCCGCTTATCGACGCCCCCGCCACGCGCCCCATCATGGGCAGCGCGGCGGGGGTTTCGCCGTGCTAGAAGTCGAAGTTCGTGGGGCGAGGGAGTGAAAAATCCTCGCCATTCCCGAGAGGGGGAAGACGAGGAGCAATAAAAAGGACCATAGGTGCTTGACGTCGCTGGTGCAACACTTATCGCTTGTCGCACCGCCGTTGCGTCACCGCGCCGCACTCTTAAGCGACTACACTCGAGTCACCATGACCACACGCGCCACACCCCCGCAGGACCAGCCGCGCCGCCGACCCAGAGCGACGACGGTTCCCGTGGCGTCGCGGGAGCGCGCGAAGCAGGAGCGCCGGCAGGCCCGCACGGCGAAGAGGAAGCAGCCTCTGCTCCAGCAGGATCTGACCAGCTGGGCGATCCTGATCACGGTCATCGTGGCGGTACTTCTCGCCATCGCGGTACCCCTGCGCAACTACTACGAGGGCCGCAGCGAGATCGCGCGCCTCAACGACTCCATCGAGGCGCTCGAGCAGCGCAAGACCGATCTGGAGACGGACATTGCCGAGTACCAGGATCCGGAGTACGTCAAGCAGGAGGCGCGTCGGCGTCTGGGCGTGATGGAACCGGGGGAGCAGGCCTGGCGGATTATCGATCCCCGCATGACCCACGGCGAAAACATCACCACGGAGCAGGCACCCGACGAGCGCGGCTGGTCGGAGGTTCTGTGGGACAGCCTGCGCGAGGTCCCCCAGCAGTAGGCCACTAGACCTCAAGCACCGAAATCACCAAAAACACACCCACGGGTAACATCTGCACTCATGACACCCACCCCCGAGGATCTCGCCACGGTAGCCCAGCAGCTCGGCCGCGCCCCGCGCGGCGTGCTCGAGGTCTCGTACCGCACCCCCGACGGCCAGCCTGCGGTGGTCAAAACGGCGCCCCGGCTTGATGACGGCACCCCGTTCCCCACCCTCTACTACCTCACGGACCCGCGCCTGACCGCGGAGGCGAGCCGCCTCGAGGTCGCCCAGGTGATGAAGTGGATGGAGCGCCGCTTGGCCCAGGACCACGACCTCGCCCAGGACTACCGCAACGCCCACGAGCACTACCTGCGCGAACGCAACGCGATCGAGGACCTGGGCACCGACTTCTCCGGCGGCGGGATGCCGGACCGGGTCAAGTGCCTGCACGTGCTCATTGCCTACGCACTAGCGGAGGGCCCACAGCATTTCCGCCTGGGCACCGAGGCAGTGGCGCTGGCGGCGGAGCATGGCAATCTGCGCGGCACGGCGATACCGGCGGACTGGCCAACCCTGGAGCAGCTGGGCATCACCCTCGACGAGGCGGGGGAGGACCTGTAATGGCCACCGCACTGCGCGTCGCGGCTGTCGACTGCGGCACGAACTCCATCCGCCTACTCATCAGCGAGCTGGGCCCCGACGGCACGCCCACGGAGATTTCCCGCCGCAACACCATTGTCCGCCTCGGCCAGGGCGTGGACGAGACGGGCCGACTGAACCCCGAGGCGATCGAGCGCACCCGCCGGGCGCTCGCCACCTACGTGGACGAAATGCTCCGCCACAAGGTCGCCCGTGTGCGCATGGTGGCCACCTCGGCCACGCGCGACGCGTCCAACCGCGAGGACTTCTTTGCCATGACCCGCGAGCTGCTGGGCCGCGTGACCCCGGGCGCGAAGGCCGAGGTCATCTCGGGCGACGAGGAGGCCGCGCTGTCGTTTGCCGGAGCGACGGCGGACATCGACCCCGCGCGCGGCCCGTTCTGTGTGATTGACCTCGGCGGGGGCTCCACGGAGTTCGCCACCCCTCAGTCGGCGATTTCCACTCAGATGGGCTGCGTGCGGCTCACGGAGCGTTTCATGCGCTCCGATCCTCCGACGGAGCTCGAGCTTATCAGCGCCCGCGTGTTCACCCGTGAGCGCCTCACCGAGGCGCGCAGCGTGGTCGACTTCGCCAGCATCGGCACGTTTGTCGGCTGCGCCGGCACGTTTACCACGCTCTCCGCCTTAACGCAGGGTCTTGACGCTTACGACCCGGTGTGCATCCACATGTCAGAGATCGCGTTCGACGATGTCCGGCGCACCACCGCCACGCTTCGCGCGCAGACCTCCGAGCAGCGCGCCGCCAACCCGGTCATCCTCGCGGGGCGCGCCGACGTGATCGCCGCCGGGAGCGTGATCGTAGAGGAAATCATGGACGCCGTCGAGCAGGTCTCGGATCAACGTTCCTTCGTGATCAGCGAGAAAGACATTCTCGACGGCATCGTGGCCGGCCTCTACTCCTCGTCCGGCTCGTAAATCCTGTCCTGGGTGGTGTCCTGGTCGGCGCGGGAGCCTTTGCGGCCGCGCAGCCGGCGCTTGGACGTGAGGTCCTCTACCTCGCGCATGCGCGGCTCCGGGTCGAGCGAGTTTGCCAGTGCCTTGCGCGCGGAGGTCACCGCTTGTTTGGTGATGGGGGAGTTGGCGACGGCGCGTGAGGCGTCAACGATCTGGTGGTAGCGCTTGCGGCCTGCCTTCGTGCCGAACACGTACCCGGCGGCGGCGCCGACAACGAACTGAATCATGCGCCCCATCGTACCTAACGCACGCTTCTCGACGTCCCCCTGGCGGGGTTCGTTGTGGGGCCAGCGGGGCTCGAACCCGCGACCAGCGGATTATGAGTCCGCGGCTCTAACCGACTGAGCTATAGCCCCTTAGTTGCAGCATTGGCATCATATCGCCCCTGCATCGGTTAAAAGAAATTGTTGCGTGATGTTGTGCGGTGGGTAAGGCGCTGATGCTGTTTTTGCAGGTAAAAGGGCGATTTGGTGATGACGTGAGACGGTCGCTATAGTAAGACACCGTTGCACGGGATTGCGATAACAATATTCCTCCATAGCTCAGTTGGCAGAGCATTCGACTGTTAATCGAAGGGTCACTGGTTCGAGCCCAGTTGGAGGAGCAAGAAGCCTGGGATTAATTTCTTGGGCTTTTCGCGTTTTCTAAACTGTATCGAGTTCTGGTTAACAGTCTATGAATCGGCCTGAGTTTTTCGGAGACTACGGGTAAAAGCCTTACTGGGCTCTTCTGGTGGTGTTGAATTCCTCGTAGTCCTGCTCGTATTCGATCGGGGGAACGTCACCGATCGACGAGTGCAGACGTTGGTGATTGTACCAGTAGACCCACGAGGCCGTTTCCGTTTCTACCTCCTGGGCATCCCTCCACGTACGACGTGGATCGAAGCCGATCAGTTCGGTCTTGTAGAGCCCGATCATTGATTCCATCATCGCGTTGTCCAAGGCGTCACCGGCCGAGCCGATCGAGCCCTGCAACCCGGCCTCGACAAGGGCATCGGTAAACGCCATAGAGGTGTACTGGGCTCCCGCGTCCGAGTGGTGGACGATGCCGGTGGCGGTGAAGTCCATCCTCGTGCGCCGACGGGAAAACAGGGCGTGCTCCAGGGCCATGAGCACCATCCGGGTGTCCATGACCGTGGTGACCACCCAGCCGAGGATCATTCGCGAATAGGCGTCGACAATGAAGGCGACGTAGCAGAAGCCCTCCCGGGTCCAGACGTAGGTGAAGTCCGCGATCCACCACTGATCCGGGTGCGACGGATACGCCCACCGCCGGTTGATCAGGTCCGGGTGCCGGCGGTGGGCCGGGGTGGCCACGGTGGTCTTCTTGCGGTGCATCCCTCGTGACACGCCTTTGATTCCGGTGATCTTCATCAGTCGTTCGACCTGGTCACGGCCAACAGTCATGCCGTCACGGATGGCGGACTTCCAGAGTTTGCGCCGGCCGTAGACCTTGCGGTTGGCCTCCCACAACCGGTAGATGCGGTGGGCGGCGTAGGCCTCGTCGAGTTCAGCGTCCGAGGGGCCGAAGCCGCGGGCCTGATGGTCGTAAAAGGTGCTTGGGGCAATCGCGATGCCATGGGCAGTCAAGGTTTCGCAGATTGACTCGACCCCGAAGCGGTGGCGGTAGGTGCGGATGAACTCCACGATTACCGAAGTTTGCGGTCGAGCTCCGCCTGGGCGAAAAAAGCCGACGCCGTTTTCAAAATCTCATTGGCGCGTCGCAGCTTGGCCACTTCCTTGGCCTGCTCGTCGTAGGCGGCCTGGAGTTGCTGGTAGGACAGGGAACCGGGCTCAGGAGCTTCGGCCTGCTTTTCCTGTTTGCGGATCCAGTTGCGCAGGGTGGATTCCTTCACACCGAGAAGTTCACCGATCTCCCGGCGGGCGCCCGCCTTGGAGATGTCGCCTTCCTCGAGGCGCTCGAAGTACATGCGCACCGCGCGCTCCTGCGTGGCTGCGTCGTACTGACTGGGTCGTGCCATGCTGATCTTCCTCCTAGGGTAAAACCTAGTCTCCGACCAACCCAGGCCGCCTCAGGATGCTGCCTGGTGGGACGAGGTCGTGGACGCCCTCGGTCTACGGGATAGGTTGAAGCACTTGCCACATGAGCTGTCCGGCGGGCAACGTCAGCGTGTGGCCATCGGGCGTGCAGTGCTGGCGAAGCCGGCGATTATTTTCGCTGACGAGCCGACGGGCAACCTCGGCAGTGAGACCGGCATTGAAGTGCTCAAGCTCTTCCGCAAGCTCGTGGACGATATGGGGCAAACCTTGCTAATGATCACCCACGACGAGCATGCCGCGCAGTTCGGCGATAACCTCATCCGGATGAAGGACGGACGGATTATCCCGTGATCCGTCTTGCACTTGCCCAGCTGCGTCACCGGCCTGCCCGCTACATGGCACTGTTGATGACGGTGGCAGCATCCGTCGCTTTAACGGTTGCAGCCGCGGCCGTTGGACTGACCATCAAACGGACGGTGGACAGCATTTTCGCGTTGCCGTATACCGGCGTGGGCTATGTCAAAGAGGTGCGGGGAGAGACGACGAACATCCCCAGTGGCGCCGTATTCGACAGGACAACCACGGCGCACCTGCTCGAAGAAGGCAACCTGTACACGACGACCCCGGTGTCGGGGATCACGCAGGGACCGCTCCAATGGCGAGGAGTAATTGACGGCCGCATGCCCGAGGGGCCGGGCGAAGTCGCCGCAACCGGGGTCACCCCGGCAGTGGGGTCGACACAAACTTTGCTGTTCGGGGCAGAGCCGGTGGAGGTCAGTGTGGTCGGGCGAGTAACCCCGAGCGCTGCGGAGCAGCTCATCGGAGGGGCCGGATTAGTTGCCGACAGTGCTGCATTGGACGCGTGGGAACCCACCGAAACGCCTGTGGGGGAGATTCGTTCGGCTGAGTCATTCTCAGGCGCCATTCCCGCTGCCCAGCATGTGCAGGACCTCAGCGACACCTACTTCGACTCGCGCAACAAGTACTTCCTCCTGCTTGCCGCATTCACATTGGTGGTCGCCGTCGTGGCGGCGTTGACCATCTTTTCGTCTTCATCCGTGATAGCCGGGGCCCGGGTGCGTGAGATGGGGTTGATCAGGGCAGTCGGCGGGTCGTCCGCAAGCTTGCTGCTCTCAGCGGGAATCGAGGCCCTGGTTATAGGACTCATCGGCGTGGCGGCAGGTTTGCCGACCGGGATCGCATTAGCCGATGTGGCGTCGGAGCTAGCGCAGCAGCTGGGGATACGCGTCCCACTGGACGACGTGGGCCTTCCCGAAGTGTGGCTGGCGGCGATTGGGGCGGCGGCGGTTGCTGTAACGGTGGTGTCCGCGGTTCCTGCGAGCATGACAGCTGTGCGCAAGAGCGCGACGGACAGTGTCAGCGGCGCCGGCAGCGGGAATGGGCGTTATGTTTACGCGGCTCTGGCTCTTGCGTTCGCGGGGGCCGCGTGGTTCGTGCGAGGCGGGGGAGTGATTCGAGCCGTGGCGTCGGCCGGTTTCGTGGTGCTCGCGTGCGCCGCGGCGGCAGCTGTGGTGATTCCCATGGTGCTTCGGGTACCTGTGGCGCTGCCGAGGTTCGGGCTGGCGCTGGGGTACGCGGCGCGGCAATGGAGCAGGTCGGCGGCAGTGATCGGGATCGTCGTGGCAGCCGTCGCTTTGGTGTCTGCTGTGCTGGCGGGGTCCGCGCAGTTGCGGGCGCACTTTGTGAACGTCGCCGAGGGGCAGGGAGTCGTGGATGTGGGCGTGACATCGCTCACCGGTGACGTCGAACCCTCGTTGGTGGATGCTCTCTCTGCCGTTCCGGGAGTGGAGGCGTCTGCGGTGCCCCCGCGAGTTTCGGAAGGGTTTGCGCTGGAGCCTGCATCGCCGGTGCTGCGACGGCCGCTTGAGCAGGGCGTGGTCAACCTTGGTCGGGGAGCCAGCGTGGACACTGAGCTGCCGGTTCGGGAAACGTCTAATTCTGTAACGTTAGTTGACCCCGCCGTCGTTCCCGAGCAGCTCCCCAATGCACCCGCACCGACGGTGTTTCTGCGGATGTCAGGGGAGCCGGTGCAGGATCAGTCTGTGCTCGACGGGGTGAGGGCTGTGGCGGCTGGGGCGGCGGTACCCGTGACGATGAGTGAGTCCTTCAGCCGGCGCGTCGACACGGTGGCCATGGTGGAGCGGCTGTTGTCCATCACCCGCCTAATGAGCGTGGTAGCACTTCTGATCGCGGCCGTGGGAATAGCCAACACTGTATTTCTCTCGTGGCGGGAGCGAGCAAGGGACCGAGAACTACTCAACTCGTTGGGGCTCACGCCTGCGGGAAGCGCGGGTGTGATGGCGGTGGAACTTCTGCTTCTCGCCATCCCGGCGGCAGTTGTGGGGTGGCTCATCGGGCAGTGGGCTGGGATTTATATCGCGGGCGTCGCGATCGAGTAGGGGTAGGTCGAACGGGTGTTCTATATTGTGCGGTACGGAGGGTGCGTGTTCGCGCTATCCTTTAGCTAAGAAAGCGAGGCATCGCGGATCGGTAAGGAGGAGAAATGAAACTGGAAATTCGAAAAACGAGCAACGGGGAACTTCGCACCCGGAAAGATAACGCGGTGGCTCAGCTCCGGGAAGCGACCGGAATGCAGAGCGGAACTATCACTGACTTTGAGTCGTGGGCGAATATGGGGTTAATGAGCCCGGATGAACGAGCGATCTACGATGAGCTGAAGCGAATTCTCTTCCTGCTTGGTGACGCGTGATGGATGTAGAGGCTGAGGCACGAGCGTTTTTCGAGGAGATATATCAAACTCTTCTCGAGGCTCTGCCGCTGGCAGATCCATCCGGTCTGGACAACATCGAATATCTCATCGCGCGCTGATGTGGAGGTACCGTGGAGGACGCCCCGCTTCGTGGGCGGGAGCGGGGATCGCGTTCGCGGTGGTCCTGCTCCTCGTGTCTCCCCAGGCGCCGAATGGGCCGCGGGGGACGTTGGGGTTTGTGTTGTTGGCGGCGTCGATAAGCATGCCCGCCGTGTGGTGGCTCATCTGCCAGCGGCTGCGGCTGAAGCGGCGATATTGGCCGGTGATAGGAACGGTGTCCGCCCTACTAGCGGTGGCAGCACTGCTGCTGTTCCCGCCGGCGGAGCAGACACCGTTCGGCAGCCCGTCTTAGTAGGAAGCCGGCGGGTCGCTTGCGGGGAAGGACTCGTCGATCTGCTCATCCACCAGCTCGTCTTCGTTCAAGGTGTCGTCAGACTCGCGGTCGGGGCGCTCTTCCTCGTTGGTCTCAGGTTCAAACTGGTCGTTGCTCATAATTCCTCCGTCCATGTTGGTTTCATGTAACCCAGAATTGTACACCGAATCAGCGGGGCAAAGCGGGCGGTGAGAAGCAGTGCCAGCTACCCCACCGGGTAGTGCATCGGCGAGCCGGGGCCCAGCGGGATTCCCGCGTAGTACCACAGCAGGAAGAAGAGGAACCAGCCCACGATCATGGACATGGCGTACGGCAGCGCCAGGGACATGAGCGTGCCCACACCGGACTTCTTGTAGTAGCGTTGCAGGAAGGTCAGCGCCAGCGCGAAGTAGGGCGACATCGGGGTGATGATGTTGGTGGGGGAGTCGCCGATGCGGTAGAGCATCTGGGTCACCTCGGGGGAGATCCCGACGTACATCATCATCGGCACCACCACCGGGGCCATGAGCGCCCACTGGGCGGAGCCGGAGGTGATCAGCAGATTGAGCAGGGCGACCATGGCCACGAACGCCGCGAAGAGGATAACGGTGGGCAGGTCCCAGCGCTGGAGCAGTTCGGCTCCCCGGATCGCCGTCCAGGGGCCCAGGTTCGACCATTGGAACCAGGCGAGGAACTGGGACACCGCGAAGAAGAGCACCAGCATGGGCAACAGCGACTGCAAGCCCTTCGCCATCATCTCTGGGACATCGGATGACGACGTGATCGAGCCCGTGATCAGGCCGTAGGCCAGGCCCGTGACAAAGAACGCCAGGGCGATGGGCACCGCGATGGCCTGGATGAGCGGGGACTCCATGAAGCCCTCCTCCGGCCGCGCGAAGGGGGAGGCGCCCCAGAACAGCAGGACGAAGTACACCACCAAGAACGCCAGCAGCGTCAGCCCGGCAGCGGCCAGCCCCTTCGTCTCCGTGCGCGTCAGCGTCAGGGAGGGCTCGTCGGGGAACTGTTCGGGTGCGTCGGGGGAGGCGTCGCTAAGCGACTGCTCGAAGCTGACCTCGTCGTGGTCGACCAGCTGGTGCGCCTTCTTGTCCACGTAGAGCTCGGTCACCGCGGTGATTAAAAGAGAGAGCACCACTGCCGAGGGGATGACGAAGAAAATGTTTGCCAGCGGCGAGACGGTGTAGGAGGCGTCGACAAGCTGGGCGGCGGAGGTAGAAATGCCCGCGAGGAGCAGATCCGTGATGTTGAGGATGAGCGAGGCGTTGAACCCCGCGCTCGAGGCGGCGAAGGCAACCATCGCGCCGACGATCGGGGAACGGCCGACCGCGTGGAACGCCATGGCGCCCAGCGGGATGATGATGACGTAGATCGCGTCGGAGGCCACGGAGCCCGTGACACCCGCCAGCGCCACCATGAACGTCAGCGTCTTCGGGCCCACGCGGGAGACCATGGCCCGGATCAGGGCGGATAGAAGGCCTGTGTACTCTGCAATGGCCACACCCAGCATCACCGCGAGAATCACACCCAGCGGCGGGAAGGTGATGAAGTTCTTCACCGCGTCCGTGACCATGCGCGACAGGTTCTCCGCGGTCAGGAGGGATTCCACCTCGATGCTCTCGCCGGAGCCGGGATCGGTCGCGGACATTCTGAAGCGTCCTGGTTTTCGTTCCGCTTATTGAACGCCCAACGGGTGGGCGAGTGATTGTTGATAGTAGGCGTCTTCCATCTCTTGTGGAGTGATGTATCCCAATGACTCGTGCAGGCGATGGTTATTCCACCAGTACACCCAGCGAAGGGTCGCGATCTCGACTTCCCCAACCGACGCCCACGGCCGGTGGGGATAGATCAGCTCGGTCTTGTATAGACCGTTGACCGTTTAAACCGGCCTGGGTTTGTGAGAGGGCATGATGTAACGCAGGAGGAACATCATGGCTATCAGCCCCTACGACCAGGAGACCCGCCAGCGGGCGGTGCGCCTGTACTTCGAGGAGCTCGCTGACGGCGCTTCATCCAAGGCAGCCGCACTACGCGCTGTCGAAGCTGTCATCGGCATCAAAACATCCACTATCCGCAACTGGGTACGCGCAGAAGAGAAAAAGGTGGACGTCGCCGTCGAGCAATCCGACGCCGAGAAAGACGCGGAACTTATTACCCTGCGCAAAGAAAATGCCCGGCTCAAAGAAGCCAACGAGATCCTGAAACTGGCCTCAGCTTTTTTCGCCCAGGCGGAGCTCGACCGCAAACTGAAGTGATCGTGGACTTCCTCCGCACTCACCGGCACCTGTATTCCATCGAGCGGATGTGCCGCGTGCTCAACGAGCATGAATACGCTATTTCACCAGCAACGTTCTACCGCTTCCAGGCCCGTGGTTTCGGGCCCACCCCTGCCGAGCTGGACGAGGCTTACACCGCGCACCGGCTCTTTGAGCTGTGGCGGGCCAATCGGCGGGTCTACGGGCGACGAAAACTATGGAAAGCCGCCCACCGGGCAGGCTGGAACATCGGCCGTGACCAGGTGCAACGCCTCATGAATATCCTTGGAATCGCGGGTGTACTCTGAAGCGTCCTGGTTTTCGTTCCGCTTATTGAACGCCCAACGGGTGGGCGTGTGATTGTTGATAGTAGGCGTCTTCCATCTCTTGTGGAGTGATGTATCCCAATGACTCGTGCAGGCGATGGTTATTCCACCAGTACACCCAGCGAAGGGTCGCGATCTCGACTTCCCCAACCGACGCCCACGGCCGGTGGGGATAGATCAGCTCGGTCTTGTATAGACCGTTGACCGTTTCCGCCAACGCGTTGTCGTAGGAATCGCCGACGGTGCCAACGGACGGATCAATCCCAGCTTGAGCAAGCACCTCACTGTAACGAATGGACACGTACTGCGAGCCGCGATCGCTGTGATGGACAAGTCCTTCAGCACGGAGATCACCTGCGTGATAAAGAGCATGCTCAAAAGCCTCAAGAGGCAGCTCATCGGTGCGCATGCTCGCCCTGGTGGCAACCCCGACAATCTTGCGGGAGTACGCATCGGTGATGAACGCGGTGTACGCAAACCCCGACAGGGTACGCACGTAGGTGATGTCAGCGACCCACAGCCGGTGCGGCGCTGACGCGGTGAAGTCACGATTGACCAGATCAGGACGACAATCCGGGACATCAGCCCGAAGCGTTGTGATCGGAGTGCGGCCCCTTCTGCGGCCTTGGATGCCGGCGAGTTTCATCAACCGTGCCGTCTGATCACGACCGATGTCCCAGCCGGCGCGCTGCATGGCCTTCCACATCTTGCGTACCCCGTACACGCTGAAGTTGTCCTCGAAGACTTTCACCAATTCGGGGATAAGCAGCGCGTCTGACAAGCTCCTGGCCGACGGGGCTCGTGTTTTCGCTGCTCGGTAGCCACGAGAGGTGATAAACCCACATTCTGTCTGCCTTAACGTGCGACAGATGGCCTCGACCCCGAAGCGATCGCGATACGTGTCGATGTATTCGATCATCTTCTGGTGGGACGGTCGAGTTCCGCTGCGAAAAAAGCTGAAGCGGTCTTCAAGATCTCGTTTGCCCTGCGCAGCTCTTTGTTCTCTTGCCGCAGACGCTTCAGTTCGTCGTCGACCGACTCGCCAGTGCTCCGCTGAACGTCGGGGGACGCTTTGACAGGTTTCAACCAGTTGTTGAGCGTGTGCGCCGAGACGCCGAGCTTCTCGCCGATCTCCTCCGCCGCCGCCCACTTCGAGCACCCCTCAAGCTCAACGAGCTCCTCGGCTAACCGCACCGCCTTGTCCTTGAACTCGTCACTGAACTTCCTAGGCATGGTCCAATCCTCCTCTAGAAACGATCGGAACTAAACCCAGGACACTTCATTCCGATGCGGTTGCCAATCACCGAGGCAATGACCACGACCCCGGAGAGAATGACGAACAGCCAGAACGGGTCGGGGAGTTTGTTGCCGATCCTCTCAACGGCTCCGAGGAACCCGCCGGCGGATTCCGTGCGCGTCTCGTCAGCAGTTGCTTTGGTAGATCCTGTCATCGCGTCGCTTCCTCGTCGGGGTCAGTGCGCTAGTCTACAAACAGCACAACGTAAAAGTTAGCTGTGAACTGGCCAGTAGGCGGAGAAACGAGGTTACATAATGTCGAGCGTGGTCAACGTGTCGGGGGACAAAACGAGGCGCAGGCGCCCCGGGTGCGGCGGCGTGATCGCCAGCATTCTCGCCGTCATTCTCATCGCCGCGCTGGTGCTGGCGATATGGCGCCCAGCGTTGTTCGGGCTGGGGCCGACGCGGATCTCCGAGGACCAGATCGGGGCGTCCTTCAAGGAGATTGCGGAGCTCTCGGTGGAAGAGTACGCATACTCCAACGTCGGCACGTTTGACCAGCGCGGTTTTCAGGTCGCCGGGCGCACGGTGCCGTTTACCGGGCGCAACTTCCTGGTCACCTACGACGGTTCGGTCAAGGCCGGGTTGAAGGATGCAGAGCAAGTCTCGGTGGATATTGACGACACCGCCCGCACCCTCACCGTGACCCTGCCGCAGGTGGACATCACCGCCAACACCATCGATCCGGCCAGCATCTCCGTGTACGACCAGTCGATGAACCCCTTGAACCAGGTCAAGGTGGAGGACGTCGCCGGGTTCCTGGCGGAGCAGGAATCCCGCGCGGCCGACAAGGCCGTGCAAGAGGGCCTGCTCGAGCGCGCGGGCGCTCGTGCGGACGAGCTGGCGCGCAGCCACGCCGAGGCGCTGATTGAGGGCACCGCCATGGCGGGCTACGCGGTCGAGGTGAAGCGCGGCTAGCCGCTACACTCCCCGGTGTGGACCCCAATCAACTCGAGCCAACCCTACAAGTTGTCTACCGCGTCCTCGAGCTCATCGGGGTTTTTCTCGCCGCCGTCGTCGGCGGGACCGTCGCGCGGAAAATGAAGTTCGACATCATCGGCTTCGTCCTCATCGCCATCGTGTCCTCGCTTGCGGGAGGCGCGATTCGTGACACCGTGATTGACTCCGGCCTCATCGCCGCGCTGGCGAACCCCGAGTATGTGTGGACGGCCATGGCCGGCGCCGCCGTCGCCTATCTCACACGGCTGCGGGGATTCTTCTGGACGATCTTCCAGTACCACGCCGACATGGCGACGCTGGGCGTGTGGGCTGTCACCGGCTCCACCAAAGCACTGCTCCACGGCGTCTCGCCCCTGGGGTGCGTGCTGATGGGCGTGGTCACGGCAGCCGGCGGCGGCATTCTCCGCGACATGATGTGCGGGCAGGTGCCCAGCGTGTTGAAAAACCAGCAGATGACCGTCATCCCGGCAGTCGTCGCCGGGGCGCTGAACGTCACGCTGTATCACTCCGGCCACGACACCCTCGGCATGATCGCCTCGCCGATCATCGCGTTTCTCCTGGCCGTGCTCGTGTTTTGGAAGGGGTGGTACGTCCCGGCGCGCTCCGATTTCGCCCCCGTCAACGATCTCGCGTGGAAGCTGCGCCAGTCCTTCAGCGGGGTCGAGGAGCAGGCGCGTAAAGCCGCACGTAAGGCGGAGCCCGAGGAGGCCCGCACCTGGCGCCACGAGAAGATGGAGGAGATAGAGCAGGAGGAGAACCAGGAACTCGCCTCCATCGAGGGCGCGGACACCGGCGACGTGCGCGAGTCCCCAACCCGCGAGTCGGTGCGGGACAAGCTGGGCCCCGACTCGACGCGTGACGAGTTCATCGATGCCCTCTACCGCGCCTTCGTCAGCTCGGATTCCGACGGCAGTTCCGGGTGGACGCGGCGCAAGTAACATCGGGCCCATGGATCTCTCCGCGCGTTTCAGTTCATGGCCCGTCGACAACCTCTCCGCCGCCCTCGTCGGCCCTACCGAGGCGACCTTCGGCGACAAGGACCGCGTCTACGAACTCATGAGTGTGACCAAGCTGCTCTCCGCCTACAGCTTTCTCATGGCGGTGGAGGAGGGAGCCTTTTCGCTTGACGACGCCTGCGGGCCCGAGGGCTCAACCGTCCGCCACCTCCTCGCGCACGCCTCCGGTGTCGGCGCCGACTCGCGCGAGCCGCAAAAGCCCGTGGGCGAGCGCCGCATCTACTCCTCGGCCGGCTTCGAAATCCTCGACGATTTCCTGGAGGAGCGCAGCGGCATGCGCCTGCCCGAGTACGCCCGCCTCGGCATTTTTGAGCCGCTGGGCATGGGCACCGCGGAGATCTATGGCTCGGCCGGGTACGCGGGGCGGGCGTCGATAAGCGATATGCGAGCATTCGCCCGCGAGCTCGCCTCGCCCACCCTGCTGAGCGAGCGCACGCTTGTCGACGCCTTCTCCAACCAATTCGGAGACCTCCGCGGCATCGTCCCAGGCTACGGCATGCAAAAGCCGTGCCCGTGGGGCCTGGGATTTGAGATCAAGGGCGAAAAGGCGCCGCACTGGACGGGCGCGGACATGCCCGCAGACACCGTCGGGCACTTCGGCCTGTCCGGCACCTACCTGTGGGTCGTCCCGGCGTGGTCGTCGTCGCCGCACGCGGGCACGGCGATGGTTGTGCTGACGGACCGCGATTTCGGCGACTGGGCCAAGCCGTTGTGGGCGGACACGAACGACGCGGTGTTCGCCGAGTTGTAGCTGCTGCTTTGGCGTGGTTTTCGGTTGCGGGGTGCGGCCGGCGCGGGCACAATCGGGGTGGTTGTGCAGCTCGGGATGGGGGTTCGGGTGAAACATTTTCGCGTGGTCGCGGGGCTCGTCGCGCTCTGCTCGGTCGTGACTGGGTGCGCGGGGCCGAGTGCTTCGGATTCAGCCGGCTCCGTTGCCCCTTCGGAATCCGTGGCGGAAGCGCCGGCGTTCCACTTCGAAAGCGGCGACTTGGTGATTGGGCCGTTCGACCCGGAGGAAGTCAAGCACAACCTTTTCGACCCCTGCACCGAAATCTCCGACGCCGAGTTCGCCGCGGCGGGGTTGGTCAAGAGCGCGGAGCAGCCTGGTCAGGGGGATTTTCAGAAGGAGATTTTCAAAGGTTGTCTTATCGACAACGGAGATCCCTTTCAGACCGTCTTAGTGGTATCAAACTCAGCGAGCAGGTCGCATATTCTCAGGGATTCACCTCAGCTGGACGCTCCGTCACCGCATCCGCCATCAGCGTTTGCGTTTGGACCGCCTAACGGTTCCAGTGACATGTGCGATGTAGCAGTGGAAACGAACCGAGGGACGCTCTCGGTTAGCGTCGCAGACGAGTTAGGTACCTCGGATCTTAAAAGCTTATGCGCCCGCAGTTCGGCGGTGCTCTCAAGTATTTATCGTGGTTCGCGCTAATGATGGTCCACTATGGTGCGCGTCTAGCCGTTTCGTGTCGGGCTCTCCAACTCTAAACTCGTTTCTGGAGTCAATAGCCGAGGGCGACGGTAGTTGTCCTGAATTAGAACTGGTGGGGGCATGGGTTCAAGAATTAATTTGGATGAAGAAGCTATCCGGGGTGGGGTCGAACATTTGAAAAAACTCGGTTCGACTTTGCAGGGTTCACGGCGGTTGGCGATGAGAACTGGCTTAGCCGCTTTTTCTCCCGTAACAGGTCTCGCCCAAGCTGGCGTTTCTCACGGAAACGTAGTCAGTGTGCATCAACCCGAGGCGATCAAGGCACTCGCAACCCACTTGATCGACACGGCCGTGCTGGCTGAAGCCAACCTCAACAGCGTCGTCGGGGCGGACGGGGCGTTTTCCCGGATGGTCAGTCAGATCGGAATGGATTCCCATTTCGGGAACAACGCCGCGGCGGTGGACACGGACATGCAGCTGGCGAAGATCCAGAATCCGACCACCAACCCGTTCATGTTCGGCAAGCCGGTCGCGGGGTTCGCTCCGAGTCTCCCTGTCCTGAACGGCCAGTTCGCCGCCACCGACCCCTCGCGCGCCGCCACCGAGTCTGCCGCGTGGCAGTCCACGGCGGCAAGCATCACTAGTGCAGTAGCAGAGCTGGGCGGCGTGCTCAGCGCCCTGTCGGGTTCCGCCGAGACGGACTGGGTGCGCGAGGCCATCGAACGCGTCAACCGCATCCAGTGGGCGGGCGGGCAGTACGCCGCGCACGCGACCGCCATGGGTGTGCACACCGGCAACCTGGCGGCGGTTGCGAGTGCGGAGAAGATCGCCACGGCGGCGGCCCACGCCACGTGGCTCGCGGCCCCGCTGGCAGTCAAGCCGGTTTTGGAGCAGGCGTACATGGCGTCGTTCACTCCGCGTCTCAACGCCGGCCTGATCCCCACGGTGCCCACCTTCAACCAGCTTCTTCCTCCCCTCGACGCCATGCCTGGGACGCGGTACGAACCGGATGCTGTAGAGGTGCCGAGTGGGCCGTCGTTTAGCAAGAGCCCGCTGCCGCGCATCGTGCAGGAGGCCTTGGCCGCCAACGGCTTCAAGGACATCGCCTACGCGGAGACGCCCGCCGAGATAGTGGAGCGCTACGGCAACGCGAATCCGCAGGTGATGGACGCCATCGCAGCGCACGCCACCCCGACAGAGGCGGCGTCCCTGGCCACACTTCCATCGACGTCCATGCCCGGGCCGGGCGCTCTGGGCGCGGGAGGCCTCGGGGCCGGAGGCCTGGGCGCTGTTCCGAGCAGTGGGGGAGTAGGCGGATACGGGCAGGGAGTGAACCCGGGGTCCGTGCCGGCTGCTTTCGCGCCGGGCGCGATGGGCGCAGGTGGACCGACGGGCGGCAGCGCGGGCGCGGGTGCCGCGGGAGGTTTCGGCCGGGGAGCCGGCTCAGGGCGCGGTGACCGGAAGTCGGGCGCGGAGGCCGGCTCAGCGCTGGGAGCCGCAGTGGGCGCCGGAGCCGCCGGCGCGATAGGTGGCTTCGGCCGCGGCGTCAGCGGCGTCAGCGGGGCAGTCGGGCCTGGCGGAGCTTTCGGCATGGGTGCGGCCCCGCTCACACCCGCCGCGGGCGCACCCGGTGGCGCGGGCACGGGAGGCGGCGCGGCCGGAGGCGGCCAGAACTCGAGCCGCGCCATGGCAATGGGAACGCCCATGGGCGGCGGCGCCGGGAACCAGGGTGGCACCGGCCGCAACCGAAAAGTGCGGGCGGTGACCAGTGCCGTGGAGCGGCAGGGCAACCTGCGGGCGCTGCTGGGTGAGGCGCCGGCGGTGTTGCCGGACGTCATCGGCTCGAACGTGCGCGGCCCGCAGTAACAAGCGGTGACAAGCGGAAACAAGCGGTAGCGCGCTAGTGCTTCCCCGCGGGAGTATTCTCACCCGCATGCTTCCGCTCCTCGCGGCGCTCGCCATCGGCGCCGTCATCCCGATCCAGACGGCCGCAAATTCCCGTCTGCGCCTCAGCGTCGGCGGGTTCCCCGCC
This sequence comes from Corynebacterium mycetoides, assembly GCF_900103625.1. NCBI lineage: Bacteria > Bacillati > Actinomycetota > Actinomycetes > Mycobacteriales > Corynebacteriaceae > Corynebacterium > Corynebacterium mycetoides. The sequence continues at coordinate 1,032,606 of NZ_LT629700.1, read as the reverse complement.
GTGTCCGCGCTCGTGTCGTTCACGGTGGCCTTCGCGGTGTCGATCGCCGTCACCGCAGTTATAACCGGGACGGTGCTGCCCGACTTCGCGGCGACAGCCCGCGAGCCGTGGTGGGTGTGGACGGGTGGCGCGATGGGCGTCCTCTTCGTCATGGGCAACATCCTGCTCTTCCCGCGCATCGGAGCCGTGCAGACGGTGGTGTTGCCCATCCTCGGCCAGGTGGTGATGGGGCTGGCGATCGACCACTTCGGGCTGTTCCGCGCGCCGCAGATGGACGTGGGCCTCGGCCGGATCGCGGGTGCGGTGGTGGTGCTCGCGGGCATCGCGCTCGTGCTCGGGCTGGGCAGGGGCAAAACGGACACCGGCGCCCGCGGTGCGTGGGGGTGGCGCGTGCTCGGCGTCGGCATCGGCATGACCTCCGCGCTGCAGACCACCATCAACGGGCATCTGGGTTCCGTCGCCGGGTCGTCGCTGCACGCGTCCGAGATCTCCCTGGGGGTCGGGGTGCTGCTAATTCTCGCACTCGCGCTGGCCACGGCGCCGCGGCAGCTGGTCACCGCGCCGACGCCGGGGCCGTGGTGGATGTGGCTCGGCGGCATCATCGGCGCGGCATTCGTCATCGGCGGGGCGAGGCTCGCCCCGATCCTGGGTACAGCGACGACGGTCATCGCGTTCAACGCCGGGACGATCGCGGGCGGCCAAGCCATGGAGTCCATGGGGTGGTTCGGGGCGAAGCGCCTGCGTATGGATGCCATCCGTCTCGCAGGACTCGCCATGATTTTCCTCGGTGTCGTCGCCGTGCGGCTGTTCTAAACCTCAACGACAGCTTCAGTGAACAGGGGTGTCAAGCGGTTGTTGAGGGTTGCTCGTGGTGAACGTGTGACGCAATATCGGTCGGGAGAAAACAGAGGCCGTTGGGGAAGACGAACCTCGTCTCGCCGCGTACGCCGCCCGCTAGTCACGGGCGCGCAGCGCGGCGCCGCCGCTAAACACGTCAGGAGCCCCATGACCACGACACTCGCCTCTACCACCTCTGCCGTAATTGAGATCGACGGTATGCCTGCGCGTCTGCGTGGGAGCGTCGAAAAGCTGATGCTCGAGCTGCCCCAGGAACCCATCGACTACTCGCTCTTCGATATCTGGGACACCGCCTGGTTTACCCGCTGGCACCGCAACGCCGACGGCACGATCGGATGCCGCGAGCTGGTCTACGCGCCTGCCGCGGACCTCGCGCGCTTCCGCGAAAACCTCGCTGACCTGGCCCGACGCGCGGGCTTTGATGCGGAGCTGACCACCCGTGTCGCATAGAGGCGTAGCATTATGGCATGGCTATTCCTTACAGAGTCCAGAATCCAACAACCAACGAAATCGTCGAATCTTTCGACTTTATTACTGACGACGAGCTTGACAACGCGGTCGCCACGGCGCACAAGGCGTTCGGAACCTGGAGCGTAGCATCGCTCGAGGACCGCGCCGCAGTGCTGCACAAGGTCGCCGATCTTTTCGACGCCCAGCGCGACGAACTGTCCAAGATCATCGCCGAGGAGATGGGCAAGTCCCTCCCCGAGGGCGACGCCGAGATCAATGACGTCGTCGACATCTTTAACTACTACGCCGACCACGGCGCAGAGCTGCTCGCCGACGAGCCGCTCGAGACCACCGGCGGCGCAGCAGTCGTCCGCAAGGTCCCTCTCGGCGTGATCGTGGGCGTTATGCCGTGGAATTACCCGTACTACCAGGTCGCACGCTTCGTCGCGCCGACGCTGATGGCGGGTAACACTGTGCTGCTCAAGCACGCCGAGATCTGCCCGCGCTCCTCGCAGAAGATCCAGGAGATTATCGAGGAAGCCGGCGCTCCCGAGGGCGTCTTCATCAACATCTACGCCGACCACGACCAGATTGAGACCCTGATCGGCGACAAGCGCGTCCAGGGCGTTTCGCTCACCGGCTCCGAGCGCGCCGGGCGTTCCGTGGCTGCGACCGCGGGCAAGAACCTGAAGAAGGCCGTGCTCGAGCTCGGCGGCACCGACCCCTACGTCATCCTGGACACCGACGACGTCGCGGAGTCCGCAAAGGTTGCGTGGGAGAAGCGCATCAGCAACACCGGCCAGGCCTGCACCTCCAACAAGCGCATCATCGTGATGGAGGACATCTACGACGACTTCGTCAAGGAGATGGTCCGCATTGCGGAGTCCTACACCAAGGGCGATCCGATGAATCCCCAGGAGGGGCAGTACTTCCCGCTGTCGTCGCGCACGGCCGCCGAGAACCTGGTCAAGCAGGTCCAGAGCGCCGTCGAGGCGGGCGCGACACTGCACACCGGCGGCGAGCAGGTGGGGGACGGCGCCTACTTCACCCCGGCCGTGCTTACCGGCATCCCGGTCGGCTCCGACCCGTACTACGAGGAGTTCTTCGGCCCCGTCGCCGAGATCTACAAGGTCAGCTCCGACGAGGAGGCCATCGAACTGGCCAACGACTCCAACCACGGCCTGAGCGGCGCCGTCTTCTCCACCGACGAGGAGCGCGCCAAGAAGGTGGCCAACCGCATCGAGACGGGTATGATCCACGTGAACATCCCGCAAGCACGCGGCGCTGAGCTGCCCTTCGGCGGCGTGAAGAACTCCGGCTTCGGCCGCGAGCTCGGCCCGCTGGGCATTGAGGAGTTCGTGAACAAGCAGCGCTACTACGTGGCCGAGTAACTCCTCGCTTTTCGCCTATCGACGCGCACCCGCCAGCCGCGTGCGCGTCGTTTCGCGTTGTAGCGCTGCACGTCCTCAAGCTTTCGTGCCCTGGGCTTTTGCGTGGCGATCGCGCCTGGGGTCGTGCAGCCTGAGCCGCGGCGCCCGCCCGAGCGCAGGCCTCACGGACGCGAGCGCAGCCTCCGGGCGGTCAGCGCCAGGACAAGCGCGAGGACGGCAAGCCCCGCGATCCACAGAATGCGGGCGGTGCCGCGGGATTCGAATGCCCCGGGGACGAGTAGAACCGCGGCGGCCGCGCAGATGGCGCTCAGCGCGATGCACACCGCGGTGAGAGCGTGGACGTACTTCATCCTGTCCTCCTACTTGAAGCAGCTGGCTGCAGCGGTCATTCCGCCGGCGCCCAGCGTGGCGTAGCCGCCGATGCACGCGGCGCAGATCGCCGCGCCGACGCCGGTGGCGACACCGGCGCACGACCCGGCGCATGCGCTGGCGATCAGGTACGCGATGGGTCCGCCGATTCCGGCGACCGCCGCGAGGCACGCGACGGTGGAGCCGACACCGTAGGTCGTGACGGTTGGCTGGTTCGGGTCAACCTGCGACGCGGCGGTCAGCTCGTCGTCGTTCATGTAGTCGAGGTCCGTTGTCTCGTCCTTCACTTGCGCGCCGTCGTTGAAGACGCGCACGCGGAACTTTCCGTTGTCGGCCTTGTCCACCAGGGTTTCCGAGTAGCGCACCACCTCGCCCGCGCCGTTGAACACAACCGTGACATTGCTGGTTCGGCTGAATTCCCCGGCGACCGGGATCGTGACGGCGTCGAACCGTTCGCCTTCCGTGGTGATTGAGTAGGCGCTCGCCTGATCGACGTCCAGCGCGTTGTTGTGCAGCGTGATCGCGCCCGCCTGGATCTGTTCCATCGCGGCAGCGGCCGCGGCGGCTGAGTTGTCCGGGGCCGGTTGAATGTCGGCGCCGGCACCCGTGCTCGTCGCGCAGGTCTCACCCGCGGGACCCTCAGCAGCGGGGTCCTCGGCCTGGGCGGCGGCGGGAAGGGCGGCGGAGAAGAGGATGAGGGCCGCGGTGAGGCTGGCGCGTCGTGTAGCTCTGGTGTGCATGCTCGGTGCTCCTTACAGTCTCGGGCTGGGGCGGTGTCCTGCAGGTGCCGACCTTAAAAGCCCGGCCGGGACACACCAACGCCTGCGGCACAAAACGGGCCTTTCGTGGCGAATGTCGGCACTTTCGTTCCGTCGACGGCCGCAGCGGAAACCGTCACGCGCCGGGCCCGGGTGTGGAATCATGCACATATGGGAGCTACGTCACGTTTGGTCATGTCCATGGTCGCGGCCACGGGGTTGCTGCTGGCGGGGTGCAGCGAGCAGCTGGGGGAGCCGGATGCGAGCAGCACGCAACCCCAGCCGCAGGAGTCCCGGCCGCAGGAGTCCCAGCAGCAGGCGGTGGAGACGCTAGACGTCGCGAACTGCGAACCCGCCGACGGCGTGTCAGGCCACGTCACGGGCGGGGAGGCGCCGGATAGCGCGGCAGAGCGCAGCATCGACGTCGCCCCCGAGATTGGCACCGGGTACCGCAGCGGGATGCAGGAGGTCCGTGCGCAGACCTTTGCCGTGACGACCGCGAACCCGGTCGCGACGAAGGCGGCGTGCGATGTGCTCCTCCGGGGCGGCAACGCCGCGGACGCCGTCGTCGCGGCGCAGTTCGTCCTCGGCCTGGTGGAGCCGCAGTCCTCCGGCATCGGCGGGGGAGGGTACATCCTCTACAGCGATGCGAAAACGGGCAGACGCGTCGCCATCGACGGCCGCGAGGTCGCGCCGCTCGCCGCCGACGAGAACTACCTGATCCACGTCGACGGCACCAACCCGACAGCCCCGCTCCCGGACGCGCGCAGTTCCGGCCGCTCCATCGGGGTGCCGGGCATCGTTGCCGCCCTCGCGGAGCTGCACAGGCAGTTCGGCCACGCGGACTGGCAGGCCGACATCCAGCCGGCGATCGACCTCGCCGAAAAGGGTTTCACCGTGTCACCGCGCCTGTCGGCGTCGATCGCGGACTCCGCGGAACAGCTCGCGGCCAGCCCGAACGCCGCGCAGTACTTCCTCGACGGGCAGGGCGAGGCGCTCGCCGCGGGGACGGAGCTGAAAAATCCCGAGTACGCGGAGGTGCTGCGCGCGATCGCGCGCGACGCCAACGAGTTTTACACCGGCGGAATCGCCGCCGACATCGTCGCGGAGGCGACGCGCGCGGAGGAGGGGTTGACGCCGTCGCGGATGACCACGGCGGACCTTGCCGGCTACACGCCGCGGGTGACCGACGCCCTGTGCGTGGAGTACAAGGGGAGGGACGTGTGCGGGATGCCGCCGTCGTCAAGCGGAGGCGTTGCGGTGCTTGAGGCGCTGCGCCTGCTCGAGGGCCGCGACCTCGCGCAGTACGCGCCGGAGAACCCCGGCCCCGACGGCGCGCTGCCGGATCCGGAAGCGATCCACCTCGTCGCCGAGGCCGAGCGGCTCGCCTACGCGGACCGCGACGCCTACGTCGGCGACCCTGCCTTCGCACCGGTTCCCGGGGGAACGGAGGCACTGCTTGCCGATGCCTACATCGCCCAACGCTCCGAACTCATCGACCCCGCACAGACCATGGGCACGACCACACCCGGCGAGCTTGTGCACCCGGTCGGCGCCGGCGCGGACACTCCGGAGCACGGCACAACCCACGTCAACGTCATCGACGCCGACGGCAACGCCGCGTCCTTCACGTCGAGCGTCGAGGCCGCATTCGGCTCGTTCCACTTCACGCGCGGCTTCATCCTGAACAACCAGTTGACGGACTTTTCCGCCGAGCCGCGCAACGAGGCCGGCGAGCTGGCCGCCAACCGCGTCGAGCCCGCGAAGCGGCCGCGCTCCTCCATGGCGCCGTTTCTCGTCTTCGGCCCGGACGGGACCGCGGAGATGGCACTGGGCTCCCCGGGCGGGTCGCTGATCATCCAGTACGTGCTCAAAACGTTCCTCGGCATGACGGAATGGGGGATGAACCCGCAGCAGGCGATCTCCGCCCCGAACTTCGGGGCGCGCAACACCCCGGAGACGGGCATCGGCGGGGAGCACCCGCTGGTCGCGGGCGGCGGGGCCGGGGACGTTGTCGGCGCGCTGGAGGAGAAGGGCCACCAGGTGGTCACGGAGCCGATGTCGAGCGGGCTGTCGGCGCTGGTGCGCCGCGACGGAGCCATCGTGGGCGGGGCGGACCCGCGCCGTGAGGGGATCGTCCTGGGCGGCTGAAACCCGGCGGCTGAAACCCGTCAGTCCCGGCCGTTCTCCTCGAGCCACCCGGCGACCTCGCCGACGGTGGGGTTGTCGGGGTAGGGGCCGTCGTCGGCGCGTGCCCCGAACTCGTTCTCGGCGCGCACGGCCAGCTCGATGCGGTCGAGGGAGGACACACCCGCCTCGGACAGCGTCATGCCTTCCTCGATGGATTCGGGGTCGGTTCCGGAGACATCGGAGAGGAGGCGCACGAGGCGGCCGAGCACGCTGGCGTCGGCGGCGTCGCCCTCCTCCGCGCCCATTGTGAACCCGGCGAGGTCGAGGCGCTGGCCCAGTTGTTCCGAAAGCTCCATGCACCCATAATATACACTTGAGGTCTATGCACTCCATGGCCGAACTCACTGGCAGCCCACGGCCGCTGCGGCCGCGCTCGCTTCTCGACGCCCTCAATCCCCGCCCCGTCGCGGGCCTGACGTACGACCGTCGCGGTGTGACCCGCAACGACGGCATCGACGTCCACTGGTACGAGCGCGGGCCCGAAGACGCGGAACTCACCGTGCTCTACATCCACGGCTTCAACATCTCGTCCGACGAGTTCTACATGCAGGTCGACGAGCTCGCCTCGCTGCCCGTTCGCCAGCTCCTGGTCGACCTGCGCGGCCACGGCGAGACCGGCCGCGCCGCCCCGCAGGTGTGCACCATCGACGGCGCGGCCGACGACGTCCGCGCGGTTCTCGCGGACCGCCGCATCACCGGCCCTCTCATCGTCGTGGGCCACTCGCTCGGCGGGCCGGTGTCGCTGTCCCTGATGCGTCGGTACGCGCACGAGCTCGATCTCGCCGGAACCGTCCAAATCTCCTCCGCCGTCGAGCCGTTCGCCCGCCAAGGCATGCCGCAGGTCCTGGCCGGGACCGTGGGAACCGCCCTTGAAGAGCTCTACCGGGGCGCACCCGGGCTCGCGGATAAGCTTCTCAGCGCCGGGACTGCCGTCATCGCCCCGGTGCTCGCCCTGGGGTTCTACTACCGCCCGGTCGGCTACGCGGTGGTGAAGTTCCACGCCGCCATGATGCAGCTGACCCCGTTGGACACGTACGCGGGCTACTTCGACGACCTGGTCAACCACTCGGAGATCGAGGTCGCGGACGTTTTGGCCGCCATCCCGGGGTTCATCCTCGTCGGCGACCGCGACACCATCACTCCCGTCACACAGTCGGCGCGCCTCAGCGAGATCTGGCCCCGTGCCTACCTCCAAATCCTCCCGGACAGCGGCCACATGCCGCCTCTCGACGCCCCGGGGACCGTAGCCACCGCAATCCTGCGCCTCATCCGGGACGTGTGGCCGGTGTCGCGCGCGTAACCGGGACACGGAGAGGTTCCCGTGGTTTACTTGAGGGGAAATTTTAGATTCGCAGCCAAAACAGGGTGCGATACTCCTCCTCTCGTTAAGGTTTAGCCGTGTCCCGTTCCACTGTTCCCGCCCTCGCCGTCGCCATTGCCCTGTCCGGTTCGGCCCTCGCGGTTCCGGCACTCCTGCCCACCACGCCCTTTCTGCCCGGCGCGCAGGCGCAGACCCTGCCAGCGGGTGCCAACCCGACCGAGCTGAACAAGGTCGCCTCCACCCTCAACATCCCGGCTCCCGCGGACGCCTCCGACGCGATGACGATCACGGCGAACCCGACCGGGGAGCCGGGCCGCGGGGTCTGCTCCGTGAACATGTGGGCGCAGAGCTACAGCCAGCCCGCCGGCGCGAACGGTTCCGTGTCGGACGTCTTCCGCCCGTTCCAGGTCACCCCGGCGAGCGCGAACGCAGAGTACGCGGACGGCACGGCGGAAGGCGGGGTGCTGGTCAGCCAGCCGTCGACCGACGGGGCGGCGCAGGATCCGCGGCTGCCCGACGGGTTGAGCCTCATCTCCACCATGGGTGGGACCGCTCTCACCCTCGACGGCTGGAGCTCCGCCGCCACCGGGGCCACCACGACCATGACCTCGCGCATGCGCCTGTACACCGAATACGCGATGGACAACATCGACATCGCGTGGCGTCTCGACCCGAAGTTCACGCCAAAGGTGACGGCGCCGCAGACATTCGGCAACGTGATGGCCTTCTTCTCCTTCCCCGGGTACACCAACAACGGACAAACACTCACGCTTACCTGGGAGCGCGGTGCGGACGGCACCTACTACGCGCGGGTGCGCGGATCACTCCCCGCCAGAACCCAGGCCATGGCCTCCATCGCCGGTACCGTGCCGTCGTCCACCTGGTTGGCCGACCCCACCTTTGACAACACGGCCGCCCTCACGTCGACCTACAGCACCCTCAACTGCGGTCTCCCTCTGGATCGGGGAACCTACAACCCGGGTTACCAGGCCGTCAGCGTCGCTCAGGGGGCGACGGCCGAGGCGCCGACGCCTCTCGACGCCAACCAGGCCGCGCTACCCCCGGGCACCCGCTTCAGCGCCACCGCCGACACCCCGGGCTGGGTCACCGTCAACGCGGACGGTTCGCTGTCCGTCTCCCCGGGCTTCGCGTTGCAGCCCGGCGACTACACCGTGCCGGTTCTGGTGGAGTACCCGGACGGGTCCTCCGAAATCATCGCTGCGTCGGTGACGGTCACCCCGTCCACCGCGACATCGACAGACGTCAACGGCATGACCCCGTCCGCAACCCAGGGCGTGACCACCACCACCGGCCCGCAGACCGACGCCGCGGGCAATACCCTGCCCTCGGAAACCACCTACGAACCCGGCCCGAAAAAGCCCTCCTGGGTCACCGTCAACCCCGACGGCGGCCTGACGGTCACCCCTCCCGCGAACGCCGACCCCGGCGACTACACCTTCGATGTGGCCATAACGTATCCCGACGGTTCCACCGACACGGTGACGCACACCGTCACCGTGGTGACGTCGCAGTCGAACACGTTCGCCCCGGAACTTGAGACCCGCTCCGTGGATTGGGGCGCCACGGCCACCATCCCGGCGCCGGCCGACCCGGCCCAGGGGGCGCTGCCCGACGGGACAACGTTCACTGAAGGGGCGGACTTCCCCGACTGGGCCACGCTCAACCCCGACGGGTCGATCACCGTCAGCCCGGACAACACCGTGCCTGACCAGGGATACACACTCGAAGTTGTGGCCAATTACCCGGACGGAACGTCGGACACCATCACCACGACCGTCCAGGTGAACAACCCCGACCTGCCGACCTACCAGATCGCCGACGCCCGCCAATCGGGAACGGCCGCAACCGAGGCTCCGCTCAACGCGGACGGCACGCCGCTGACGAACGTGACGGGTTTCGCGCTCGGCGACGGCGCCCCGGCGGGCGCGAGCATCGACCCGTCGAGCGGCGTTGTGACGTGGGCCGTGCCGGCTGACCAGCCGGTGGGTTCCGTGACCGTCCCGGTCGTGGTCACCTACACCGACGGGGGGACCTCCGCCACCTACGCCGTGTTCGACGTCACCGAATCGGACGCCAACCTCAACCAGGTCGACGACAAGACGGCGACGGTCGTCCAGGGCCAGCCCTACACGCTGCCGCCGTTTGCGCGCTTCGACGGCTCGCCGCTGACCGACGTGAAGTCGTTCGCCTTCGCCGCCGGGACCCCGGACTGGGTGGCGGTGGATTCCGCTGGCGTGGTCACCCTGAAACCGCCGTTCGACGCGGCCGTCGGGACGAACACGTACACCGTGACGGTCACCTACGCTGACGGCACCACCGACACCGCGGTTCTCAACCTCACCGTGGCACCGTCCCAGGCAACTCGCCTCGGGCTCGAGGGCGGCCGGGTGGAAACAGTGGTTCAGGGCCAGGTCGACAACGCGCGGCCGCTGACAGACGCCGCCGGGGACCCGTTGCCCACCGGCACCACGTTCACTCTTGGCGACGCACCGGCATGGGCGAGCATCTCGGACACGGGTGAACTTGTCCTCACGCCGCCCGCCGACGCGGACACCACCGACTACCCGGTGGTGGTCACCGCGACCTTCCCGGACGGCTCCACCGCCGAGACCACGGTCATTGCGCTTGTTGCGCCGAGCTTGGCGACGTCGACAAGCCCCGCATACGGCGACCCGGTGCCCGTCCGGCAGGACGGCACGGCCACGGTTGCGGCCCCGACCGTCGACGGCGCGCCGCTGCCGGAGGGATCCATCGTCTTCGAGGGCCCGGATTTCCCCGCCTGGGCCACGCTCAACGCCGACGGTTCCATCACCCTTGCCCCGGGGGCGGACGTCGCTGAAGGCACGTACGAGATGCCGGTCGTCGTGCGTTACCCGGACGGTTCAACCGACACCATCACCGCCCAGGTAACGGTTCAGCTCAACGACGCCAACGCGACCGACCCGACCTACCAGGACGGCTCGGTTCGCCAGGGCGGCACGACGACTCTTCCGGCCCCAAGCCCCGTGCCCGCCGGCACGACATTCGCCGCGGGTGAGGGCACCCCGCCGTGGGTCACGGTCAACAGCGACGGATCCATCACGGCTGCACCACCCCTCGACGCCGAGGTGCGCGAGTACACGTTCCCGGTGACGGTGACATACGCGGACGGCACCGCCGACACCATCGCGGCGACCGTCAGCGTGACAGCCGCCGACACCTCCCTGCACGCGCCCGTGTACCAGACGAAAAACGCGCCCCAAGGCCAAACCACGACGGTGCCCGCTCCGCGCGACCCCAACGGGGATGAGGAGCCCGCCGGGACCACCTACGCCGCGGGATCCGACACCCCGACCTGGGTGACCGTCAACCCCGACGGCAGCCTCACGCTCCGTCCGGACACATCCGTCCAGCCGGGGCCCGTCACCTTCGGTATCGAGGTCGCCTATGCCGACGGATCCACCGACACCGCACCGGTGACCGTCAACGTGGTCAACCCGAACGAGCCCGTCTACCCTGCCGGTGATGCCACCCAGGGCCAAACCTACGTGTCAGAGCCTCCCACCAATGCCAGCGGCGCCCCGCTGCCGGCGGGCACCCTGTTCTCCCTCGGCGCGGGTGCTCCCGCCACGGCGACGATCGACCCCGCCACGGGCGTCGTGACATGGCCCGTCCGCTCCGACCAGCCGGTCGGAGCAGCGACGATCCCGGTCGTGGTGGCGTACCCGGACCGCACCACCGCACAGCTGAGCGTTGTGGTCAACGTCGTCGCATCCGGGGCGAGCAGGTTCGACCCGACCTACGAGACGACCCCGGTGACCCAGGGCGCAACCGCCACCGTCGCCACGCCAGTAGACCCGGTGGCGGGAGCGCTCCCGGAGAACACCGAATTCGCGGCGGGGGAGGGCGCCCCGTCCTGGGCAACCGTGAACCCGGACGGCACGATCGCGATCAACGCACCCGCCGACCTCCCGACGGGCACGTACACCGTCCCGGTGACGGTCACCTATCCGGACGGTTCCACGGAGACGGTCAACGCTCCCGTGACCGTCACGCAGAACCAGGCGGGCCAGCTCAACCCGGTGTATTCACCCACCCTGGTATCCCAGGGGGAGACCGCCACGGTCATCCCGCCCCGCGACGGCGGCCGCACCTTCCTCCCCGAGGGCACGACCTACGCCCCCGCGTCCGCCTTCCCGGACTGGGCGACGCTCGGCGCCGACGGCTCCATCACCCTCACCCCGGGCAGGGACGTTGCGGCGGGTACGACCTCGTTGCCCGTCACCGTCACCTACCCGGACGGTTCCACCGATACCGCCACGGCGGTAGTCACGGTCGGGCAGGCCGACGCGCCGATCTACCCGATCACGGACGTTGTTCAGGGCTTTGAGGTGGTGACCCCGGCCCCGGCTCCCGCGATTCCGGGTGCGGTCTATCGCCTCGCCGACGGCGCGCCCGCAGGCATGACCATCGACCCTTCCACGGGACAGATCACCTGGACGCCTGACACCGACTTCCCGGCCGGCCCACTCGACGTCACGGTTGTGGCGGCTATCGACGGCACCGAGACCAGCATCCTGGCTCCGTTCGTTGTCGCGCAGTCCCTGGCCTCGGTCTATCAACCGGACTATCCGCCGGTCACCGTTGCCGCGGGTGGAACCCTGTACCAGCCCCGCCCGCTCGACGAGTCCGGCGCGGAACTGCGCCCGAGCACCACATTCGCGCCCGGTGAGGGCGTGCCGGAATGGGTGGCTGTCGGCCCGGCGGGCTCGCTCACCTTCACCCCGCCCGCCGACACCGCGCCGGGTGACTACTCGATGACCGTCGTGGTCACGTACCAGGACGGCTCCACCGAGGAGATCCCGGTCGAGTACACCGTGTCCGCGACACCCACGGTGCGCCACGAGCCGGTCGCCGTTGTCGCCGACGGCGCCTCCCGCACCGTCGCAGGTCCCGCTGAGCCAGGTGCGACGTACGCGCCGGTCGGCGAGCTGCCCACCTGGGCCACGGTTGACCCCGCCACCGGGACCGTCACCATCGACCCCGCAGGTGCAGCACCGGGGGAGTACACCATCGTGGTGGAGGAGACCGGGCCAAACGGCGTGGTGCGCACGGAGATCCCCGTCACCGTCCATCCGGCCGTCGCCTACGGCCTTCTCGCAGTCGAGGCAGGCGGGACTGCGTCCGCCACACCCGCGCAGCCCCTGCCGGCCGGAGCCACCGTGGCGGCCGCCGCTGACCTGCCCGAGTGGGTCACCGTCAACCCCGACGGGACGGTCACGGCACAGCCGGGCCCGACCGCCCCGGGAGAGACGGTCACGATTCCGCTCGTTGTCACCTACGCAGACGGCACGACCGCGCCGACGTGGGTCACCATCGCTGTCAGCGCGGTGCAGGCCCCGGCGACGTACGCCGACCAGCTCACCCCGTTCATTCCCGCCGTCCGCGGGGCGGAATCGGGCCCGCCGGTGACGGGCGCGCCCGCAGTGACGGCCGAGGGGGTCGACTTTCCGTCCGGCACGACGTTTGCCGGCGTCGGCCTGCCCGATGGCGTGACCGTCGACCCGGCCACGGGTGCGGTGACGATGGATCCGGCGGTGCTTGCGCCCGGTGAGCACGCGGTGACGATTGAGGTCACCTATCCGGACGGTTCGACGGACCGCGTTGAAACGACGGTGACGGTCGACGACGCGCCTGTCGCCGATCCGTCGGATGCGGACACGCACACTCCGTTCATTCCCGCCGTCCGCGGGGCGGAATCGGGCCCGCCGGTGACGGGCGCGCCCGCAGTGACGGCCGAGGGGGTCGACTTTCCGTCCGGCACGACGTTTGCCGGCGTCGGCCTGCCCGATGGCGTGACCGTCGACCCGGCCACGGGTGCGGTGACGATGGATCCGGCGGTGCTTGCGCCCGGTGAGCACGCGGTGACGATTGAGGTCACCTATCCGGACGGTTCGACGGACCGCGTTGAAACGACGGTGACGGTCGACGACGCGCCTGTCGCCGATCCGTCGGATGCGGACACGCACACTCCGTTCATTCCCGCCGTCCGCGGGGCGGAATCGGGCCCGCCGGTGACGGGCGCGCCCGCAGTGACGGCCGAGGGGGTCGACTTTCCGTCCGGCACGACGTTTGCCGGCGTCGGCCTGCCCGACGGCGTGACCGTCGACCCGGCCACGGGTGCGGTCACGGTGGATCCGGCGGTGCTTGCGCCCGGTGAGCACGCGGTGACGATTGAGGTCACCTATCCGGACGGTTCGACCGATCAGGTTGAGACGACGGTGACGGTCGACGACGCGCCTGTCGCCGATCCGTCGGATGCGGACACGCACACTCCGTTCATTCCCGCCGTCCGCGGGGCGGAATCGGGCCCGCCGGTGACGGGCGCGCCCGCAGTGACGGCCGAGGGGGTCGACTTTCCGTCCGGCACGACGTTTGCCGGCGTCGGCCTGCCCGATGGCGTGACCGTCGACCCGGCCACGGGTGCGGTCACGGTGGATCCGGCGGTGCTCGCGCCCGGTGAGCACGCGGTGACGATTGAGGTCACCTACCCGGACGGTTCGACCGATCAGGTTGAGACGACGGTGACGGTCGACGACGCTCCCGTCGCCGCCCCGTCGGATGCGGACACGCACACTCCGGTGGTGCCTCCGGTGCGCGGGGTCAACGGCGGCGATGTTGTCACGGGCGCGCCCGCAGTGACGGCCGAGGGGGTCGACTTTCCGTCCGGCACGACGTTTGCCGGCGTCGACCTGCCCGATGGCGTGACCGTCGACCCGGCCACGGGTGCGGTCACGGTGGATCCGGCGGTGCTCGCGCCCGGTGAGCACGCGGTGACGATCGAGGTCACCTACCCGGACGGTTCGACGGACCGGTTGAAACGACGGTGACGGTCGACGACGCTCCCGTCGCCGCCCCGTCGGATGCGGACACGCACACTCCGGTGGTGCCTCCGGTGCGCGGGGTCACGGCGGCGATGTTGTCACGGGCGCGCCCGCAGTGACGGCCGAGGGGGTCGACTTCCCGTCCGGCACGACGTTTGCCGGCGTCGACCTGCCCGATGGCGTGACGGTGGACCGGCCACGGGTGCGGTCACGGTGGATCCGGCGGTGCTGCGCCCGGTGAGCACGCGGTGACGATTGAGGTCACCTACCCGGACGGTTCGACGGACAGCGTTGAAACGACGGTGACGGTCGACGACGCTCCTGTCGCCGCCCGTCGGATGCGGACACGCACACTCCGGTGGTGCCTCCGGTGCGCGGGGTCGACGGCGGCGATGTTGTCACGGGCGCGCCCGCAGTGACGGCCGAGGGGGTCGACTTTCCGTCCGGCACGACGTTTGCCGGCGTCGGCCTGCCCGATGGCGTGACGGTGGATCCGGCCACGGGTGCGGTCACGGTGGATCCGGCGGTGCTTGCGCCCGGTGAGCACGCGGTGACGATTGAGGTCACCTATCCGGACGGTTCGACGGACCGCGTTGAAACGACGGTGGTCGTCGACGACGCGCCTGTCGCCGATCCGTCGGATGCGGACACGCACACTCCGGTGGTGCCTCCGGTGCGCGGGGTCGACGGCGGCGATGTTGTCACGGGCGCGCCCGCAGTGACGGCCGAGGGGGTCGACTTTCCGTCCGGCACGACGTTTGCCGGCGTCGGCCTGCCCGATGGCGTGACCGTCGACCCGGCCACGGGTGCGGTCACGGTGGATCCCGCGGTGCTCGCGCCCGGTGAGCACGCGGTGACGATCGAGGTCACCTACCCGGACGGCACCAGCGAGACGGTGACCACCACCGTTACCGTCGACCCCACCGGCACCACGCCTCCGGTCACGCCTCCAGGCAGCGGCGACTCGTCGGACGGATCCAGCGGCTCCGCCGACACCCGTTGCGTCGCGGTCGGTTCCTCGGTGGGGATCCCGGTGCTCCTGCTCGTGCCGGTCGCGCTCGCGACCACGGTGAACATCCCGGGCCTCACCCCGCTTGTCGACGACATCAGCACCCGCATCGGCGAACTCAACACCGAGCTGCAAAAATCCGTGGGCATCTACAACCCGCAGATTTCGCAGGCTGTGCGGGACTTCAACGCCCGCATCGGCGAACACAACACCGAGCTGCAAAAATCCGTGGGCATCTACAACCCGCAGATTTCGCAGGCTGTGCGGGACTTCAACGCCCGCATCGGCGAACACAACACCGAGCTGCAAAAATCCGTGGGCATCTACAACCCGCAGATTTCGCAGGCTGTGCGGGACTTCAACGCCCAGCTGGATTCCATCAAGGGAGCCCGTGAGGCACTCGGGGTGGCCGGGATCATCGCCGCGGCGCTGCTCCTGACTTCGGCGCTCGACGCGGCGTGCGGTCCGGGAGAGGGGGCGTCGTCAAGCACTGCGAGCTCGGAGGGCAGTTCCGGGAGCTAGCGGCCCCGCGCGTGCTTTAATGTGCGCATGGGGGAGCTCGAGCTGATTCGGGGAGTGGCCGCGCGCACGCGCTCGGCCGTGGTGACGGGGCCTGCGGCAGCGAAAGTGAGGGGGCTGCAGACCCTCGACCGCGTCGAGCGCGTCGACCTGCTGCTGCCGGGCGCGGCGCGGGCGTCCGCGGCGTGCCGGGGGCCGCAGCCGGCGGTATACCGCAGCGGGTACCTTGCGCCGGAGCACGTCGTCGAGCACGAGGGGCTGCGGGTCACGAGCACTATCCAGATGGCCTTCGACACCTCCCGCTACCACGGCCCGCATGCCGCGCTCGTCGTCCTCGAGTCGGCCCGGTTCCGCAGGCCGGAAGTGGGAGAGGCCGACCTCCTGGAGCTCGCGAACACGCTGCCCCGCGCGAAGGGCACGAAGATGTTCCGCAAGGTCATCGAGCACTCCGCCGCAACGTCCCAAACCGCCCTCGAAACGGTCGGCCGCCACGCCCTCATCGAGGCCCGCATCCCCGGCCTCCATTCGATCCGCGGGCAGGTCGGCTTCGAATACTACGACCTCGGGCGCACCTTGCGCCGCGGCAGGATGGACCTCCTGGTCAACGGCTTCATCTGCGTCGAGCTCGACGGCCGAGGCAAATACACCAGCGACGAGGTCACGTTCGAGGAGCGCATGCGCGAAAAATTCCTGCTCAACCAGGGCTACCTCGTCTTGCGGGCCGGGTGGGCGGACGTCTGGGGCGGCGCGCTCGAGGCGCGCGTCGCCTCTGCAATCCGGCGCATGCGGTTCCTCGGCAACGACCCCTTCGCCGGCAACGTGCCCGCCCCGCTTAACGACGGCGAAATTCAGCGCCGCCGCCCCTTCTACGCGGGCCACTGACATCCGCGCTCGTGCACGTCCTCAGGCGTGTGCGTCCTGGGGTTGTGTGCGTAGTGTGGCGTAGTGGTCGTGCAGCGTTGGGGTGTGCACGTCGTCAGGCGTGTGTGTCCTGGGGTTGTGTGTGTGGTGTGGCGTTGTGGTCGTGCAGCGTTGGGGTGTGCACGTCGTCAGGCGTGTGTGTCCTGGGGTTGTGTGCGTAGTGTGGCGTTGTGGTCGTGCAGCGTTGGGACAAACACGGAACGAACGCGAAACCCCGGCCCCGGCGCGAAGGCCGAGACCGGGGACGCGCGACGGGCGGTCCTACTTCTCGGTGCCGCCGTTCGGGTTCGGCTCTGTCGGGTCGTCGATGTGCAGGTCCCGGGCGGCCTGCGCGGCGACGGACATGTCGATCTTGCCCTCGTTGGCCAGCCCCATGAGCGCCGCCACCACCATCGACTCGGCGTCGATGTTGAAGTAGCGGCGCGCGGCCTCGCGGGTGTCGGAGAAGCCGAAGCCGTCCGCGCCCAGCACGATGTACTGACCCGGCACGTACGGGCGGATTTGCTCCTGCAGCGCGGAGGTGAAGTCCGAGGTGGCCACGTAGGGGCCCTCGGTCTGCTTGAGCTGGGTGGTGGCAAACGGCTCGCCGACGTCCTCGCCCGGGTTGTTGAGCTTGCGCTTGTTCAGCGCCGCGCCGTCACGGGCCAGCTCGACCCAGGAGGTGACGGAGTAGACGGCCGCGCCGACGTCGTAACGCTCCTGCAGGATCTCCTGCGCCCGCAGGGCCTGCTGCATGCCCACGCCGGAGGCGAGCAGGGAGACCCGGTTGGCCTTGTCCGCGCCGCGGTCGTAGAGGTAGATGCCCTTGTGCAAGCCCTCGACGTCCAGGTTGTCCGGGCGCGCCGGCTGGTGAGTCGGCTGGTTGTACACGGTGATGTAGTACATCACGTTCTCGCCCTCGCCCGAGCCGTACATGCGCTCGATGCCCCGGGAGACCAGGTACGGCATCTCGTAGGCGAACGACGGGTCGTAGCTCACCACGGCCGGGTTGGTGGAGGCCAGCACCGGCGAGTGCCCGTCCATATGCTGCAGGCCCTCGCCGAAGAGCGTCGTGCGGCCGGCGGTCGCACCGATGATGAAGCCACGCGCGTGCTGGTCGCCCGCGGCCCAGAAGTTGTCGCCGGTGCGCTGGAAACCGAACATGGAGTAGAAGATGTACATCGGGATCATCGGCTCACCGTGCGTGGCATAGGAGGTGCCGGCCGCGAGGAAGGACGCAGAGGAGCCGTCCTCGTTGATGCCCTCGTGCAGGATCTGCCCGTCGGTGGCCTCGCGGTAGGACAGCTGCAGGTCGTGGTCCACCGGGGTGTAGTTCTGGCCCACCGGGTTGTAGATCTTCAGCGTGGGGAACCAGGAGTCGAGGCCGAAGGTGCGGGCCTCGTCCGGGATGATCGGCACCAGGCGCTTGCCGATCTCTTGGTCGCGCGTGAGCGCCTTGAACGTGCGCACCAGCGCCATGGTGGTGGCCACCTGCTGCTTGCCGGAGTCCTTGAAGCTGGCCTTGAATGTCTTTTCAAAGTCGGGCATCTCAAGCGGCGTGAACTGGGTGCGGCGCTCGGGGAGGAAGCCACCGAGATCCTCGCGGCGCTTCTTCAGGTACTTAATCTCCTCGGCGTCCTCGCCCGGGTGGTAGTAGGGCGGCAGGTAGGGGTCGCGCTCCAGCTCCTCGTCAGAAATCGGGATCTGCTGGGTGTCGCGGAAGAGCTTGAGGTCCTCCAGCGTGAGGTTCTTCATCTGGTGGGTGGCGTTGCGGCCCTCAAAGTTGTGCCCCAGGGCGTAGCCCTTGACGGTGTGCGCCAGGATGACGGTCGGCTTGCCCTTGGTCTCCAGCGCGCGCTTGTAGGCGGCGTAGACCTTGCGGTAGTCGTGGCCGCCGCGGCGCAGCGCCCAGATCTCCTCGTCCGTCACGTCCTCGACCAGCTTCGCGGTGCGCGGGTCGCGGCCGAAGAAGTGCTCGCGCACGTAGGCGCCGTCGTTGGCCTTGAACGTCTGGAAGTCACCGTCGCGGGTGGAGTTCATGAGGTTGACCAGCGCGCCGTCGGTGTCCTTCTCAAACAGTGCGTCCCACTCGCGGCCCCAGGCGATCTTGATCACGTTCCAGCCGGCGCCGATGAAGAAGGCTTCGAGCTCCTGGATGATCTGGCCGTTGCCGCGCACCGGGCCGTCGAGACGCTGCAAGTTGCAGTTGATCACGAACGTCAGGTTGTCCAGGCCGTAGAGCGGGGCCATCTGGATCAGGCCGCGGGACTCCGGCTCGTCCATCTCGCCGTCGCCCAGAAACGCCCAGACGTGCTGCTCGCTGGTGTCCTTGATGCCGCGGTCCTGCAGGTACTTGTTGAAGCGCGCCTGGTAGATGGCGTTCATCGGGCCCAGGCCCATGGACACGGTGGGGAACTCCCAGAACCCCGGCATGCCGTGCGGGTGCGGGTAGGCGGGCAGGCCGCCCTGCGGGCGGGAGTGCTCCTGGCGGAAGCCGTCCAGGTCATCCTCGCTCAGGCGCCCCTCGAGGAACGCGCGGGCGTAGATGCCGGGGGAGGCGTGGCCCTGGATGAAGACCTGGTCGCCGCCCTGGGGCGCGTCCTTGCCGTGGAAGAAGTGGTTGAACCCGACCTCGTAGAGCGCCGCGGCCGAGGCGTAGGTGGAGATGTGGCCGCCGACCTTGATGCCGGGACGCTGCGCGCGGTGCACCATGATGGCGGCGTTCCAGCGGATCCAGCGGCGGTAGCGCTTCTCCACGGCCTCGTCTCCCGGGAAGTCGGGCTCCAGCTGGGTGGGGATGGTGTTGACAAAATCGGTCGAGGACAGGGCGGGCAGCGGCACGCGCTGCAGCGACGCGCGCTCTAGCAGGCGCAGCATGAGATAGCGGGCGCGCTCGGGCGAGGACGACTCCAGCAGACCGTCGAAGGAGTCCATCCACTCCTTGGTCTCTTCCGGGTCGTGGTCGTACAGATACGAGGCGACCCCTTCGCGGATCAGCTCGATGTGCGAGCTGTTCGGGTCGTCGCCGTACGGGTCCGCAGCGCTCGGGTTGTCAGCCACGTCAAACCTCCATGTTGATTACATCGTATTTACACCCCAACTCTACCCGCGTTTTTCGGGCGCGAGGGGGCACTGATCCGGGTAGTGTGCAGGTAACGGAACTAGCTATTTGCGATTTTTAGGAGGACTTCCAAGGTGGGCGCCCCTGGTGCTGTGAACTACGCGCAACGGCTCGGAATCAGCGGCAACATCATCGTCCAGGAGATCGGGTGGGACGAGGACGCTGATACGACGATTTCCGAGGATATTGAGGACGCCATCGGGCAGCCGCTTCTCGACGAAGACACGTACGAACTCTGCGACGTCGTCCTTCTCTGGTTCCGCTCCGACGACGGCGACCTCGTCGACTCGCTTGTCGACGCCGGGCGCAACCTCAGCGAAGGCGGCAAGATCTGGCTGCTTACCCCGGACCCCCGCACCCCCGGGGGAGTACAGCCCGGCGAGATTTCCGAATCCGCCCAGCTCGCCGGCTTCGTGGCCACGAAATCGGACCGCCTCGGCCAGTGGCAGGGCGCTTGCCTGACCAGCGCGAGCGTGAAGAAGTAATTTTGTCGCCCGCACTGGGCGCGTGTTAAAGTGCTCTGGCACGCGCCGTTAGCTCAGCTGGAAGAGCAACTGGTTTACACCCAGTAGGTCGGGGGTTCGAGCCCCTCATGGCGCACAAGTTTAGGCAAGTTCGCGCTCGATGGCGCTGACAAGCTCTACGGCGTCGCCACCGTTACGGAGAAACAGCGTGACCGAGTGCGCGTCGAGGTCGTCGTGCTCGAACGTCACGGCCGTGACACCGGAGGGGACGGTCGCCGCGATCAGGTCGAGTTCCGCAGAACCTGCACCGGGGCCGGAGCTAGTGAGGTCGTAATCCACGTCGGCGACATCCCACTCGCCGACACGCAAACGCAGTGACCCGGTGCTGCGCGAATCCGGATCGGGGAACACCACGAACTCGCGCAGCGGCGCGCCGAGAGCGGCGCACAGCTCAGTGGCGCACTCTTCGAGGTCGCGAAGCGTCGTGCGCTCGCGTGGGCAGGTGTCGCACCACACGCTGGCGAACAGCGGGTTATCGTCCGGGTCGCGCAGCGCGGCCAGCGTGGTCAGCGGCCGGGCGCGGAAGGCGGCGATGTCGTCGGTGATGGCGTCCTTGACGTCGTCAAGCTCGATGTCGTTGAGCAGGCACACCCCGGCACCCTCGAGAAGCAGAAGGTTGCTGTTGAGCAGCGACTCGTCCGACTCGGTCAACAACGTGCTCACGGTTATCCCCCTTGTGCTAGCGTTCCTGCTCCCTATCGTAAGCCGAAGCCCAGTGATTGCGCTTGGCACGGCCATAGCGGTCCCCCTCATTTTCGGGCTCCGCAAGCGCGAGCATCTCCTCCTGCTCTTCGCGGAAGCGGCGCCGCTCGCGCACCTCCGCCCAGACGAAGTAGATCAGCCCCGCCGGGGCCATAACGCCGAACGCGATCCACTGCAGCCCGTAGGACAGGTGGTTGCCGGTGTCCAGCACGGGCAGGGGGATGGGCTGGAGCACGCCGGGTTGGGCGTCGGCAAGCTGCAGGTACGAGGGGGCGAGCTGCGCGCCGGTGATCTCGGAGGCCTGCTGCGTGCTGATGCTGTAGACCATGGCGTGGCCCTGGTCGATGACGGGCGGCGAGGGGTGCGGGCCTTCGTCGACACGCAGCATGCCCGTAATGGTGAGCTCGCCGGCGGGCGCGGGCGGGAAGTTGGGGACCGTGGTCCCGCCGTCGGCGGCCGGAACCCAGCCGCGGTTGACCAGGAAGGTCGGCCCGCCGGCGACGGCGAAGGGGGTGAGCACCTGGAACGCCGGGGTCTTGTCCACCGGGCGCAGGCGCAGCAGCACCTCGTCGTCGGGGACGTACCGGCCGGTCATGGTCACGCGCGTCCACTCGTCGTCGGGGTCGACGGCGCCGTCGGGAGCGACCTGGGAGACCGGGACGGGGTCAGTGTTGAAGGCGTGCTCGATGTGCTCGTTGCGATCGACCAGGCGCTCGTTCTTGCCCAGCTGCCACGGCGCGAGAAACGTGAACGCGAAGTAGGAGAACAGCGCGACCAGGATCGCAGCGATCGCCCACCCGGGGGTGAGGAAAGTCTTGCGCATAAACGCTAGTGTAGCTGCACGCGGACCCAGCCGATAATGCCATCCGCGCTCGCCTCGATCTGCTCGCGAGTGGTGGAAAACCCCTCCGCGCCGCCGTAGTAGGGGTCGTCGATGCCGGCGCCTTCGGGGGAGGCCGGGTCGAACGAGCGCATCAGGCGGATCTTGTCCTCGGGAACGCCGCGGGCGACGAGCTCAGAGACGTGGCGCGGGTCGAGCGCGACAAGCAGGTCGGCGTCCTGCTGGGCGGGGCCGAACTGCTGCGCGCGGTGGCGCGATCCGTCGTAGCCGTGCTCCTCGAGCTCGTGCAATGCGCGCTCGTCGGCGGGGCTGCCCACGTGCCAGCCGCCGATCCCGGACGAGCTCACGCGCACCTTGTCACCCAGGCCCGCCCGCTCCAGCTTGTCGCGGATGATCACCTCCGCCATCGGGGAGCGGCAGATGTTGCCCGTGCAGACGAAATCGATGTGCAGTTTCTCTGGCAGTGTCTCTGGCATGGCTCCCAGCATGTCAGCTTTGTTCGCTGTTTGTAGGCTGGGCGCATGAAGTCTTCTGTGTCGGTAGCTGATGTTGTCGCGGCCCTGGAGGAGGCCTACCCCCCGGCGCTTGCTGAGGACTGGGACCAGGTCGGCCTGATCTGCGGCGACCCGGACGCCGAGGTGCGCAAGGTCGCCTTCGCGCTGGACTGCACGCTCGAGGTGGCCCGCCGCGCGGTGGAAACGGGCGCCCAGATGCTGGTTGTGCACCACCCGCTGCTGCTGCGCGGGGTGTCCTCGGTGGCCGCCAACACGCCGAAGGGCAAGGTCATCCACGCGCTTCTGTCGGGCGGGGTGGCGCTGTTCGCCGCGCACACCAACGCCGACTCGGCGCGCCCGGGGGTCTCCGACCTCCTCGCCGAGCTCGTCGGCATCACCCCGGGCCGCCCGATCAAGCCCAAGCGCGCCCGCCACACCGACAAGTGGGGCGTCTACATCCCGCCGGCCGACGCCGATCGCGTGATGGACGCGCTTTTCGACGCCGGCGCCGGCGCCATCGGCAACTACGAGCGCTGCGCGTTCACCTGGGAGGGCACCGGCGGCTTCACCCCGACCGAGGGCGCCGACCCCACCGACGGCGAGGTGGGCGAGCACTTTTCCTCCCGCGAGGTCCGCGCCGAGTTCGTCGCCCCCACGCGGTTGCGCTCAGAGCTCATCCGCGCGCTGCGCGCCGCGCACCCCTACGAGGAGCCCGCCTTCGACATCGTCGTGCTGGAAAACGACACGGACCTCTCCACCGCGCCGGGCCTGGGGCGCGTCGGCGAGCTGCACGAGCCGATGACCCTGCGCGACTTCACCCAGCAGGTCGCCGACGCCCTGCCCGAGACCGCCTGGGGGGTGCGCGCCGCCGGCGACCCGGAGCAGATAGTGCGCACCGTGGCGGTGTCCTCGGGCTCCGGCGACAGCCTGCTTGGCGACGTCGCGCGCCTCGGCGTCGACGTCTACGTCACCTCCGATCTGCGCCACCACCCCGTCGACGAGCACCTGCGCGCCGGCGGCTGCGCCGTGATCGACACCGCGCACTGGGCCTCGGAGTTTCCCTGGACCCGGCAGGCGAAAGGTATCGTGGACGCTTTGGACGTGGAGACGGAGATCCTCACCATCCGCACGGACCCCTGGACCGTCTCCGCCCACCCGCGAACGTAAATTAAGGAGCACCGTCGTGAACCTCTCGCCCGACAAGCAGCAGGTCCTGCTCGAGCTTGCCCGCGCCGACCGCGCGCAGCGCCACCCCCAGCGCCAGAGCCCC
This sequence comes from Corynebacterium mycetoides, assembly GCF_900103625.1. Taxonomy (NCBI): domain Bacteria; kingdom Bacillati; phylum Actinomycetota; class Actinomycetes; order Mycobacteriales; family Corynebacteriaceae; genus Corynebacterium; species Corynebacterium mycetoides. The sequence goes on along the minus strand of NZ_LT629700.1, from coordinate 1,009,005 downwards.
GAGGAAGCCGAGCTCGCCAACCTGGTGGCGCAGCGCGAGCGCCTGGCGTCGGCCGCCGCAGCCGCGCAAATGGCCGTGGACGACCTCGAGCTGGACATCCTGCGCATCCAGGAGGACGAACGCAAGCTGAAAAAGCGTGACCTGGACAACAAGCACCAGCTCACCGCGGAGACGGACCCGGAGCGCCGCAAGGACTTGGAGCACGACCGCTACGCCGCGAAGTCGCGCCTGGCCGACCTCTACTACGAGCTCAAGGAGGCGCACGGCGAGGTCAAGGCGCTGCGCAACAACCGTGACATCCACGGCGCGCGCCTGGACGAGATGGACCGGAAGATCGAGGTCGCCCGCCGCGCCGCCGAGGCCTCGCCCGCGCCGGAGCTCGCCGACCCGGCCACGTTCCGCGCGCAGCTGCCCGCCGACGTGCTCGCGCTGTACGACGATATCGGGGCGGCGCCCTTCAACGGCCGCACCTGCGGATCCTGCTTCATCACCCTGCCACAGGCGGAGCGCGCCGAGGTGCTCGCCGCGGACCCGGATGAGCTGCCGACGTGCCCGAACTGCGGCGCGCTGCTCGTGCGCGTGGCGCCGGCGGGGGAGTAGGACCATGCTGGTCAAGGTCTTTACTGACGGTGGTTCACGCGGCAACCCCGGCGTCGCAGGCTCCGGTTCCGTGGTCTACGGCGAGTCCGGCGAGACGCTGGCCGAGATCGCCTACGTGGTGGGCCGCAAGTCCTCCAACAACGTCGCCGAGTACCACGGCCTGCTGCGCGGGCTCGAGGCGGCGCGCGACCTCGGCGCCACCCGCGTGGAGGTGTACATGGACTCCAAGCTCGTGGTGGAGCAAATGTCCGGGCGCTGGAAGATCAAGCACCCCGACATGCAGGAGCTCGCGCTCGCCGCCCGCGCCCTCGCCGCCGGCTTCGAGTCGGTGAGCTACACCTGGGTGCCGCGCGCGCACAACAAGAAGGCCGACGAGCTGTCCAACGTGGCCATGGACGCCGCCGCGAAAGGCGCCGCACCCGGCATCGTCGGGGCGGGCCAGCACGAGGTGGCCAGCCCCGCGCACTGGCACGGTGCCGACGCCCCGCGCACCCGGTTCGTGCTGCTGCGCCACGGCCAGACCGAGCACTCCGCCGCCAAGCTCTACTCGGGCTCCTCCGACCCCTCGCTTACCGACGTCGGCGTGGAGCAGGCCCAGCGCGCCGCCCACGCCGTCGCGGCCATGGAGCCCATCGACGTCATCGTCACCTCACCGCAGACACGCGCCCGCCAAACCGCCAAGGCCTGCGCCGACGCCCTCGGCATCGCCGACATCGACGTCGACGAGGGCCTGCGCGAGATGGACTACGGCGCGTTCGAGGGGCTGTCCCGCGCCGAGTGTGTGGAGCGCTATGCGGAGGAGTTTGACGCGTGGCAGGCGTCGACAAGCGTGGCCCCGCCGGACGGGGAGTCCCTCGCCGCGCTGCACCGCCGCGTCACGCGCGCGCGGCTGGCGCTGCAGGACAAGCACGAGGGAAAGACCATCCTCGTGGTCACCCACATGACGCCGATCAAGTCCATCATCCGCCAGGGGCTCGGGGTGGGCGACGAGGCGTTCCGGCACATCTTCCTTGACCTGGCGAGCGTGTCCGTCGTCGAGTTCTACGGCGATTTTGGCGTTGTACGCTGCGTAAACGACGTCGCGCACCACAGGTAGAGTATAGTCATTCGGGCGAATGAGTCGGCCGGGCAATCGCGGCTCCCCGAACCGCCGCGCATGCGGACAGGCGGGGGTCGAGGAAAGTCCGGACTCCACAGGGCACGGTGGTTGCCAACAGCAACCCGGAGCGATCCGCGGGAAAGTGCAACAGAGAGTAGACCGCCCGCGCCATGCGGGTAAGGGTGAAAGGGTGCGGTAAGAGCGCACCGGCATGCGTGGCGACACGTGTGGCCAGGTAAACCCCACCGGGAGCAAGGCAAGAGCCCCCGCTTTCGAGCGGAGGTCGTCGGACGCGATGGAGGCTGCCCGCCCAGTCCGAAGGTAGCTGCTCGAGGCCCCCAGCAATGGGAGGTCCAGATGGATGATTGCCACCTGGCGCGTGCCGGGGACAGAATCCGGCTTACAGGCCGGCTCATTCGCCCACGCGTGGGGTGTGGGCGCTCGCCCTAAACTCGCAACGTGCAACTTGGGGGTATTCCGCCTCAACTTGGACCATGTTCGGGGTGTCCGGGTTTAGGCGGAGTGAGTTATCCACAGGTTTGCGGGGAGGGGGTGACAATGCGCCGCGGCTCGTGACATGGTTGTCCCATGGGGGGAAACACATTAAACGAGCTGGTAGAACTACTCATCGACACACGACGACTGACGAAGCGCGACGGCGCCATCCGCGCCGCGATCGCCGACGGGCACTACGTGTACCTGGCGCACACGCAGGTGATCGCGAGGACGGACCATGCGGAGATCCCGCCGTGGCGCCTCTTCGGGCTGCGCTCCGTAGCGGCCGGGCGCAGCATGCGCTCTGGGTACGTCATCTCCCGGGCGGCCGGGTCGCTGCGGGGGATGTGGACTGTGAACCTGCGCGGCGCCGTGGTGGAGGTGGCGCTGCCCAGTGGGGGCACGCCGTCGTCACGGCGGCGCATGCTCCACGTGTGCTACCGGCAGGCGGCCTATCGCCCCGACGAGCTCGTGGAGATGTTCGGGGTGCGCACCACCAGCGACATCAGGACCTTTATCGACATCGCCCGCTACCACGGGTTCACCGAGGGACTCATGGCAGCGGACTGGCTGCTCTCCGTACGCGGGTGCTCCGCGGGGCAGCTGCGCCAGGAGATCTACCGGATGGGCCGGTTCGTGGGGAAGAAAACCGCGCTGGCCTGCGTGGACCACGCAACCGGGGCGTCGGAGTCCGCCTACGAGAGCCTGTTCCGCGCCGGGCTCATCCAGCGCAAGGTCACGGGGTGGAGGTTCCAGGTGACCCTGGGCAGGTACCGGCCGGACTTCTTGTTCGACGACTTCCTCATCGTGGAGATCGACGGTCGCTCCAAGTACGCGGACAACACCCGCGAGGTGCTCATGCGAGAGCGCGACCGGGAGAGGGCGCTGACGAACATGGGGTACGTCGTTCTGCGCCTCTACCCGGAGGATCTGCACGACATGGACCGGGTTGTCGCGGAGATCGCGCGCGCCAGGAAGGCCAGGAAGGCGCCGCCGAAGGGGCGCCCGGAGGGGCCTTCCGGTTCCGCCTAAACTCGGACGCTACAACTTGGTCCAGGTTTAGGCGGAACAGGGGGATGTTGCACGTTCCGGGTTTAGGCGGAGCGGGGGAGCAGGCAGCGGGTGCGCCCGCGCCCGGACTTTGCAACAATGGCGGGCTATGAAACTCTATGCGGCGCCCCTGGACTTCCGAGACATTGCGCGAGAGTTCGACGTGCCCACAGATTTCGCCCCTGAGCTGCACGAGGAGGCGGCGCGGCTGACGGACGCGCACGCCGCGCAGCGTCGCGACGCCCGCGACATCGAGTTCGTCACCATCGACCCACCCGGCTCCATGGACTTGGATCAGGCGGTGTGCATCGAGAAGACTGCGACGGGTTACACGGTGTACTACGCCATCGCGGACGTCGCCGCGTTTGTGGAGACGGGCGACAATCTGGTCCGGGCGGAGTCTCTCACGCGCGGGCAGACAATCTACCTGCCCGACGAGCCGGCGCGGCTGCACCCGCCGGAGCTGAGCGAGGGCTCAGCGTCCCTGCTCCCGGACGTCGATAGGTCGGCCGTGCTCTGGACCTTCCACCTGGACGAGAAGGGGGAGGTCGCCGGCTACCACGTGGAGCGCGCGCTGGTGCGCAGCCGCGCCCGCTTGAACTACGACGAGGTGCAGGAGGCGGTTGACAGGGGTGAGGTGCATGCGTCGATACGCGAGCTCGAGGCGGTGGGGAAGCTGCGGCAGGCGAGCTCACAGCGGCGGGAGGCGATCAACCTGCGGCTGCCGAGCGTGCGCGTGGTGGACACCGATGGCGGGCGCTTCGAGCTGGTCATCGAGCCGCGGCACCCCGTGATGGACTACAACTCCGAGATCTCCCTGCTCACCGGCATGGTGGCGGGGACGATGATGGTGGAGGCGGGCATGGGCTTTCTGCGCGTGCTCGGCCCGGCGAACGACGGCGCCGAGGCAGAGTTCCGCGCGGAGGTGCGCAACCTGGGCTTCCACATCGGCGACGAGCCGATCGGGGAGTTTCTGGCCAGGGTGGACGCCGACACGCCGCGCGGCATGGCGGTGATGCGCGAGGCGCAGAAACTCCTGCGCGGCTCCGGCTACATCAACCTCGCGGAGAAGAGCGCCGAGGTGCACGCGGGCATCGGCGGGTACTATTCGCACGTCACGGCGCCGCTGCGCCGGCTGATCGACCGCTACGCCACCGAGGTCTGCCTCGCCATCTGCGCCGGCACAGTCGTGCCCGAGTGGGTGGAGCAGGGGGCGAACCAGGTGGTCAAGACGATGGGGCGCACCTCTCAGCTGTCCAACACGGTCGACCGCGCGTGCCTCAACCTCACCGAGGCCACCGTGCTCACCCCGTGGATGGGCCACAACTTCGAGGCGGTGGTGCTCAAGACGGAGGAGGAGCGCGACCAGTCCCGCATCTTCGTGGTCGACCCGCCCGTGCTCGCGCCGTGCCTGGGCCGGCCGCAGGAGGGCAAGGAGACGTCCGTCAGCCTCATCCGCGCGAGCGTCGTCGAGCGGGAGGTCGCGTTCGCCTGGCCGGCGGATTAAAGCTTTTCGACGCCCGCGGCAACGCCCGGGAGCACCTCAACAACCTCGTGGTCCGCGCTGACCGCGGAGACGAAGCGCTCCACGTCGCGCAGCGGCACGAACGCGATGACGGCCTGCGACATCCCGGCCGCCGCCGGGCGCGCGGAGACAGCGCCGCGCGCGAGCGCGAAGGCGACGAGGTCGTCGGGGGTCTCGATGTCGTGGGCCTCAGATGGCGAGTTGAGCAGGGTGAACAGCTCCTCGCTGCGGCGCGAGCGCAAGGCTCGGGCGACCGCCAGCGAACGCAGCGTCTCCGTCTCGCAGTAGCGCACCCACTCCTGGGCGGTGTCGGGGTCGGGTGCAGAGTCGTCGCCGGTGACCTCGCGGCGCGCCTCGACCCACTGCACCACGCGCTCGGCCGCGCCGGGCAGCTGGCGCAGGGAGGTCACGCCGAAGTTGGAGCAGGCCTCATCGATGAAGGCGCGGCGTGCCGTGATGCGCTCCGCCTGTCCGCCGTGCGGCTCTCCCAGGCTGCGGGCAATGGAGAAGATCCGCACGCCCAGCTTGCCCGGGTGCGGTGCCTGGGTGACGGAGCCGTCGGAGTAGTCGATGACGCTCACGCTCTCACCCGCTCCGCGCAGGGCGGCGGTGTGGCGGGCCCGGAGGATGGACAGGGTGGAGTGCGCGGCGGCGGCGGACGAGCAGATTTCCGCGAGGCGGGCGCGGGTGGGGGCCTCGTCGAGGTCCTCCGCGCCGGCGAGGCTCGCCAGGGCGACTGCCACCGCGGCGTCCGTGGCGTAGAGGGCGCCCAAGCCCGCCCCGGCGGTGATGTCGGAGGCGATGGTGATGGTCAGCCCGGCGGTGTCGCGGGAGAGCACCTGGCGGGAGATGAGCGCGTGCACGAGCCCCGCGATGCGCCGCAGGCCGCGGACGTCGAGGGGGGCGGACGGCGCGGGCAAGGGGGCGTCGACAAGCTCGTGCAGCGGCGAGTCCGCAGACGCGGTGAAGCCGCCGGGGGCGCGCACCTCGACGCGCAGTTTGCCGTCGGTGCGAGGGGAGACCGCGACCGCGACCCGCTGGTGCGACAGGCCGACGATGGTCACGCCGCCGAAATGGTCGACGTTCTCGCCGATGAGCACCCACGTCGCGGGGGCGGAGGCCACTGCCTGCGGCGCGCGGCCCGCGACCTTCTCGTGCACCTGCGCGGCGCGCACGGCGCTGGAGGGCGATTCCGGGGACCACACGGCCATGTATGCCACACCCTTTCTACGTCTCTCGCTCACTCGCCCCAGACTACCAACGCCACCTGACAGGTACTCTGGGCCGCACCAGCCAAACATCGAAACAGTAAAGGAGTCGAGATGGCCGACGAGCAGTTCTACTACAACCCCACCACCGGCGAGGTCACCCAGGGCAAGGAGGACGCCTGGGACGAGCGCATGGGCCCGTACGCCACCCGCGAGGAGGCGGAGGCCGCCATCCAGAACGCCGAGCTGCGCAACAAGGCCGCCGACGCGGCCGAGGAAGCCGACGAGAAGTGGGGCAAGCCGGCCTCCTGGGAGAAGTAGTTACTTCTTGATCTTGGAGAACGCCTTCTTCACGTCCCGGATAGCGGACTCGTATCCCTCGAGCGCCTGCTCGCCCCTGGCGAGTTCGCGCTGGTAGAGCATGCCGTACGCAAAGGTGTCCTCACCGCGCTCGCGGGCCTCATCCGCGAGGCGCTGAATCCGGTCGCGTGAGGTCACGGCGTCCTGGAAATCGCCCAGGATCGACTGCAGCGACTTGCACGCCTTGGCCAGGCGCCCCGATTTCACGCCCGCGCCCTCGGCGGCCACCGCCGCGTAGCGCAGCTTCTTGGCGGCCTTGCGCACGTCGTGCACGTACTCCTCGCGGTCGTGCAGGGGCAGCTCGGTGTCGTGGTAGTGCTCCTGCACCTTGGCGTGGCGCTTGGCCAGCTTCTTGTATCCCTTCTCGAGGTGCTCGTACAGGATCTCTTTCGACGCGCCCTGCGCCCGCGGCCTCTCAGAGGTATCCGCGCCGCCGGCGAGCTCCGGGTTCACCGGCGGCTCGGCGAGGAGGTTGTCGATGTCGTCGAGGAGCGAGAGGAAGCGCTCCGAATTGAGCATCTCCACAATCTCGGCGTGGGCTGCCTCGTAGTCGGAGCGCATGTCGCCGCGGATGTGCTCGGCAGCGGCGGTGTCGACAAGCCCGGACTCGTCGGAGTCGAGCAGCTCGATGAAGCGCTCCTCCACCACCTCCGCGTCGCGGGCCACGCCCAAGGTGGCGGCGATGTCTTTGAGCTCGGATTCGAGGCGGCCAAGCTGGTCGCCCTCGAGGATGCCCTCGAACGTCTCCAGCAGCGAGCGCATCTCGCGGGTGGACACGCGCATCTGGTGCACCGAGTCGAACTCGTCTGCGCGCACGCGCGGGTCCCAGCTCACGATGGAGTCGCGGTGGCCGCGCAGGGCCTCGACGACCGCGCCCTCCGGCGAGGCGGGGTCTAGGCCGCTGTCGCGCAGGTGGGGCGGCAGCGGGGCGGATTGGATCGACTCGCCCAGGGCGGTGAACAGCTTCGAGGGGGAGGAGGACTTGCGCGCCCCGGAGGAGATGAGGAAGCTCGTGGCCTGCCGGATCAGCTCGCCGCCCTCCTCCGTGCCGGCGGTGAATTCGCTGAGTTCCACCTCCCACTCGCGCCAGCCGGCGCGCTCGCCGCCGGGCAGCAGGGACCAGGCGGTGACGTGGTCGTCGCAAAACTCGGCGATCTTCTCGCCGGTGGCGGACCCCAGCGCGCTGACAACCCGGCGGTTGTCCACCTGTGCGATCGGGGAGAGTTCGGCGGTGCGGATGATGGAGCGCACGGCGTCGAGAAGCGAGGCGGGGATCTCGGACGGATCGCCCAACTCCGCGCGCAGCTCGGTGCGGCCGGAGGTAGTGCCGGCGGGCAGCTTGAGGTGCCACCCGTCGTCGTCGCCGCCCGTGCGGCGCCGTAGCGTGATCTTCGCGTGGGTCAGGCGCAGATCCTCGGTGTCGTAGTAGATGGCGGTGAGGTTGTGCTCCTCGGTGGACAAGATCTCCTCCACACCGGGCAGCTGTGTCAAGTCGGGGATTCCGGTGGAGTCATCCACCGCCAGCTTGACCTCCACCTCGAGGAAAGTGTCAAGGTCGTTCTTCGGGTTATCGGACATGGAAACCGGCCTTTCTCTGAACACTATGAGCACACTATAAGCACAAGTGCTCCTGAGTTTACCTGGAATTAATCCCGCGGGGCTAGAGTGGGAGGGCATGAACAGCCAACAGGAGAACGTGCTGCAAAAGGTCGATGAACAGGACATTTCCTTTATTCGCCTGTGGTTTACCGACATCTCCGGGTCGCTGAAGACGGTGATGATGTCGCCGGGCGAGCTCGAGGCGGCGTTCGACGAGGGCGTCGGCTTCGACGGATCCTCCATCGAGGGCTTCTCGCGCATCTCCGAATCCGACACTCTGCTGCGCCCCGACCCCTCCACCTACCAGGCGCTGCCCTTCGACGAGGAGGAGGGCCTGCAGACCGCCCGCATGTTCTGCGACATCACCATGCCCGACGGCGACCCGCTGTTCGCCGACCCGCGCCATGTGCTGCGCCGCCAAATCCAGGTCGCCCGCGACGCCGGCTTCGAGTTCATGGCCAGCCCGGAGATCGAGTTCTACGTGCTCGCATCCAACGAGCCGGGCGAGCGCCCGCGGCCGGCGGACCACGGCGGCTACTTCGACCAGGCGAAGCGCAACGAGGCGCCGAAGTTCCGCCGCCAGTCCATCTCCGCGCTGGAATACATGGGCATTGTGACGGAGTTCTCCCACCACGAGGCCTCGCCGGGTCAGCAGGAGATCGACCTGCGGCACACCAGCGCGCTGACGATGGCGGACAACATTGTCACCTTCCGCTACATCGTGAAAACCATCGCGGAGGGCAACGGGGTGCACGCCACGTTCATGCCCAAGCCGTTCGCGGACATGGACGGCTCCGCCATGCACACGCATTTCTCCCTATTCGAGGGCGAGTCCAACGCCTTCCACGACCCGGACGACGAGATCTCTTTGTCCAAGACGGGCCGGCAGTTCATCGCCGGCATCCTCGAGCACGCAAACGAGATCTCCGCGGTGACCAACCAGTGGGTCAACTCGTACAAGCGCCTCCAGTTCGGCTCCGAGGCGCCAACGGCGGCCACCTGGGGCGTGTCCAACCGCTCGGCGATGGTGCGCGTGCCCACCTACCGCCTGCACAAGGCGGACTCGCGGCGCATCGAGGTCCGCTCGCTCGACTCCGCGTGCAACCCCTACCTGGCGTTCGCGGCCGTGCTCGCCGCCGGGCTGCGCGGGATCACCGAGGGCTACGAGCTCGAGGAGCCCGCGCGTGACGACGTCTTCTCGCTCACGCGCCGGGAGCGCCGCGCGATGGGGTACCGGGACCTGCCGAACTCCCTGGACCAGGCACTGCGCCACCTGGAAAAGTCCGAGTTCATGGCCGAGGTGCTCGGCGAGCAGGTCTTCGAGTTCTTCCTGCGCTCGAAATGGGAGGAGTGGCACAACTACACCTCCCAGATCACCCAGTGGGAGATCGACCACCACCTGGATCTCTAAGAGGAGGCACGGACAATGAGCGACGTTGAACGCCTCGGTTTCGCCGGCGAAGACTCCCGCGACGTCCGCGCGGCGCTGGCGGGCGCGGCGGACCCGGAGCTCGCCGTGAACACCCTGGTGCGGCTGGCGGACGCGCTGGGGCCGGGCTGGGACGAGCTGGCCGCGGCGATCCGCGCGTACTCCACCCTACGCGTCCGGCTGTTCGCCCTGCTCGGCGGCTCAACGGCGCTGGGCGACCACCTCGTGGCGAACCCGCAGCAGTGGGAGCTTGTGCGGCGCCCCCTGCCGGAGCCGGAGGAGGTGCTGCGCACCATGCTCGATGCGGTGGACGCTACACCGGACGCCGACACGTGTGGCACCTACCGCGCGGGCGAACTCTACGCAGACGGGGCCACCGCGCGGACCGCGTTGCGCCTGGCGTACCGCAGCCTGATCATGCGCGTCGCCGCCGCCGACCTGGCGGGCACCTTCGCCGTGCCCAAGAGCGCCGCCGGAGAAGATGACGCGCAGCCGATGCTGGGCTACCCGGCCACCACGCACATCCTCACCGCGTGCGCGGACGCCGCGCTGACTGCGGCGCTGGCGGTGGCCGCGCGGGTGGTCTACGGGGACGAGCCCGCGGACGCGCGCCTGGCCGTCATCGCGATGGGTAAATGCGGCGCCGGCGAGCTGAACTACATTTCGGATGTGGACGTCGTCTTCGTCGCCGAGCCCGCCAGCGCCCACGCCACGCGCCTGGCCAGCGAGTTCATGAAACTCGGATCGGCCTGCTTCTTCGAGGTCGACGCCAACCTGCGCCCCGAGGGCAAGTCCGGCGCGTTGGTGCGCACGCTGGATTCCCACCTGGCGTACTACAAGCGGTGGGCGCAGACGTGGGAGTTCCAGGCGCTGCTCAAGGCGCGCCCGATGGCGGGGGATATGGAGCTGGGCCAGCGCTACGTCGATACGCTCGCCCCGCTGGTGTGGGAGGCGAGCCAGCGCGACTCCTTCGTGGATGATGTCCAGGCGATGCGCCGTCGGGTGCTGGAAAACGTGCCCAAGGACATGCGCAACCGCGAGCTCAAACTCGGCCACGGCGGGTTGCGCGACGTGGAGTTCGCGGTGCAGCTGCTCCAGCTCGTCCACGGCCGCTACGACGAATCGCTGCGCAGCCGCAACACGGTCGTCGCCCTCGAGGCGCTGATGGACGGCGGCTACGTGGGCCGCGAGGATGCCCGCCAGCTTATCGACGCCTACGGGTTCCTGCGCCTCCTCGAGCACCGGCTGCAGCTGCAGCGCTTCAGGCGCACCCACTCCTTGCCCGCGGACGACGACGAAGCCGGCCGCCGCTGGCTCGCCCGCGCCGCCGGGTTTGTGCCGGGCAAGCGCAAAAGCGCGGTGGACCGGCTCGACGAGACGCTGCGCAGGTACCGCAAGTCCGTCTCCCAGCTGCACGAGCGGCTCTTCTACCGCCCGCTCCTCTCCGCGGTGGTGGACCTGTCCGTGGGCGAGGCAACCCTGTCCGCCGACACCGTCAAAGCACAGCTCAGCGCACTGGGCTACCGCCACCCGGCGCGCGCCTACGAGCACCTGAACTTCCTGGTCAAGGGCAGCTCGCGCAAGGCGAAGCTGCAGGCCATACTCCTGCCGACCCTGATGAATTGGCTCGGCGACACGGCCGACCCGGGTGCGGGGCTGCTCAACTACCGCAAGCTCTCGGAGGCGGCGGAGGACAAGTCCTGGTTCCTGCGCATGCTGCGCGACGAGGGCGTGGTGGGCCAGCGCCTCATGCACATCCTGGGCACCTCGCCCTACACCGCGGACCTCATCATCTCCGCGCCGGATGTCGTGCAGCTGCTTGGCGACGGCTCCGACGGCCCGAAACTCCTCGGCACCGCCCCCGATCAGGTGTACAAGGCGATCCTGGCCGCGACGAAGCGTTACGACGACCCGGACAAGGCCGTCTCGGTCGCCCGCGCCCTGCGCCGGGCCGACCTGGCGCGCATCGCCTCGGCGGACCTTTTGGGCATGATGGACGTGCGCCAGGTGTGCATCGAGCTGACGTGGGTGTGGGAGGCCGTGCTGGAGGCGGCGCTGCGCGCCGAGATCCGCGCGGACCTGATCGCCTCCGGCCGCGACGAGCCGCCCGCGCGCATCGCCGTGATCGGCATGGGCCGCCTCGGCGGCGCCGAGCTGGGCTACGGGTCGGACGCGGACGTGATCGTCGTCGCTGAACCTGCCACCGAACCCGCCACCGACTCCGCCGCCGAGCCCGCCACCGAGCCTGAGGCCCTGGCGTGGGCCGCGAAGATCATCGACAACATGCGCACCCGCCTGGCCACGCCCTCGGGGGACCCTCCGCTGGAGGTGGACCTGGGCCTGCGCCCCGAAGGGCGCTCGGGTCCGGTGGTGCGCACGGTTGCCTCCTACGAGCGCTACTACCGCGAATGGGGAGAGGTGTGGGAGAAACAGGCCCTGCTGCGCGCCACGAACATCGCCGGGGACAAGGAGGTGGGCTTGGCGCTGCTGCGCGCCATCGACCCGTTCCGCTACCCCGACAACGGGGCGACCAAGGCCGACATCCGCGAGATCCGCCGCATCAAGGCCCGGGTAGACGACGAGCGCCTGCCCCACGGCGCGGACCGCGCCACCCACACCAAGCTGGGCCGCGGCGCGCTGTCCGACGTCGAATGGACCGTGCAGCTTTTGACCATGATGCACGCCCACAAACACCCGCAGATGCACAACACGTCCACCCTCGCCGTGCTGGACTACCTCGACGAGCTGGATGACCCGGAGGTGATCCGGGGCTCGCAGGCCCGCACGCTGCGCGCCGCGTGGCTGGTGGCCACGAACGCCCGCAACGCACTCGTGTTGGTCTCCGGCAAGCGCACCGACCAGCTGCCCGCCCCAGGCCCCCAGCTTGCGCAGGTCGCGGGCTCGGCGGGATACGACCCGGACAACCAGCAGGAGTTCTTGGAGGACTACCTGCGCACCACGCGCCGGGCGCACCAGGTGGTCGAGGAAGTGTTCTGGGGAGAGGTGCCCTCCCTCGAGTTCGACTAAGGGCGGCGCGCTAGCCGGCGTCGACGATGCGCACGCCGCCCGCGCCCCCGCGCCGCACGCGGGAACGCGCGGCGAACATGCCGGCGAGCAGCAGGAACCAGATCGCGAAGACGGAGGTCCACGCGAAGCGGAAGTCGCCCCAGGTGTAGGCGGCGCTGCCGGAGGAGGCGTCGAGAAGCACGCCCACGAGCTGCGCCGAGACCATGCCGGTGGTAAAGCCGCCCATGTTGCCCAGGCCCGTGCCCGTGGCGACGATGTCGCGCGGCAGGCGCTCGCGGACGCTGTCGAACCCGAAGTTAGACACGGGCGTGGCCACGCCCATGATCACGGCGATGGCCAGCATCGCGCCGAGACCGCGCGGGGAAACAGAGGCGAAAAACACGACCCAGGCGGCGAAGTGGACGGAGGCGATGGCGGCGGCGACGAGGTCGCGGTCGGCGCCGGCGCGGGCGGAGAGCGGGGCGAGGAACGGCCCGCCCACCACGGTGGACACGGTGAATACGGTGAGCACCGTGCTCGCCTGCGCGGGCGTGAGCCCCATCCCCTGGATCATCAGCGGCATGCCCCACAGCAGCGTGAAGTTGACCACGAAGAACATGCCCAGGCCGTGGATGGCGAACGCCTCCCAGCACAGCGGGGAGCGCAGCACGGTGGACAGGATCGTTCTCACGGGCATGCGGGTGGTCTCGGATGCACGCTGGGCAGGCTGCGCGGATTGCTCGGGCGTGTCGGCCACGGCCACGAACGCCGCCAGCGCCACGAGCACGCCCACCGCGCCGAGCGAGACGAACGCGGTGGTCCAGCCCTTCGCGTGGAGCAGCGCGAGGAACGGTAGCGCCGAAACGAACTGGCCCAGCTGGCCGAGCGCGGCCGTGAGCTGGGTAAACAGGGGCGTGCGGCGCAGCGGGAACCAGAACGGCAGAAGGCGCAGGGCCGAGAGGAACGCCGTGGCGTCACCCGCCCCGATGAGCACCCGGGCGACGATAGCCACGGCGTAGGACTGCGTGACACCCAGCAGCACCTGGCCGGCGGCCATGACGAGGGCGCCGGCGACGAGCATGAACCGCGGCCCGCGGCGGTCAATGAGCATCCCCACGGGGATCTGTGCGAGCGCGTAGACGCCCACCTGCACGGAGGTGAAGACGGCGATGCGTGAGGCGTCGACGTCGAAACGCTCCATGGCATCTAACCCCGCGACGCCGAACGACGTCCGGCCCGTGATCGCCACCACGTAGACGGCCACCGCCGCGAGCCAGACGGTCAGTGCTTTGGCGGTTACTCGTTCGTGGGGGTGATCAGAGCTCATGGATGTGAACGTACTCCACGCCCCACCCTTGTACAGTGGTTGCTCGTGGATTACATTTCGACGCGCGACGCAAAGGCGGCCCCCGCCAAATTCACCGACATCCTGCTTTCGGGCCTCGCGCCCGACGGGGGTCTGTACCTGCCCGCCGTCTATCCGCGGATTACGCCCGAGCTTCTCGACGCCTGGCGCACGCTCCTGGGCGAGCGCGGCTACGCCGCCCTCGCCGCGGACGTGATCGCACTCTTCGTCGATGACATCCCGCCCGCCCAGATCGAGGAGATCACGGCGCGCGCCTACCGCACCCCGGTGTTTTCCACCGAGGAGATCGTGCCGGTGACCAAGCTGGATGACTCGCTCTACATCGCCCACCTCTCCGAGGGGCCGACCGCGGCGTTCAAGGACATCGCGATGCAGCTGCTCGGCGAGCTCTTCGAGTTCGAGCTGGGCCGGCGCGGCGAGGAGATCAACATCCTCGGCGCCACCTCGGGCGACACCGGGTCCTCGGCCGAGTACGCGATGCGCGGCCGCGACAACATCCGCGTGTTCATGCTCACCCCGGCGGGCCGGATGACCGCCTTCCAGCAGGCCCAGATGTTCGGCCTCGACGACCCGAACATCTTCAACATTGCCCTCGACGGCGTCTTCGACGACTGCCAGGACGTGGTCAAGGAGGTCTCGGCGGACACCGCGTTTAAGACGAAATACCGCATCGGCGCCGTCAACTCCATCAACTGGGCGCGCCTGCTGGCGCAGACGGTGTACTACATCTCCACCTACCTGCGCGTGACCTCCTCCAACGACGAGAAGATCTCGTTTTCCGTGCCCACGGGCAACTTCGGCGACGTCTGCGCAGGGCACGTCGTCAAGCAAATGGGCCTGCCGGTGGACAAGCTCATCGTGGCCACCAACGAGAACGACGTGCTCCACGAGTTCTTCACCGGCGGCGACTACCGCCCGCGCTCCGCGGCGCAGACCCACGCCACGTCGAGCCCGTCCATGGACATCTCCCGCGCCTCCAACTTCGAGCGCTTCATTTTCGACGCCACCGGGCGCGACGCGCACCTGACCTCCGAGCTGTTTGCCGTCAAGGCGAAGGAGGGCGGGTTCTCCACCGACGACCTGGGGGACCCGGAGTGCATGGACCGCATCCGGGAGGACTTCGGGTTCCTCTCCGGTAAAAGCACCCACGCCGACCGGCTGGCGACGATTAAAGACACCCACGAGCGCTACGGTTACCTGCTCGACCCGCACACCGCCGACGGCATGTTCGTCGCCCGCGGCGTGGCAGAGCAGGTGGACAGCCCGATCGTGGTGATGGAAACCGCGCTGCCGGTGAAGTTCTCCGAGACGATCACGGAGGCCTTGGGCTCCGCGCCCGAGGTTCCGGAGCGCTTCGCGCACGTAGTGGACGCCGAACGCCACGTGGTGGACCTGCCCAACGACGCGGACGCAGTGAAGGACTTCATCATCCAGTCCATCCAGAGCACCGGTGTGTAGGCAGCGTTAGCGTTGAGCATTCCAGCGAACAAGGGTGCGGGACGCCACCGGGCGCCCGCCCGCCCCACCCGAAGCACCGACAGCGCACACACCGCTGGGGTGGGGCTGGGCGCGTGGACCGCGGTGCTCGTCGTCGCCGTATTTACCGTGGCCGTCATCGTGTGGGCGGGGCTGGGCGCCTCCAGCGTCCCGACGGCAACCGTGCAGGAGCGCCAGGCGCTCGAGGCGGTCCAGACCCCCGGGCAGGGCGGGGCAGTCCCCCCGCCGGTCGCGGAGGAGGTCGGCGCGGCGAACAACATCGTCAGCGTTCCCAGCTTCGCACTGTGGGCGCCCGGCACCTTGATCCAGTCGACCAACCACTACCCGCGGCCGGGCGAATCCTTTACCGCCCAATCCTGCACCGTCGCGTTTTCCTTCAGCAACGCCGAGGGCCGCAACTTCGCCGTCACCGCGGGGCACTGCGGGCGCGAGGGCGACCTCGTCTGGCCCACCACAGCGGCCACGGCGCAGGACTACTCGCGCGAGGCCGGCCACTTCACTCTACTCAGGCCTCTACAGCCCGGGGGCGCCTGAGATCGACGTCGCCATCATCGAGATCACGGATCCGGACCGCTACATGTCCCTTGTCGGGGCGCCCATTGAGACGGGGATCGCCGAAAGCCTCGCCGACCCCGCCGGCCCGGACGACCGCATCTGCAAAACCGGCGGCACGACCGGCTACACCTGCGGGCAGTTCCGTGAGACGGGGCGCGTGCAGATCATCACCACCGACTCCGATGCGACGCGGGAGACAAAGGGCGATATCGCCGCGGTGTGCGCCGCGAAGGGGGACTCCGGCGGGCCGGTGTTCCAGGACGTCAACGGGCGCGCCACCATTATCGGGGTCGTCTCCGGCACGGAGGCGGGGCGCTCCGCCGAGGAGTGCTACGAGGGCATGGACAACCCGCGGCTGATGTCGTATTCCAACGTCGACCAGACGATGCAGGTAATCAACTCGGTGGTGCCCGACGCGCAGTTCGAGCTGCGCAGCTGGTAGCTACCGGGCCTGTGAAAACTCCAGGTAGTGGTCGTCGACACCCTCGTCGGTGCGGACGTAGCTTTGCAGCCGGATCGTCTGCGGGTCGATCACCCTCCACTCGAGGTGCTGGGTGGCCCCCGCGAGCCCAATGCCGTCCCAGTTTTCCTTCTTGTCCTCGGATTCCGTAGCCGAGTCCGCGAACCACGTCAGCGACGCGTAGCGCTCCACCGGCCTGCCGGGGAAGAAGGAGAACGTGACCTCGTCGGCACCCCTCTCGAGGCCCGCCGTGACGTATGCCTGGATCGCCTCCGGCCCCGGCGAGGTGAAGCAGAAGCCCCACAGGTTGAGCCGCAGGTTGTCCTGGCTGCGCACGGTCATGTTGTCCACGCAATTCTGCTCGAGCAGGCGGGACACGTGCCCGGCGAAATCGGCGACGTTCGCCTCCGCCGTATCCGTCATGGTGCCGGTCAGGGTGACGCCGGTGCTGGTGGGCAGTAACGCCGCGTCGGCGATGAGGTACGGCCGGACGGAGGCCTCCACGTTCGCGGCGTCGACACGCGGCGGGAAGAACGGCCGCACAGGCTTGCCGACGTCCGCGGGAGCGGCCTGGTCTGTCTCCGCCGCGTCCGCCAGAACGACCCCGCCGGCGATGAGCCCGATGACGACCGCGCCGTAGACGAGGGTGAATACCGGCGCGGGCAGCGCGCGCACAAGCCGTGTGTTGGCGTCGGTCGTGGAGCTCATGATGCTTCGAGATTTTAGTGCACCGGGGGCGCGTTAGACTTGGAGCCATGCCGATTCCCGATTTCATCGTCCGCACCCGCGCCAAAATTGGCACCGACCTCATGTGGCTGCCGTCCGTCACGGCGATTGTGCTGCGTGATTCCGCGACCGATTCGGCGTGGGCGGTGCCCGACGTGCTGCTGGTCAAGCGGGCGGACAACGGGCAGTGGACGCCGGTGACCGGGATCTGCGACCCCGGCGAGGAGCCGCACCACGCCGCCGAGCGTGAAGTGCTGGAGGAGACCGGTGTGGCGGCGACGACCGCGGCGCTGCTCGGCGTCGGCGCGGTGGGCCCGATCACGCACGCCAACGGAGACGAGGCGTCCTACATGTCGGTGCAGCTGCGCCTCGAGGCGGCCGAACCTGCGAGCGTGCCTGTGGTGGGCGACGACGAATCGGTCGACGTGGGCTGGTTCCCGATCTCCACCATGCCCGTCACGGACCCGAAGTGGCGCCTGGCGATCGCGGACGCCGCCTCCCAGCGCCGCCACCCGTCGAAGTTCGTCCCGCGCCTCGGGCTGGCCAAGCGCTGATGCGCTTCGGCGTCGACGTCTCCGAGCACCAGGACGGGCTCTCGCTCGCCGCCGCCGGCGTCTCCTTCGCCGTGCTGCGCACCACCGACGGGACCTACCGCGACAAGGTGTTCGCCTCGCACCTGGACGGCGCGCGCGCTGCCGGCATCGCCGTGGAAACCTACCACTTACTGCGCAACCCCTCGGAGGGCACGACTGTGGCCGAGCAGGTCGACGCCGCCCTCGCGGTGCTCGGCGACTTCCGCGCGCCCATGTGGCTCGACTGTGAGACACCCGCGGGCCTGTCGCTTGACGACGTCTGGCTGGCGCACTCCCTGTTCACGTCAGCAGGAGTGCCGGTGGCGGGGGTGTACACGTCCCGGCGCTGGTGGCGGCGGCGCATGTGCGGGGCGGACACCAGCCCCTTCGGCGCGCTGTGGATCGCCGAGTACGGCGCGGACACGGGGGAGTTCCCGGGCGAGGACTCCTGGCCCGCCGCCGTGGGCCGCCAGAGGCCCGTGATGTGGCAGTACACATCCCGCGGGCGCGTCGCCAACTACCCGTCCGATGTCGATCTGAATGCGCGCCTAGAGTAAATCGCATGAACATTCTTTTTGTCGGCGCCGGTGGCGTGGGTGGATACTTCGGCGGTTTGCTGGCCGCCGCGGGTGAGAACGTCGGGTTTATCGCGCGCGGGGAGACTCTCGCCGCGCTGCGCGAGCGCGGGCTGCGGCTGACAAGCCCGGAGGGCGAGCGCACGGTGACGAACTTTCATGCGGGGGAGACCGCAGCGGAGGTCGCGGACCTCATGGGCGGGGTCGACGTGGTGATCGTGGCCACGAAGGCGCTGCCGGGCAACGAGACGTTCGCGGACATCCAGACGCTGCGCGACGTGCCCATCGTGACCACGCACAATTCGGTGGAGGTGCACTTCGACGCCGCGGACCTCTTCGGCGCCGAGCGCGTGCTGGCCGGCGTGGTGCGCGGGTACATGACGCGCACCGGCCCGGCCGAGATCACACTGAACCCAGGGCCGCTGTCGCTGAGATTCGGGCTGCTGCCCGGGGTCGTCGATACGCCGGCTGCCGCGCCGCAGCTTGTCGGCGCCCTCAAGAACGCCGGGATCGGGTCGCGATACTACGGCGAGGACGGCGCCGTTCTAACCGACGTGTGGATGAAGGCGATGTTCGTGGCCACCACCGGCGTTCTCGGCGCGGTGGCGGGAAAGCCGATGGGCTACCTGCGCACCGAGCTGCGCCCGCAGCTGCGCGGACTGATGGAGGAAGTCGCCGCCGCCGGCCGCGCGCTCGGAGTGGACCTGAAGGACGACGCCGTGGAGATCAATTTGGCGTTCTGCGACTCGCAGTACCCGGAGGCGACGAGCTCCATGCACCGCGACATCGCCGCCGGCCTGCCCAATGAGCTGGACGCGCAGGTCGGCGCGCTGCGGCGCATGGCCCAGCGCGGCGGGGTGGAAACGCCTTTGCTGGACATGGTCCACGCGCTGGCGCTGACGCGCTAGCAGTCGAAGTACATCTCGAACTCGAGCGGCGTCGGGCGCAGGCGAGCCGGGGTGATCTCCCGGTCGTACTTGAGCTTGATGTAGGTCTCGATCAGGTCCTCGGTGAACACGTCGCCTTCGGTGAGGAAGTCGTGGTCGTGCTCCAGCGCCACCAGAGCGGCCTCCAGCGAGGTCGGGGCCTGCGGAATTTCCTTGGCCTCCTCCGGCGGGAGCTCGTAGAGGTCCTTGTCCACCGGGGCGTGCGGCTCGATGCGGTTCTTGATGCCGTCGAGCCCCGCCATCATCATCGCGGCGAAGCCGAGATACGGGTTGCCCGAGGGGTCCGGGGCGCGGAACTCGATGCGCTTGGCCTTCGGGTTGGTGCCGGTAATCGGGATGCGGATGGCGGCGGAGCGGTTGCGCTGGGAGTACACCAGGTTGATCGGAGCTTCGAAGCCCGGTACGAGGCGGTGGTAGGAGTTCAGCGTCGGGTTGGTAAACGCCAGGACGGCACCTGCGTGCTCGAGGATGCCGCCGATGTAGTAGCGGGCGATGTCGGATAGGCCGCCGTAGCCGGACTCGTCGTAGAACAGCGGCTCGCCGTCCTTCCACAGGGACTGGTGGGCGTGCATGCCCGAACCGTTGTCACCCGCCAGCGGCTTCGGCATGAAGGTCGCGGTCTTGCCGAACTGCACGGCGGTGTTCTTCACAATGTATTTGAAGTCCTGCAGGTCGTCGGCGGCGTGCAGCATGGTGTTGAACTTGTAGTTGATCTCCTGCTGGCCGCCGTTGCCCACCTCGCGGTGGAAGCGCTCGATCTTGAACCCGGCGTTGGCCAGGTTCTGGGTCATGGCGTCGCGGACGTCGACAGTCTTGTCGTACGGCGGGACGGGGAAGTAGCCGCCCTTGACGCGGTTCTTGTAGCCCAGGTTCGGGGAGCCGTCGAGCTCCGTTTCGGCGCCGCGGTTCCACCAGCCCTCCTCGGAGTCGATCTCGAAGAACTGGGTGTGGCCCTCGACTTCGTAGCGGATGGAGTCGAAGAGGTAGAACTCGGCCTCGGCGCCGAAGAAGCAGGTGTCGGCGATGCCGGTGGAGTTCAAGTACTCCTCCGCCTTGCGGGCGACGTTGCGCGGGTCGCGGGAGAACGCCTCGTGGGTGAACGGGTCGTTGACGAAGAACTTCACGTTCAGCGTCTTCGCCGCGCGGAAGGGGTCGAGCTTCGCGGTGGCCAGGTCCGGCATGAGCACCATGTCTGACTCCTCGATGGTGGTAAAACCCCGGATGGAGGAGCCGTCGAAAGCCAAGCCTTCCGCAACCACATCCTCGTCGAACATGGACGCCGGGATGGAGAAATGGTGCTCGGTCCCGGGGACGTCGGTAAAGCGGACGTCGACGAATTCGACGTCTTCATCGGCGATGAATTTTGTGACGTCCTCGATGTTGTCGAAGGCCATGAAGTGAACTCCTTAGTGGGTCGGCTGCTATCACAACCATCCTACAGATTCGCCGCAGGCCGACGGCGCGTAAGAGCCGCGATGGAACGCGCCGGAAGCGGCCCAGGTGCCCTCAAGTACTCTAAGGTGCCATGGCAGATTCTCCAGGTTTCCCGGGACAGTCCCTCGGCCTACCCAGCTCAGGCGCGGGGGCGCAGGCTTCGGTCGCGCGCCGCGCTGGGGCCGTGACCATCGATTGGTTCCTGTGCTGGGCGTTAGCGGCGTTTATCCGCTTCAACACCGACGCGCTGGGCGACACCGCCACGCTCACCTACCTCCTCTGGCTGATCCTCGGCATCGTCTGCGGCTGGCTGTTCGCGCGCACCCCGGGCATGATGGCGCTGGGCATGGGGGTCGCGCGTGTCGACCTCCCGGGGCAGCGCGTCGGCTTCTGGCGCGCCGCCGTGCGCACGATCCTCACGGGATTCATCCTCCCGGCGGCGATGGTGGATGCCGACGGGCGGGGGCTGCACGACCGCGCCACCGGCACGACCGTGATCCTCAGCTAGTTACTTGCCCTTGCGCTCCTGCATGCGCCGCATCCGCCGGTTCATGCCGGACATGGACTGGGCGCCGCGGGGTAGCGGGCCGCCCGGCAGGCCGGCGGGCTGGCCGGGGCGTGTGCGCGCATCCATCGCGTCGAGCTTGGCCGAGATGGAGTACACCTCGTCCTTCTTGTAGTTCTTCGGCAGCTTGAGCAGGGTCTTTTGCAGGTCGCGCACGGCGGTCTGGCCCTCGCCGTCGCCGACG
Source organism: Corynebacterium mycetoides (assembly GCF_900103625.1). NCBI lineage: Bacteria > Bacillati > Actinomycetota > Actinomycetes > Mycobacteriales > Corynebacteriaceae > Corynebacterium > Corynebacterium mycetoides. The sequence continues at coordinate 987,753 of NZ_LT629700.1, read as the reverse complement.
TAGACCTCGTGGATGGGCACGCCGGCCAAAAGCTTGTCCACCCGCTTGTGCTCCCTGGACATGAGCGGCTTGAGCCTGTTGGCGTTGCCCTCGCCGACGAGCACCACGCCGGGGTTGCCCACGACGCGGTGGACGGTGTCCATCTGCGTGTTGGCGGCCACGGCGGTCTTGGTAAGCCAGACGATGCCCATCGTATTGCGCATGTTTTCCAGCGTCCACGCTGCCGCGCCCGGGGTGTCACCCACCTCGTCGTACATCGAGGCCTCCAGGCGGCGGGAGAACACGAACATTGCCAGCACCGCGCCGAGGAGGAGGCCGGTGACCAGCATGAACCACTCGGCGTTGAACAGCAGGCCGATGAGGAAGAACAGCAGCCCCATGCCGAGCACGCACAGAATCATCAGCGGGATCAGCTTTTTGTCGCGCTTGCGCTGCATGGTAAACGCCTGCGCGATCTGGCTGCGGGTGTTCTTGCGCTTGGCGCGCTTCGCGGCGCGCTCCTGTTGCTTCGCCGCCTTCGCGGCTGCCTTGTCCTTCGGGTCTGCCATGCCTCACACTCTATTGCACGTTGTCAAAATGGGGAAAGCGCCCAACCCGTGGTCAACGAGCCGGGCGCCGTGACGCGTGTGCGCGAGCGCTACAGGTACTCGACGCGCGCGTTGAGGTGCACCTTGTCCGGTTTGGAGGTGCTGCGCAGCTGGAGGTTGACGGCGTTATCGCCCTCCGGCACGACCCATTCCGCCACGCGGGTGGGAACGACCACGGGCTTGTAGAACTCCACGCGGTATGTCAGCGCCCCGCCGAGCTTGCCCTCTAGGAATCGCAGGGCCGCGGCTGCGGAGTACATACCGTGGGCGATGATGCCCGGGAAGCCGAACACCTTCGCCCCGAGGGTGGAGGTGTGGATCGGGTTCTTGTCGCCTGAGGCGTCCACGTAGTTGCTCACCGTCTCGCCCGTGACCTTGAAATGGCCGTTGGCGGCGACGTCCGGCAGCTCGGGGGTGCCGAGGCGCCGACCGTCGTCAACGCCGCGGGTGGTCAGGGCCACCGGCGCGCTTTTCGCGAACTTCTGGCCCTGGCCGAGGAAGGTGGACACCTGCGTCCACACCGGCTCGCCGGACTCGTCCCCTTCCGCGAAGACCTCGGTGACCATGTCAATGAGCAGGCCCTTGCGGTGCGGGCGCAGGCGCTCGCCGCGGGCGCGCACGGTGTAGGTCTCGTCCACGCGCAGCGGGCGCTTCTGGGAAATCTCGTTGGCGATGTGCACCGCGCCGGTGGGGGCGAAAGGGAAGTCCTTGCGCGCCATGAGATCCATGACGATGGGGAAGGCCACCACGAAGAAGTACGTCGGCGGGAGCTCGTTGCCCAGGCGCAGGCCGGTCGCGCTGGTGTACGCGGCAAGCTTGTCGACGTCCACCGTCACGCCCCGGACCTCCGTCCGCGACGTCGGGTCGGCGTCGGCGACGTGCGTGGTGCCCACGACGGGCAGCATGCCGACCTTGATCTGGTTCATCACCTTATCCAGATCGGGCACCTTATTAAGGACTGTGTACTCGCTCATGGGTTAGGCCCCCAGCATGCTCTGGCCGCACACGCGCAGCGTGTTGCCGTTGACGGAGGTCGACGAGGTGGCGGCGAAGAACGCCACGGCCTCGGCGACGTCGCGGGGCTGGCCGCCCTGCTGCAGGGAGTTGAGGCGACGGCCGATCTCGCGCGGGCCGGTGGGCATCGCGGCGGTCATGTCGGTCTCGATGAAGCCCGGGGCCACAGCGTTGACGTTGCCGCCGAGCTCGGCCAGGCGGTCCTTCAGCGAGTCGACGAAGCCGATGACGCCGGCCTTGGTGGTGCCGTAGTTGGTCTGGCCGCGGTTGCCCGCGATGCCGGAGGTCGAAGACACGCCGATGACGGCCGGGTTCGCGCCGAGCGCGTCGGCCTCGAGCAGCTTCTCGGTGATGCGCACCGGGGCCACGAGGTTAATGTTTTGCACCATGTTCCAGCGGTTCTCGTCCATGTTGACCAGCAGCTTGTCGCGGGTCACGCCGGCGTTGTGCACGAGCACGTCGATCTTTGTGCCGTAGCGCTCTTGGGCGTGCTGCGCCAGCTTGTCGGCGGCGGCCGGGTCGGTGACGTCGAGGGGGAGTGCGGTGCCCTTGACCTTGTTCGCGGTCTTGGTCAGGCCCTCACCGGCCTGCGGGACGTCCACGCAGATCACGGAGGCGCCATCGCGCGCCAGGGTCTCGGCGATGACGGCGCCGATGCCTCGAGCGGCGCCGGTGACCACGGCGATGCGGCCGGCCAAGGGCTTCTCCCAGTCGGCCGGGGCCTGCACAGGCGCGTCGGTGACGCGCAGCACCTGGCCGTCGACGTAGGCCGACTTGCCGGACAGCAGGAAGCGCAGGGTGGACTCCACGCGATCGAAGTTCTCGGAGGTGATCGCCGGGTCGACGTAGACGAGCTGGACCGTGGCGGCCTTGCGCATCTCCTTGGCTAGCGAGCGGGTGAACCCTTCGAGCGCGCGAGCGGCGATGCGTGCGTCGGTGTCGTCGATAAGCTCGGGCGTGGTGCCGATGACAACCAGGCGGGCGTTGTCGGCGACCTTCTTCAGCTGCGGGTGGAAGAAGCTGTGCAGCTCGTGGAGGTCCTCCGGGCGGGTGAGGCCGGTGGCATCGAAGACGATGCCGGCGCGCGGGGAGTCTGCCTCCATCTTGAGGAGCTTGTAGGGCCCCTCGAGGGTGCGCGTCAGGGCGTCGACAAGGCGCCCGTTGCCGCCCACGACCACGGGCGCGTGCAGCAGCGGCTCGCCCGGCGTGTAGCGGCGCAGCGGGTAGCCCTGGGGTACGCCGGCCTTGGCCGCGAGCGGGGAGTTGATGAGTTTTTCGAGAAAGCCCTTTTTGGCCACAGTGTGCTCCTTGTGAATTCCTTGTTTGTGCCGTGATTTACCTTACAGCACTACGCCTTTGTGTTGTATGGTACAACGAGAATTAACCGCAACGACTTCGTACACCAGTTGAAAGCAGGGAAATAGAAGTGAACCAGCCCCGCAGAGTCGCCATCCTCGGCGGCAACCGCATCCCGTTCGCCCGTTCCAACAAGGAATACGCGAACGCCTCCAACCAGGACATGCTCACCGCCACCCTCGACGGCCTCGTCGCCCGCTACGGCCTGCAGGACGAGCGGCTCGGCCTCGTCGCCGGCGGCGCAGTGATCAAGCACGCCCGCGACTTCAACCTCGTGCGCGAGAGCGTGCTGGGCTCCGCCCTTGCCCCGACAACCCCGGCCCTCGACCTCCAGCACGCGTGCGGTACCTCGCTTACCGCCTCCATCCTGGTCTCGGACGCGATCGCGCTCGGCCGCATCGAGGCCGGCATCGGCTGCGGCACCGACACCACCTCCGACGCGCCGCTAGCCGTCAACGACACCCTGCGCAAGACCCTGATCAAGGCGTCCAACGCGAAGAAGCCGCTGGACCAGGTGAAGCTGTTCGGCTCGATCCGCCCGAACCAGCTCGCGCCCGAGCAGCCGCAGAACGGCGAGCCGCGCACCGGCCTTTCCATGGGTGAGCACGCCGCCATCACCGCCCGCGAGATGGACATCTCCCGCGAGGCGCAGGACGAGCTGGCCGCCGCCTCCCACCAGAACCTGGCCAAGGCCTACAACGAAGGCTTCTTCGAGGACCTGGTCACGCCGTACCTCGGCGTCACCCGCGACACCAACCTGCGCCCGGACTCCACCGTGGAAAAGCTCGCCACCCTCAAGCCGGTCTTCGGCAAGAAGGACGCCATCGAGCACGGCGGAACGGCCACGATGACCGCCGGTAACTCCACCCCGCTTACCGACGGCGCCGCAGCCGTCCTCCTCGGAACCGAGGAGTGGGGCCGCGAGCACGGCCTCGAGGCCCAGGCCTTCATCGTCGACTCCGAGCTCGGCGCCGTGGACTTCGTCAGCGGCAAGGACGGGCTGCTCATGGCCCCCACCTACGCGGTGCCGCGCCTGCTCGCGCGCCAGGGCCTGACCCTGCAGGACTTCGATTTCTACGAAATCCACGAGGCCTTCGCCTCCCAGGTGCTCGCCACCTTGAAGGCGTGGGAGGACGAAACCTACTGCCGCGAGCGCCTCGGGCTCGACGCGCCGCTCGGTTCCATCGACCGCTCCAAGCTCAACGTCAAGGGTTCCTCCCTCGCCGCCGGCCACCCGTTCGCTGCTACTGGCGCCCGCATCCTCGCCTCCGCGGCCAAGACGCTCGTCGAAAACGGCGGCGGACGCACCCTCATCTCCGTCTGCGCTGCCGGTGGCCAGGGCGTCGTCGCCATCATCGAGCGCTAAAACCAGCTTTCAAACCGAAAGGTAAACCCCGAAACCATGTCCCAGCCCAACCCCTCCAAGGACAACGTCGAAGCCAAGCCCTTGGCCACCGACGCGACCAAGGCGTCCGCCAAGCCGGAAAAGAACCAGCCGGCCACGCTGCCGAGCACGCCGGACCCGGCCGCTGTCGCCGACCTCGCCGACCTGATCGACGGCAACTACAAGGACCGCAAGGAAAGCCTGCGCCCCCTGCTTAACGACGCCTCCCTGCTCCCGAAGATCGACGGCACCCTCGACGAGATCCGCGCCGACAACCTCGAGAATGTGCAGAAGATCGCCTCCAGCGGCAAGATCCAGCCGTCGTTCTCCCCGCTCAACGGCGGCGAGGGCCAGGTCGCCGCGGGAGTGTCGTCGCTCGAGCTCATCGCCCAGATCAATAACTCCGCCGCGATTAAGTCCGGCGTGCAGTTCGGCCTGTGGGGCGGCGCCGTCGACGCGCTGGGCACCGAGCGCCACGTCGAGTTCGCGCAGGGAGCGATGGACCTGACCAAGCTCGGCTGCTTCGCCATGACCGAGATCGGCCACGGCTCCAACGTGCAGCAGCTCGAAACCACCGCCACCTACGACCCGGAGACGAAGGAGTTCATTGTCAACTCCCCGACGCCGGGGTCGAAGAAGGCCTACATTGGCAACGCTGCGCGCGACGGCCGCTGGGCAGCTGTTTTCGCCCAGCTCTACACCCCGGACTCCGAGGAGTCCCACGGCGTGCACTGCATCATTGTCCGCATCCGCGAGGAAGACGGCTCCGACGCCCCGGGCGTGACCACCTCCGACCACGGCCACAAGGGCGGCCTGCTCGGCGTGGACAACGGCATGATCGTGTTCGACAACGTCCGCGTGCCGCGTGAGAACCTGCTCAACCGCTTCGGTGACGTGGCGGAAGACGGCACGTATTCCTCCCCGATCGAGTCGAAGAACCGCCGCTTCTTCACCATGCTCGCCACCCTCGTGCGCGGCCGCCTAGGAGTCGGCGCATCCGCCCTCGGCGCGTCCCGCACCGGCCTCGCCCTGGCCGTGAAGTACGCGAACATCCGCCGCCAGTTCGAGGCCGGCACCCCGGGCAAGGAGGCCCGTCTCATCGACTACCGCCAGCACCGCCGCCGCCTGCTCATCCCGCTGGCGAAGTCCTACGCCCTGGCCATTTTCCAGAACGCGCTGCTGGACCGCTACCAGGCGCAGCAGGACGCCATCATGGCAGGCGAGTGGAACCCGGCTCAACCGACCGACGAGCAGGAACGCGCCGGGCGTGAGATGGAGACGCTGGCCGCCATCTTCAAGTCGACCGCCGCGACCTACGCCAACGCCACCCTGCAAGAGTGCCGCGAGGCCTGCGGCGGCGCCGGCTACATGTCCGAGAACCTGTTGACCACCTTCCGTGCCGACGTGGACATCTTCAGCACCTTCGAGGGCGACGACACCATTTTGCGCCAGCTCGTGGGCAAGAACCTGCTCACCGCCTACGGCCGGGAAGTCTCCGAGATGTCTCCGTTCGGCATGGCGAAGTTTGTCGCCTCCAACGTCGGCGACATCCTCACCCGCCGCTCCGGCATCGCCGCCGGCGTCCAGTCCATCTCCGACCGCGTGACCGGCACCGGCTCGCTGTTCGACGCCGAGACGCAGCTGCGCATCGTCCAATCGCGTGAGGAGCACGTGCTCAACTCCCTGGTCCGCCGCGTCCAGGTTGCGCGCAAGATGGACCGGGAGGACGCCGCCAAGGTCATCGACCGCACCCAGGATCACCTGCTGGCCGCGGCCGTCGCGTACGGCGACCGCATGATGGTTCAGGCCATGATCGAGGCGGAGGAGAAGCTTCCGGAGAACTCGCCGGCGCGCCCGGTCTTCGAGCAGCTGCGCGACCTCTACGTCTTGGACACCATCGTGGAGCACGCCGACTGGTACCAGGAGCACGGCGTCCTGCCGAGCGGCCGCGTCAAGGCCGCGAAGGCCGCGGTCAACGACCTGGTGGACTCCCTTGGCCCGTGGTCCGAGGTGCTTGTCGACGCCTTCAAGATCCCGGAGGTCGTCCTCGACCGGCCCATGATGGTCAACGGTGGCACCGACCTGAGCTAAGCGCGGATGCGCACAAAGAAGCGCTGAGGTCTTCCTGCGAGAAGACCTCAGCGCTTTTTTGGGCTCTTTTTCGGGCGTTTTACGCGCTGACGTCTTCCCTTAGCGCGTCAGCACGGGCGTCTCGCGCGACGGCCCGTACTTGCTCAGCAGAGTCGAGGCCTCCTGGGCCGTGTCGCCCTGCGAGGTCTCGGCGAGGTGCTTGAGGTTGTCCGGCAGCTCGAGGCCGCGGTGCTTCATCGCCTCGACGTAGAGCTTGCCGGCGCGGTAGGACGAACGCACCAGCGGGCCGGACATGACCGCGCCGAAGCCCATCTCGTACGCCGCGTCGCGGTACTCGATGAACTCTTCCGGCTTCACCCAGCGCTCAATCGGGTGGAACTGGGGGCCGGGGCGCAGGTACTGGGTGATGGTGATGATGTCGGTGCCGGCGTCGACAAGCTCCTGCAGCGATTGCATGACCTCCTCGCGCGTCTCGCCCATGCCCAGGATGAGGTTCGACTTGGTGATCAGGCCGAAGTCGCGGGCCTGGCGGATGACGTCCAGGGAACGGTCGTAGCGGAACGCCGGGCGGATGCGGCGGAAGATGCGCGGCACCGTCTCGACGTTGTGCGCGAAGACCTCGGGGCGGGCCTCGAAAACCTCTTGGAGCAGGTCCGGCTTGCCCGAGAAGTCCGGCGTGAGGTTCTCCACACCGGTGTTCGGGTTGAGCTCGTGAATCTTGCGCACCACCTCGGCGTAGAGCCACGCGCCCTCGTCCTCGAGATCGTCGCGGGTCACGCCGGTGATGGTGGAGTAGTTCAGGTTCATCTCGCGCACGGACTCCGCCACGCGCAGGGGCTCACCGCGGTCGAGGGGCTCCGGCTTGGCGGAGTTGATCTGGCAGAAATCGCACCGGCGGGAGCAGTTCGCCCCGCCGATGAGGAAGGTTGCCTCGCGGGACTCCCAACACTCGTGGATGTTGGGACAACCCGCCTCCTGACACACGGTGTGAAGGGAGGCTCCCGCCACCTTCTTCTTCATGTCCTCGTATTCGGGACCCGTCTTGACAGCGTTGCGGATCCACCGCGGCTTCGCCTCAATCGGGGTCTGCGCGTTACGCATCTCTACGCGCAGGAGCTTCCGGCCTTCAGGTGCAACAGTCACCCCCCTAGGGTATCGCGTATGTCAAGCGGTCAGAGAACGCGGGTGAGGCCCTTGGACGGGTCGGGGGCCGAGGCGAACGTGTGGTTGGCCACCTTCAACTGCCCGGACAGCGCCCGGTCGAGGGCGGAGACCAGCGGCTCGCTCATCTCGGCAGGCGTGACGTCGCGGCCCATTTCCAGGCTCATGGTGGTAACGTCCGCGTCGTCGATGCCGCACGCCACGATGTGGGAGTACGCCTCGAGCGAGTTGTCGCAGTTGAGCGACAACCCGTGCATGGTCACTCCGCGCGTGATGCGGATGCCCAGGGCCGCGATCTTCCTGTCTCGCGTCGGGGCCTCGGGGCTCGCGGCGCGGACGGTGTGGGGCAGCCAGACGCCCGAGCGACCGTCGATACGCCCAGCGGAGGTGAGCCCCGCCTCGCGCACCGCGAAGATGATGGCCTCCTCCAGGCGGCGCACGTAGTCCACCACATCGACCGGGTCGGCCAGTTTGATAATGGGGTAGAGCACCAGCTGGCCCTCCCCGTGCCACGTGATGCGCCCGCCGCGGTCCACCTGGACTACCGGGGCGTCATCCTTGGGCATATCCTCCGGCTGCGTGCGCTTGCCGGCGGTGTAGGTGTAGGGGTGCTCGAGCACCAGGACGGTGTCTCCGATCTCGTCGCTGGCGCGCTGGGTGGCGAGTTCCGCCTGCAGTTCCCAAGCGCGCGTGTAGTCGACCAGGCCGAGGTGGCGAACGTCAAGCGGCCCACCCGATGCACGGATGGGCTCGCTGGCGGGGAAGAAGGGTTCGCGTGGAGCAGTCATGCCCCACATCGTAGTCCTACGCCCGAATTAGATGCCGTTGTCTGCCGCGTATTCATCGGCGGTCATGAGCGGACCGACGGAGGCGACGGTGACCTCGAAGAGCCACCCCTTGCCGAAGGGATCCTTGTTAATCAGCTCAAAGTTGCCGTCGATTTCCTCGTTCACGGCGGCCACGTTGCCGGTGACGGGGGAGTACAGGTCGGACACGGACTTGGTGGACTCGATCTCGCCGCAGGTCTCGCCGGCGGTGACCTCGTCGCCCACCTGCGGGAGTTCGGCGAAGACGACCTCGCCGAGGCGGTCGGCGGCCACGGAGGTGATGCCGACGCGCACGACCGCGCCCTCAGCCACATCCTGCGGGGCGTTGATCCACTCGTGATCCTCGGAGTAGGAGAAATCTTGGGGCAGTTCGTTAGCCATGGAGCTAGGAATCCTTTCGGGTGTAGAAGGGGGTCTCAACGATAGTAAACGGGTAACGGCGCCCGCGGATGTCAATTTCGACATCGGTGCCGATCTCGGCGTGCTCCGGGTCGAGGTGCGCCAGCGCCACGGGGTAGCCGAGGGTGGGGGACGGCTGGCCAGACGTGACCTCGCCGATCTTCTCCTCGCCCAGGTAAACCACCGCGCCCTCGCGGGCGGCGCGGCGCTGGGAGGAGGTCAGGCCGGCGATGACCACACGCGGCTGCCGGCCGGCGAGGGCCTCCTTGCCCACGAAGTCCGCCTCCTTCTTCGCAAACGCCCGGCCCATGCCCGCCTCCACCGGGGTGATGTCCGCGGAGAGCTCGTGGCCGTACAGCGGCATGGACGCCTCCAGGCGCAGGGAGTCACGCGCGGCCAGACCGCACGGGGTGCCGTGACCTGCGACGGCATCCCACACGGCGGGGGCGTCGGCGAAGCTGGAGTAGATCTCGAAGCCGTCCTCCCCCGTGTAGCCGGTGCGCGCGACGATGACGTCGATGTCCCCCAGCTTCATTTCGCCGGCGGAGTAGTAGGACAGCTCGCCCGGTGCGCCGTCGACAAGCGGGGCGAGGACCTCCAGCGACCGCGGGCCCTGCACTGCGATAAGTGCGATCTCCTCGCTGCGGTTGGTCAGCTCGACGTCGAAGCCTTCGGCGCGGGCCTGGAACGCCAGCCACACCGCGGAGGTGTTGGCGGCGTTGGGCACGACGAGGTAGTGGTCGTCGGCGAGCTTGTAGCTGATCAGGTCATCCAGGATGCCGCCGTCCTCGGCGACGATCATGGAGTATTTCGCCTTGCCCACCTTCAGGGTGGACAGCGAGGAGATCAGCGCGAAGTCGAGGAAGGCGCCGGCGTCGGGGCCGGTGACGTCGATTTCGCCCATGTGGGAGAGGTCGAAGATGCCGACGTCGCCGCGCACGGCGCGGTGCTCCTCCAGCTCGTTGTCGTACTTCAAGGGCATGGTCCAGCCGCCGAAGTCGGTGAACGAGGCCCCGAGCTGCTCGTGGATGGCTTTCAAGGGTGATTCCGGCATGTGTGCACCTTCCTTACTTGCGGTTTTCTTCGGTCACGACAACGTCGACCTCTTCGACGGACTCGGGCTCGATGTCGAACGCCTCCGGGGGCGGGCAGGCGCACACCAGGTTGCGGTCGCCGTAGGCCTCGTCGATGCGGCGCACCGGCGGGAAGTACTTCTGCCGGATGAGCCCCTCGACCGGGTACGCCGCCTGCTCGCGGGTGAAGTCGTACGGCCACTCGCTGCGGGTGACGCTGTAGGCCGTGTACGGCGCGTTGTGCACCACGGACTTTTCGTACTCGATCTTCCCATCGACGATCTCCTGGATCTCGGCGCGGATGCTGCGCATCGCCTCGATGAAGCGCTTGAGCTCGGCGAGGTCCTCCGACTCCGTCGGCTCCACCATGAGCGTGCCCGCGACGGGGAAGGCGAGGGTGGGGGCGTGGAAGCCGTAGTCCACCAGCCGCTTGGCCACGTCGGTCGCGGTCACCCCGGACTCAGCGGCGATGCCGTTGAGGTCGAGGATGCACTCGTGGCCCACCAGGCCGGCGTTGCCGGTGTAGAGGATGGGGTAGGAGTCCTGGAGCTCGTGGACCAGGTAGTTGGCGGCCAGCACCGCGTTCTGGGTGGCTTTCTTCAGGCCGTCGGCCCCGCTCATGGCGATGTACGCCCACGAGATGGGCAGGACGCCGGCCGAGCCGTAGGTGGTCGACGAGATGGGGACGCCCTCGCCTGTGGGAACGTCCTCCGCGGCGTCCTCACGGGAGACCTGCGGGTCGGCGGGGAGGAAAGGCACGAGGTGCTCGGCCACGCCGATCGGGCCAACGCCCGGGCCGCCGCCGCCGTGCGGGATGGTGAATGTCTTGTGCAGGTTGAGGTGGCTGACGTCGCCGCCGAAGTCGCCCGGGCGGCCGATGCCCGTCAGCGCGTTCATGTTCGCGCCGTCGATGTAGACCTGGCCGCCCGCGGCGTGGACCTTGTCGGCCACGGTCTGCACCGTGTCCTCGTACACGCCGTGCGTGGACGGGTAGGTGATCATGATCGCGGCGACGCGCCCGGCGTGCTGCTCGAGCTTGGCGTCGAGGTCGTCGACGTCGATGGACCCGTCGGCGGCGGTCTTGACCACGGCGACGCGCAGGTTCGCCAGCGTCGCCGACGCCGCGTTCGTGCCGTGCGCGGAGGCCGGGATCAGGCAGATGTCGCGCTCGCTGTCTCCGTTGGCGACGTGGTAGCGGCGGATCGCCAGCAGGCCCGCGAGCTCGCCGGTGGCGCCCGAGTTCGGCTGGACGCTCACGGCGGCGTAGCCGGTGAGCTCGACCAGCCAGTCGGAGAGCTCCCCGATGAGCTCGCGCCAGCCCTGCGTGTACTCGTCGGGGGTGAACGGGTGCACGTTGGCGAAGCCGGGCCAGGTGATCGCCTCCAGCCCCGCGGTGGGGTTGAGCTTCATGGTGCACGACCCCAGCGGGATCATTGTGCGGTCGAGCGCCAGGTCCTTGTCGCCCAGCTTGCGGATGTAGCGCATCATCTGGGTCTCGGAGTGGACAATGTTGAACGTCTCGTGGGTGAGGAACTCCGTTGTCCGGTCGAGGCCTTCGGGCAGCCGGCTGCCGCCTTCGGTGAGCGTGCCGCCGAAGGCCTCGACGAGCACCTCGAGGTCGCGGTCTTCGGTGTCCTCGCCGAAGCTGACCACCACCGCGTCGGTGCCGATCGTGCGCACCAGGTAGCCCTTGTCGGCCAAGGCGCGCTTGATCTCTCCCGCCCGCCCGTCGACGGCGACGGTGACCGTGTCGAAGAAGTTCTCGTGCTTGACGCGGCCGAAGCCGCCCTTGCTTATCGACGCCGCGAAGTCGGCGGCCCGGCGATGAACCGCCCGCGCGATGTCGGTGAGGCCCTCGGGGCCGTGGTACACGGCGTACATGGAGGCGGTCACGGCGAGCAGGGCCTGCGCCGTGCAGATGTTCGAGGTGGCGCGCTCGCGGCGGATGTGCTGCTCGCGGGTCTGCAGCGCGAGGCGGTAGGCGGGGTAGCCCTCCGCGTCCACGGACACGCCCACGAGCCGGCCCGGCATCTGGCGCTTGAGCTTGTCGGACACCGACATATAAGCGGCGTGGGGGCCGCCGTAGAACAGCGGGACGCCGAAGCGCTGGGTGGTGCCGATGGTGATGTCCGCCCCGAGCTCACCCGGCGACTCCAGCAGTGTCAGCGCGAGGATGTCCGCGTCGACGGCAGCGAGACCGCCGCGGGAGTGGATCGCCTCGATGATCGGGCGCGGGTCGATGATGTCGCCCTCGGTGCCCGGGTAGGCGATGACCACGCCCACGAGGTCCTCGCCCACAACGCCCTGGGTCAGGTCGGTGACTTCGACCTCGAGGTCGATCGCGCGGGCGCGCTCCGAGGCCACCGCGATGACCTGGGGGTGCAGGCGAGAGTCGAGCAGCACGCGGCGGCCCTTCTTCACGGCGCGGGACATCAGCCCGATGGCCTCGCCGGCGGCCGAGGCTTCGTCCAGCAGCGACGCGTTGGAGATGGGAAGACCGGTGAGATCCTGCACCATCGTCTGGAAGTTGAGCAGCGCCTCTAGGCGGCCCTGGGAGATCTCCGGCTGGTAGGGGGTGTAGGCGGTGTACCAGCCGGCATCCTCCACCACTCCGCGACGGATGACCGGCGGCGTCAGCGTCGAGGAGAAGCCCTGCCCGTAGAACGCCTTGAGCACAACGTTCTTGTCCGCCAGCTCCCGCAGGCGGGTCTGAGCCTGGTGCTCCGTCAGCGGCGCGGGAAGCGTGATCGGCTCGGTCGCCTTGATGCCGGGCGGTATGGCGGCGTCTACCAACGCCTCGACGCTGTCGTAGCCCAGCGCGGCGAGCATTTCCTGCTCTTCTGCGCTGTCGGGCCCGATGTGCCGGGAAATGTAGTCCAACGCATTCTCCTTGTGTCGGGGAAACGATATGCACCTCTCAGTCTAACGACTGCCCCGACAAACCCGTGCCGTCTCGTACTGCTTACATTCCCCGGCGCATCCTCGCCGCGCTCGAAAGCAGCGCGCAACACAAAACCGCCCCGGGGACATGCGTCCGCGGGGCGGTTCTGGGTGAGGCGGGCTTAACAAGCCCCGGAGGCGTTAGAGCCCAAGATCTGCCTCGAAGTCGCCGGTCTCGATGCGGTCGCGGATCGTGGAGACAAACCGGCCCGCGTCGGCGCCGTCGACAAGCTGGTGGTCGTAGGTGAACGGCAGGTAGGTCATCTGACGGATCGCGATGGCGTCGACGCCGTTCTCGGTGACGACGACCGGGCGCTTCTCAATCGCCGCGGTGCCCAGGATGCCGGCCTGCGGCGGGGTGAGAATCGGGGTGTCGAGCATGGCGCCCTCGGAACCGATGTTGGTGACGGTGAACGTCGCGCCGGAGAGGTCGTCCGGACGCAGCTTCTTCGTGCGCGCGCGCTCGGCCACGTCCGCGATGCCCTTGGCGATGTCCGCCAGGTTCATGTCCTGCGCCTTCTTCAGCACCGGAACCAGCAGGCCCTGCGGGGTATCCACCGCGATGCCGATGTTGACGTCGGCGTGATAGGTGATCTCCTTAGTCTCGGCGTTGTAGGACGCGTTGACGTTCGGGTGAAGGACGAGCGCCTCTGCCGCTGCCTTGACGAAGAAGGCGAGGTAGGTGATGTTGACACCGTACTTCTCCACGAACTTCGGCTTCACCTTGGCGCGCAGCGCGGCGACGGCGGTGACGTCGACTTCCTGCACGTGGGTGAGCTGGGCGGTCGACTGCAGCGACTGCACCATAGTGGTCGCGGTGATCTGGCGGATGCGCGAGACCTTCTGGGTGGTGTCGATCAGCTCCTGCTTGGACGGGTCGACCTTGTAGGTGGACCACGCCGCACGCGGATCGTTCGAGGCGGGGGCGTCGGCCGCGGCCTGGCCCTGTGCCTGCTCCTGGCCCGCCTTGGCGCCGCCCTCGGCGGCGGCGAGGACGTCCTGCTTGCGGATGCGGCCGCCGACGCCGGTGCCCTCGATCGAGTTGAGGTCAACACCGTGCTTGTCGGCGAGCTTGCGCACGAGCGGGGTGACGTAGGGGACCTTGTCGCCGCGGTTTTCCAGGGTGGTGGAGGCGGCGGACGCGTTGGTGGCCTCCTCCGGAGCGGCCTCCGCCTTGGCGTCGAGCTCGGAGCGCTCGTTGACCGCGGAGCCCTCTGCCGACTTGTCATCCTTTTGGGGATCCGTGGCCTCCGAGGTTGTCTTCGGGGTGGGCTTGTCCTCCTGAGGCTGCGCTTCCTGTTTGGCGGGCTCAGACGGCTCAGCGTGTTCGGCGGGTGCGGTATCCGCGGATTCCGCAGACGCTGCCGCCTCGGCGTCGCCGATGACGACGATGACCTCGCCGACCTCGACGGTGTCGTCCTCCTGGGCCAGGATCTCCAGGATCGTTCCCTCAACCGGGGACGGGATTTCGGTGTCGACCTTGTCGGTGGAAACTTCGAGCAGCGGCTCGTCCACCTCGACGAGGTCGCCGACCTGCTTGAGCCAGGTGGTGATGGTGCCCTCGGTGACGGACTCGCCCAGCTCGGGCATCTCCACCTTGGTGGACTTGCCGGAGCCCTTCAGGTTGGTTGAGGAGGCGTTGGTGTCGTCCTTCCTCGGGGCGTCCTCGGGGTTAGCGCCCTCGCCGGGTGCGGAGTTGTCCTCGGTGACCTCTTCGTCCACGTCGGCGACGCTCTCTTCGCCGCGGTTGACCTCCTCGCCGGAGGACGCGGGGGCGGCGTTGGCGTCACCCACGCGGGCGATGACCTCGCCCACCTCGACGGTGTCATCTTCGTCGGCCAGAATCTCCAGCAGCGTACCTGCGACGGGGGAGGGGATTTCGGTGTCGACCTTGTCGGTGGAGACCTCGAGGAGCGGCTCGTCAACGTCCACGGTGTCGCCGACCTGCTTGAGCCACGTTGTGATGGTGCCCTCGGTGACGGACTCGCCCAGCTCGGGCATCTCGATGTCGGTTGCGGGGCCGGAGGCCGCCGGGCTCGCCGCGGGCCTCTCGGCGGGGGCGGATTCCGCGGGGGCAGACTCGGCGAGAGCTTCTTCCTGGGCGGGGGCGGATGCGGCGGCGCCGGAGTCTGCGCTCTCGCCCTCCTCGCCGATAATCGCGATGACCTCGCCGACCTCGACGGTGTCGTCCTCCTGCGCCTTAATTTCGAGGAGAACGCCGGATGCGGGGGAGGGGATCTCGGTGTCGACCTTGTCCGTGGAGACCTCGAGCAACGGCTCATCGACGTCGACGGTGTCGCCAACTTCCTTCAGCCACGTGGTAATCGTGCCCTCGGTTACCGATTCGCCCAGCTCGGGCATCTCTACAGAGTGCGCCATGGTTTAGTCTCCTCGCAGGTAATGTAAGACGTTAACTACAAGGCTTCAGCGTACCCGTTTCAGTGCTCAACCGTCGCCCGTGGGGGTCCGTTGTACCGGGCGTCGGTAATATTGGGCGGGTGTTCAACTTCTTCGGCAGGCGCACGCCGGCCTCGCCCCTGAAACCACCGCGCGGCCCGGGCGACACGATCCGTCCCGAGGATTCCCGCGATCTGGCCCAGTGGGCGAGCGGCCGCGGTTTTATCGAAGGGTTCGTCGAGCCCGAGACGATGCTCAACGAAATGTCGGTCGTGCTTGTCGACGAAGCCGGCAACTACATCCGGCGCCGCATCGGCGGGCCAAAGGGGATTGATGCGGTGGCCACACTGCTGGGCATCGCGCTGTACGACGTCGAGGAGACCGGCTATCCCGAACGCATGCGCAAGAAAATGGAGCAGGAGCGGATCCTGCGCCGCCGCGCCGAGCAGCGCGAGCGCCGCGCCAGGTTCGAGCGCGGCGAAAACCCGCCCAGCTAACCGGCTTTACTCGGCGAGAGCGAGCAGCGTTTCGACGATCGTGCGCACCGGGGTGCCCGTCGCCCGCTTCGGCGTGTAGCCGTGCGCCCCACCCGTGTTCCAGGCGGGGCCGGCGACGTCCATGTGCACCCACTCGGTGTCCTCGTGCACGAAGCGCGACAGGTACAGGCCCGCGTAGAGCATGCCACCGTTGCGCGAGTTGTGCACGTTGCGGATGTCGGCGACGGGCGACTTGAGATCCTCGTTCTGCTCCTCGAGCAGCGGCATCGCCCACGCGTTTTCGCCCACCTCGCGGCCGATCTCGGCGACGCGGTCGCGGAACTCGTCGGACCCCATGACGCCCATCGTCCGCGTGCCGAGGGCGACCATTTGCGCTCCGGTCAGCGTCGCCGTCTCGATGAGGTAGGCGGGGGAGTCTTCGGACGCGCGGGCTATGGCGTCGGCAAGCACGAGCCGGCCCTCCGCGTCGGTGTTGAGAACTTCGCTGGTCAGGCCGCCGTAGTGCGTGATCACGTCGCCCGGGTGGGTCGCGGAGCCCGAGGGCATGTTCTCCGCCAGGGGCAGCCACGCCTCAACCCGCGCCGGGATGCCGAGCCGCGCCGCGGCGGCGATGGCGCCCAGCTGTGCGGCGGAGCCTCCCATGTCCGAGATCATGTCCTCCATCTGTGGCGCTGGCTTCAGGGAGATGCCTCCGGTGTCGAAGGTGATGCCCTTGCCCACGAGGGC